>JAJRZP010000107.1 GCA_024275195.1 Chloroflexota bacterium | reverse complement strand
GGTTGAGGGACGAACATCAAAGCATATGTGAACACGTAGGCGAACATAGGGTTCACACGAACGTTGTGAACCCGGCAAAAATCTAATCTGAAGGCATACGGAAAATCAATGTACCGACAAGAAGCATCTAGAAGAGCGATATTCGGTCAATATTTATGTCCCCAAAGATTCTCATCGTCGATGACGAACCAGACATTCTAGAACTCGTTCAGACTCGTCTGGAAATGGCTGGTTACGAGACCATAGTTGCCGAGAGTGGCGAGGAAGCGTTGAAGAGCTTCTTCACTGCACGACCTGACCTTGCCCTGCTCGATCTTGAAATGCCTGGGATGGACGGTTTCGAGTTGTGTGAACGAATTCGGCAGATGTCGGACGTTCCAATAATTTTCCTCACGGCGTTTGGAACCGAAGCACACCGTGTAAAAGGTCTTCAGGTCGGCGCAGATGACTACATTGTCAAGCCGTTCTCGAAAAACGAGCTTGTTGCAAGGGTCGAAGCGAACCTCAGACGGGCTTCGATGCCTGCTATCCAACGTGACGAACAGGTCTATGCAGACCCGGTGCTCACGGTTGATCATCGAGCGCATCTGGTAACTGTCCGTGGGAACGAGATACCCCTCTCACCGCTCGAATACAGATTGCTAACGGCACTGCTCAAGCATCCGGGGCAGGTACTGAGCCACAACCAGTTGCTTGATCTCGCATGGGGCGCAAACTCGAGCGAGACCTCGACCGATAGTGTCAGGCTGTACATTTCGTACATACGCGGCAAGATCGAGGAAGATCCCAAGCGTCCGCACCTGATCGAGACTGTCCGAGAGTTTGGCTATCGCTACGTTCGTCCGCTCAGCAACTCGGAGCGTTCCGCCGCCGCCTGAGCCGGGCGACCACAACTCCAGAGAAGCTCTCTCCAGATGATACTGAACGCGGTCGCATGCCACCGATGTGGACGAACCAGCGGCTTCACCGATACAGAAGCTTCGAGTTTCTTACTCAAACTGCATCTTAGAACAGCGTCTGACGTTGCTGATGCCAGTCGATCCGTCACGGATCAGACATGAACAGAGCGACATCTACCCGGTATTAGTTCAGGCAGGGACAGTGGCTTACTCAGGGCGTTCGGCGACTGGGAGTGCAACTGTGAAGGCAGAACCTTTCCCGTACTCGCTTTCGAGCCGAACAGAACCACCCTGGGTTTCAGCGAGAGTTTTCGTGATTGCCAGACCCAGTCCGGTACTGCCGGGTGGTCTTTTACCGTTGTTGGATATACGGACAAACTTATCGAAAATTCTCGCCTGATTCTCGGGTCTGATGCCCTCTCCTGTATCGCGAACGGTTACCTCAACCTGGTCGCCGTTAATTTTGGCCGAAATGGTGACACTTCCACCATTCGGGGTGTATCGAACAGCATTCGAGAGCAGGTTAGAGAATATCTGCGCACAGCGTTCACGATCCGCCCAAACTGCTCGCATGTTCTCAGGAAGTTTTAGTTTGACATCGATCTGTTTTTGTTCGAATTGCAGTGCCATCGATTCCACCAGTTCAGTCAGCAGCCCTTGAAGCGATAGTTCGCTGAATTCGAGTCCGAGGTTTCCTGCCTCGAATCGTGAGATATCAAGCAAATCTGCAACCAATCGGCTGAGGCGCAGCCCGTTGGTATGAGCCTTTTGAAGCAGTCGCTCCGTTTCACGGTTAACCTCGCCTCCAGCGCCATCGAGAACCAGTTCGATAAATCCGGTCAACGATGTCAGTGGAGTACGTAGTTCGTGAGAAACCATCGATACGAACTCAGATTTAGACCGATCGACAGTTCTCTCCTGAGTTACGTCACGAAACACCCAGAGACGTCCCAGATATTCAGATGAGCTCCCCGTCGCGGGGGCGGAAGTCATCGACAGTGTCCGCGCCTCGGGGGCGGTGATCTGGATATCTTCGGAGGTGACAGCCAGTTCTCGATTGCTGTTGATCTCAGTGAGCCGACGGATGAACTTCCGGCGATTATTGAACTTCACGCCAACGCCGGTCCGTGTTGACTCCCACTCTGTTCCGATGATGAAATCCGGGTCACTATATCCAAACACGTTCGCGTACGATTGGTTCGCCCATACGACTCGATCGTTGTCGTCTACCAAAAGTATCGATTCAAGCGCTGAGTCCAACAGTGTGTTCATACGGCTGGTCATCAGGGTGAGATCCGACTGTACAGACTGACGCCCTGCGATCAGCGAGTACATCGACACGGTCGCGAGTCCGGTGATGACCAGCCCTGCGGTCAACACTATTAGCCACATCTGGGATTCGAGTTGTGTAATTCCAAACTTTTCCGGTTTACTGAACTGCAACTGCCAGATACGACCTGCGAGATCCAGTTCGACCACATGAGTGATGCCACCCGCCCACTCTTCATCAGTCTTTCCGTTCGGTACCGGGAACACCTCTTGCTGCCCTCCGTCGTTGCCGATATCCACAACACGAAACTCAACGTCGCCGAGTTCTGCTCGCTCGACCGGGCCTGAGAGGAAGTCGGCAACTCTGTAGACACCAGTCCCGAATCCTCTCAGGTTAGTAGAACCCGCAGGGTCATCCGCCTGATCGAATATTGGGGTGAAAACAAGCACAACGGCCTGGTCATGCGGATTCGATGCGGAAGGAATCGGGTGTGACGCAACGATCCTCCGTTCTGTTTCCGCTTGATTCATCACTGATGTGTAGCGCGGATGATCAACAAGGTCTTCACCTGGGTTCAATATTCCAAGTGTTTCGGGGTACGTGAATGCGACTGGCAGGTAATACGCTTTGGTACCGTTGGCCGCCAGATCGAATTCATCGTCCAACTGCGCCGACATCATCCGATTGAAGTCAGCTATGCCATCGGCGTCGACCTTCTTTATGAACCCAAGTGCATGGACAGACCAATTTTCCCGTTCAAGAGCCGACGCGAACGTTCTAAACCGGTCCAGATTTACATAGTCTGAAGCCTCAAGAAACCCTCGAATTGCCGCGAGTTCACTCAAGCTTTTACTGAATTCAGATTCGACTTCGAGCGAGACCCCGTCGACCAACTCCTCAAACCTGAGATTGCTCTGGGATTGGTTGATTGTTCGAATCGAGATGGCTGTCGCCAGAGTCATCGCAAGCAGCATAGCCAGTGTGGCAGCGGCAGCAAACGACGGTAGGCGCTGAAGGAGGTGACCCTTAGAAGCACCTTTCCCGACAATTGGATGCTCATTCCGTTTTATCAGACCGGGGATTGCTGGATTCGCCAATGTAGACGTTGCTCACGCGCTTCTATTTACACAACAGCTCCGAAAGCTGTGAAGCGAGACTGTTGTCTCGATACAACCATCATCAAAGATGAAGGTGTGATTAGCGTTGGGGGCGACACCCAGCCGGTGTGTGACCTGACTCCGATGTTGCGAGCGATTGCTAACTGAGAAGCATTCCCTGAGTCGCTATTTCGGAAGCGTCGATCCAGGTCAATTCACGTCGAAGATTTTCAGCCAGCATCTCAGTGAGTACCTTTGCGCAGTCTTCCAACGCAACCGATCTCCCTGTCTCAAGTTCGACAGATGTGAATGGCAGTTGTGGCATTCCACAGGGAACGATGTGTTTGAAATATGAAAGATCAGTAGATACGTTCAATGCAAAGCCATGCATTGTGATACCACTCGATATTCGTACTCCGATAGCTGCAATCTTCTTGCCCTTCGGGTTGGAATCTGGCTTACGTTTTTCGTTTGGAACCCCGCCTACCCACACACCCGACTCTCCATCAACCGAATGAGCTTCGATGTCGAAGCAGGCCAGTGCTTCGATGATCGTTTTCTCCAACAACCGAACATATGTGACAGGGCCAAGATCGGCTGCCCGCACATCGACGATCGGATAACCGATTAGTTGACCGGGGCCGTGGTAAGTCGCCTCTCCACCTCTGTCTGTTTCGACAACTTCGACACCGGCTGCTACCAGTTCAGCGCGGTCGGTCACCAGGTGACTATCATCAGCACGTCGCCCGAGCGTCACGACATGTGGATGATCGAGAAGTAGAACTGTGTCAGGAATCGCGCCGGTTTTTCGGTCTGCAAGCACCGAACGCTGGAGAGCCAGCGCAGTGTTGTAGTCGACCGTTCCAAGCAGGGTTGCTCGAATTTTATCCTCAAATCTCACTACCGCGCCGTTCAATTGAGATCAGAGTCGAGATGTATCGCTTCGAGACCAGACTTGACCGTCTGCAAAAACGCAGAGGCTTCAGCACCATCGACGATCCGATGATCGAACGACAGGCAGATATTCATCATAGATCGCACAACGACCGCCTCGTTCCCATCGCTTGATATGACAACCGGGCGCTTGACGATGGCCTCCGTCGTGAGAATTGCCGCCTGAGGATGATTTATAATGGCTCCGCCCCAAACTGAACCTAATGCACCCGTGTTGTTCAGGGTAAATGTCCCACCCTGAACGTCATCCAGCGTCATCGACCCGGATCGCGCCCGATTTACTACACCATCGAGCTTTCCGGCAAGATCAGCGAGCGTCGTTCCCGCTGCCGAATGGACAACCGGAACCACCAGACCGTCGTCCGTTGCGACCGCTACCCCAACGTTGATAGCTCGTTTGAGAATAATCTTGCCTTCGGACCAACTCGAGTTGATACGCGGATTGGAGTTCAAGGCATCAGCGACTACCTGTAACGTAATCGGCAAATAGGTGAGTCGTACGCCGTGACTGCTCTCGAATGTCACTTTGTTGGCCGCTCTCCACTCGACCATCCCTGTGACATCAACTTCGATGGCAGACCATGCATGTGGGATTTCTGACATCGACTTGACCATGTGGTTGGCGATGATACGTCGAATCGGTGTGGGGTCGATAATTACATCTTCATCTGAGGCAGATGGAACGGACGCCATCTCTAATGTCCCACCCGACCCATCGGATGAGACTGCCGCCAGCACATCTTTCTTCGTCACCCGCCCACCGAGCCCAGTGCCGACTATCAAACTGAGATCAACATCATGCTGAGTCGCCAATCTGGTGACGACCGGGGAGAATCCTTTTTGACGTTTTACCGAGCCCGGTGTTGTTGAACCGGCCGAGGTAACCGGGATCGTTTCACGCGTCGAAAGGCTGGTGTCGACGAACTCGCCACCGGTTGGACCGACGTTTGCCCCCTGCACAAGGGTTCCGATTCGGCTTGCAGATGGTGAACCAGATGCTTGTGTGATAGTCGTTGAGTCAGCACCGTCGGAGTTAGCTTCTTCCTCTGTGTCCATTTCGGCGATTAACGCCCCCATCGGGATCGTTTCACCTTCTTCAACGTGGATTTTTGTCAGTGTCCCTGTCGCAGGTGAAGGAACATCCATACTTACCTTGTCGGTAATGACTTCAACCAGTGGGTCGTATTTCTCCACTCTGTCACCCGGGGTTTTCAGCCACTTGCCGATCATTGCTTCAGTCACCGATTCACCGACGTGAGGCAGTTCAATCTTGAAAGACATGGTTAAATCTTTGCGAGTTTCATGATTGCTGTAAGAATTTTCTCCGGTGAAGGCATAAAAGCCGCTTCCTGTACCGGGGAGAATGGCATCGGGGGAAGTTCGGGTGGTCCCAGTCGGGTGATTGGACCGTCAAGGTCGAAAAAGCAACGCTCGCCGATGATCGCTGCGACCTCGGAGGAAATGCTAACTGCCGGTGTATCTTCCTGAACTATCAACGCCTTGCCTGTCCTTGAGGCTGATTCGGCGATGGCGTCCGCATCGAGCGGGCGCAGTGTGCGCAGATCGAGAATCTCGACGTCGATCCCATTCTCCGCAGCCATTTCGGCTGCGTTCAACGCATAGTGCAGCATCAATCCATAGGTCACGATTGTCAGATCGGAACCCGGTCGCTTGATTTCAGCTTTGCCGATCGGAATCGTGTAACTTTCTGCCGGTACTTCCCCTTTAACGAGGCGATAGGTGCGCTTGTGCTCAAGCACGATAACTGGGTCGTTTGCTCGTATGGCGCTGGCGAGCAGTCCTTTTGCATCGTACGGAGTCGCAGGAGCCACCACGGAGAGACCCGGCGTGTGGGCAAATAGTACCTCAATGCTCTGCGAGTGATACAGGCCCCCTCTGACACCCCCACCATATGGCACACGAATCGTCATTGGTGCCGTTTTCGCACCATTTGTGCCGTATCGCACTTTGGATGCTTCTCCAACCAGTTGATTTATCGCCGGCCATACGAAATCGGCGAACTGAATCTCAGCAACCGGGCGCATGCCGTTGACGGCGGCACCAAGCGCTACACCACAGATGGAAGACTCCGCCAGAGGGGTATCGATAACCCGACTTTCGCCAAACTCCTCAATGAGCCCATCCGTCGCAAGGAATACACCACCACGGTTGCCCACATCTTCACCGAGGACGATTACGGTTTCGTCACGACGCATCTCAGCCTGCATCGTTTCGCGAACTGCTTCGATGACGGTCAGTTCCGGCATTAGGAATTTCCCCCGGAATCATAGGTCGAAATATCCACTACGTGGTCGAACATCGTCTCAGTGCCGGGGTACGGTTCCGCATCGACAGCGTCGGTTGCGACGTTGACACGTTGCTTGGCCAAGGAATGGATCTCTTCGTCTTCATCTACAGACAACAGATCCCGTCGCTTCAATAAATCGGAAAGTATGCGAATTGGGTCGCGTTCCGCCATCCGGGCGATATCATCGGCGGAGCGGTATCGGGTGTGATCGTCATCTGTCGTGTGCGGAAGCAGACGCTCGACCGCCGCCTCGATCAGCGTCGGCCCATCCCCTGCCCTAGCCCGTTCTACTGCGGCTTTCGTCGCCTCGTGAACCGCAACAACATCCGTTCCGTCCACTTGAACGCCGGGGAATCCGTACCCGGCAGCCCGGCTTGCAACGCTCTCGATACCCATCTGTTTCTCAAGTGGAACCGATATCGCGTACCGATTATTTTCACAAAAAAAGATCACAGGCAGCTTGTGCACACCGGCGAAGTTCATCGCCTCGTGCGTATCCCCCTGTGACGATGCTCCGTCGCCGAAATAAACGATAGTTACAGCATCTGAACCCTTTAGCCTGTCCGCCAGCGCAACCCCCGCAGCCTGGGGAAGCTGCGTCGCAATCACATTCGAGAAGTTGAATAAATCCACTCGAGGGTGGGCGCCATGCAGCGGAAATTGCCGCGCAGCACTCATCGGGTCAGCTTCCTTCGCTAGGAAGCCGCGCAACATCTCTTCCGGCTCAGTGCCGAGGGCGATCATTGCCGTGAACTGTCGGTAGTAGATCAAATAGTGATCTTTCGATGGATCCGTGGCTTCAACACAGGCGACCTGTGCCGCTTCGTGACCCTGTGCTGAAGCCGCTATCGCTGCTTTCCCCTGTCGATTTAGCAGCCAGACTCTCTCGTCGAGATGTCGACTCAAGACCATCGTGCGATAAAGCTCAAGCAGTCGTGCGCCTGAGAGCTGATCGGTAGGCATTTTGGGTTCGTTCACAGTTGCTGGCATGAACGGACATTATAAGAGCCACAATCGCCAGCGACAGCCGAAACACGACTGTTCCACGAAGTTGTTGGATATACTTTTCGGCTTGTGAATTTTAAGCTCGGGGCAACGTTAGATTGCACCAAACCACTCGTGGAGATCAGAATGAAACGGCTGCTAACACTAATTGCACTGCTGACAATCACACCTCTCATATTCGCTGCATGCGGTGAAAACGAACCCGACCCCACTTCTACCCCTGCGCCGACGCTGGTCCCCACAATTGGGGGCAACGTAGATAGCGATGCAACGATGCTGGTGCCCGGTGACGACCCTCGACCGCCTTCAGGTGCGCTCGACACGTCTAAGACGTACACCGCAACATTCAAAACTGAGGCTGGCGAATTCAAGGTGCTGCTCTTCGACGATGAGGCACCGCTGGCCGTTGAGAACTTCATCAACCTCGCCACAATCGGTTTCTACGACGGCACTATGTTCCACCGGGTCATCCCACAATTTATGGCTCAGGGTGGTGATCCGAAAGGCACCGGTGCTGGCGGGCCCGGTTACCGTTTCCGAGATGAATTCGATGCCACGCGCCGACACGATAAACCAGGGATTCTCTCGATGGCCAACTCGGGCAGAAACACCAATGGCAGCCAGTTCTTCATCACGTTCGTACCCACACCCCATCTCGACGATGTGCACACCGTGTTCGGTGAAGTGATCGAAGGACTCGACAATGTACTGAGCATCTCGGTACGGGACCCAGCGACTGCCCAGACTCCCGGTGACATCATCGAGACAATCATCATCACTGAAAACTAACAACGAAAACCTGCCGGTAAGACGGCAAGTGCGAATTTTCAACAGGAGAAACTATGGCCGATCTAGCACCACCAACCGGGGAACTCGATAGCTCGAAGTCGTACACAGCCACGTTTAAGACCGAGCGTGGTGAGTTCGAAATAATGTTGTACGCCAGCGACGCACCACTGACAGTGGAGAACTTCATTAACCTTGCGCGATCCGAGTTCTACGACGGAACCACATTCCATCGTGTAATTCCCGGATTCATGGTTCAGGGCGGAGATCCCGAGGGAACCGGTACCGGTGGACCCGGTTATCGTTTTGGAGACGAATTCAATCAGAGGTTGCGTCACGACTCCGAAGGTGTTCTCTCGATGGCCAACGCCGGCCCCGGAACCAATGGTAGCCAGTTCTTCATCACGCTCGGTGCCACACCACATCTCGATGGGCGGCACTCAGTCTTCGGCAAGATCATCAGCGGCATGGATGTCGTGAAGGCGATACGTGAACGAGACCCGATGAGCGATCCGAACCCAGGTGATCTCATCGAGACGATCGTGATCAACGAGAAGTAGCTTTCGGCTACAGATTGTCGATAAAGAATCGGGCCACTCGTTGTGAGTGGCCCGATTTAGTTAGCATCAGTTTGCGTTTCGCCGTGCCTAATCTCCAGGCGATGGAACCGGTGCTGGATCGCCGATCACAGTGTCTCCTGATTCTGCGGATTCTTCGTTTACGATTCTGGAAGATTCGTTCTGAAACGTGAGGAGTCGACCACCGACCCCCAGCCAAACATTCTCACCAAGTTCGACTTCACGTCCGACCGGTGCGCTATTCACTCGCATCGATGGATCGCCGATAGCCCGCTTGTGGATCAACTTGACTTTGTTACCGTTGAACTTGAAGTATCCACCTGTAAACGGCAGATCAGCCACTTCCGATACATCAACCTTGTTCCTCGACAGCAATCGCCTGTACAGGCTTCTGCTCAAGCGTGGAAAATCGACAACCACTCGATCTGCATCATCCACGATGTACCCGAATGGAGGTGTTTTGCGCCCAACCCAGAGTGTGAATCCGGCTGTGAGTATCAACAGCCCACCAACGACAATGAAAATCCAGACTGGCAGACCGAGAATCAACGCTGGTTCTTCTACTATCAGAGCAGATGAGGTCGCTATCGGTGCGGTTCGCGTGTACGCGCGACCCTCAAAGATGCTGTCGAGTACGACTTCAACTTCGTATGCGCCGGACTCTGGAATTATGGCTGCGATATCAAATTCCCATGCCAACCCTGGCTCTGGTTCTTCCACAGCAAGTACAACAGCATCGAGTTGACCGGTGCTGCCGGTCAGAACCGCTGTAATGTCGCCAGGACTGATCAGGTACGGATAGTCGCCGGCACGGACCTGAACTCTGGCGACCGTGGAATATTTCCCGGCGGTGGTCTCTACGTCGTTGACCTCCACGAGACTGAGAGTTGGGAACGACTCACTGCGGAATGCTGTGGAACTTCGTAGAGTCGCCGAGTAGCCAGTCCACGAAAGTTGCAGTGAAACTTCGTTGATACCCTGCGACTTTGGTGCGCTGAGTTGAACTGAGTAGATGCCGTCGGCGGCAAACTTGTCACCGTTCTCTCCCACGTCGTTCAGCGCGACCACTTCGGTCGTACCGCTGGCTTTCTTGATAGTGGCAGTTATTTCGGCACCGGAGAGCAGTTGAGGCGACTCGCCATTGAAAGCTGCCGCTTCGATGATGGCGGCTTCTCCAACCGGCAAAGGTGGTTGCTCAATCAGGCGAAGTACAAGCGGATTATCGATATCCACGCTTGCCACCAGCTTCGAGGCCGGCCCAATTCCCTGTAGGCTCCAGTTCCCAGGAACTGGTGAAAGAATTCGTACGATAACTGCCGAGGGAGTTTCACGTATATCGACGTTCTCCATCTCGGCAGCGGCACGCGTGCCGTTCGGCGAGAACACCGCGACATCTACCTGCTCGTGCTGGCGAACAAACACCGTCGTGAACTCAGTCGTGTGCGGCGCGATATCGAGATTCACGATCGAAGCTGAGTTGTCTCGCATCTCAACGTCCATAGCGCTCTCGAGTGTGAGCGACGAGTAGTTCTCGAAAAGAGTCGCAACTCCCAGAGCAGTACCCGTGTCATAGAAGACACCGTCCGATTTGGTCGATAGCCCACTCATAAGGTCACGCAGAACAGGTTCGGCTGAAGGCAGCGTCACCACATCGATCACCCAGCCCTCGGATGCAAATAGATCGGCGACACTGCGTAGTCGTTCCCGCGTGTTCTCCGATTCGCCGAGAATTCGACCCGATGTCACCAGGGCCACTCGAGATCCCGGAACTGCGTCGATTCGTGTGAGGAATGCAAATGTATCGGTCAGTACGGCGAACTGATCAGAGCGTGCCGGTCCGATCTCCATCGAACGTATGGTCGTGACGATGTCATCAACGAGCCGAATACCCGCTGGTCCAGATTCGGCAGTAACTATCTCGTTGATCTTCACACCGTATGACGCCGCGGCGATCGTGCCAGCAGTTGTGCCACGCGCAATGGTCAAAACGGCAGTTTCAGCAGCATCAAGATCACGCTGGACCGGGGATGCCCCTTCATCAAGCAGAATAACCATAACGCCGTTTTCGCCAATAGGGTCTGCAGCTCGGGCAGGTAACGCTGCTCCAACAAATAATACGGTGACGGCTATAAGAGCGATCAGTGACTGGCGGCGCATTTCGAACTCCGGAAAAGTGTTGCGGTGTCCAGGGTTCTGGGTGGCCATCTCCCTGAACGACTTCTATCAGTGGATCAACGGTACTTAATCGTCACGATTGGCGTCAGATTGCAATCGGTGCAGATTTTGGGTGATTTTTATCAGACTCTCGCTCTCATCTGGCGACTTCATCGTCGCTGGACTGTTGACCGCTAAGAACACCATGCCTAAACTCGGGCAGCCGGTACCGTTGTCATGACCTGCCGGACGAATTTGCAGACATATTTTCCAAGAAATCTCAACCCTCGGAACAACGATGAAGATCACCGGTTACGCGACGACCATTTACGAATTCCCACTGAGCCGACGTACCGGTGACGCAAACTCACCGTCAGGTCGAATCCGTGGAAGTTCAAACGTCCTCGAGCTATTCACCGATGAAGGCCTCACAGGGATCTCGTTTGGTGGTGGCGGTGCCGGACCACAGATTCGATCTATGGTCGAGGGCATGTTGATTGGTGAAGACCCTCGGCACGTAACCGGTCTCTGGAAGAGGATGGTCGACCGGGCGTTCAAGGCGGGTCACGATGGCGTGGTGAACGACGCTATCGCAGTACTCGATGTCGCACTCTGGGATCTCAAGGCAAAGGCAAACGATGAACCGCTCTGGAAAACGCTTGGCGGCTCGAATCCTAAGGTTCATGTGTACGCATCTGGCATCGACTCACCGCTTTCAGACGACGAGATCGAAGACTGGTACGGAATGATGGCGAGCAACTGGGGCTTCACTGGCGGCAAGCTCAAGGTCGGCCTCGATCAGGATGCAGATCTACGGCGGATCGGTCGAATGAAAAAAGGACTCGAGAGAGCCACGGACAATCCAATTTTGTACATCGATGCCAACGAGGTCTGGAGCCCAAAGATGGCGATTCGAAAAGTACGAGAGATGGAAGAACAGTACGACATAGCGTGGGTCGAAGAACCGGCGCGCCGGTGGGATTTCCTCGGGCTTCGACGAATATCTGATCAGATCAAGGCGCCCGTCTGTGCCGGTGAGAACCTCGATACGCTCGGCGATTTCCTCCCTTACTTCCACAATCGCTCGGCAGATGTCGTTCAAGTTAGTCATGGCATGACCGGGATTACCTGCGCTCTACAGTTGGCGGATGCTGCCTACGGGTTCGAACTGCCGATTACACTTGGCGGTTCTCCGGGCAACATGAACGCACAACTTGCCCCGTGCATACCCAATTTTCTGACGCTTGAAGCACAGAATGCGACTCCGGACGACGGTGTGATGACATCCGATATCAGGATCGTCGATGGCTGGGCGGTCTGCGGTGATCAACCGGGAACTGGAGTGAGTTTCGACCCCGAAGCGCTCGCGAAGCACAAAGTTGAGAAAGTTACAGCTTCCGCGGGCCCCTCGCCGTTCGGTCGCCGCCCGGGTGCTGGCCTCTGGGACAACCCGCCCACCAAAGATGAGGCCGCAGCCGCTGCGTCGGGAGTAAATGGTGATCACTACGTGCCGGCTCACGGTTCGAAGACACAGTAGCTACCCGCAATCACAATCAGCATCAGTTCAACACTTCAAGAACCAAATTATGAAAATTACCGGATACCGAATAGAGAAGTTCACCCAACAGCTAGACAGAGCAATCGGTGATGCAAACTTCCCCGCAGGTGACGATCTCATGGACATGGCGATCCTCTGGATCGACACCGATGAGGGCATCAGCGGTATCGCCCCCGCCGGAAATGACGCAGTCGCAAGCCTGTTCCATGTGATCGAAGGAAAAGACCCTCGGGGTGTT
>JAJRZP010000106.1 GCA_024275195.1 Chloroflexota bacterium | reverse complement strand
GCCAGATACTGCCCTCTCGGCTCTGCAGTCAATCGAACAGCGTGGACATCCGTGGCGAGGCACAACTCTCACTCGAACAACGTGGATGGACGGCCTCGATATACCCACCCTCGCCGAGAAGCCAGAATCAGAGGTTCTCTTCTGGGTTGGTTGCTCGGGTGCGCTGGTTCAACGTGGGGTCGATACAACACGCTCGATGGCATCGGTGCTGAAAAAAGCTGGAATCGATTTCGCAGTTCTGGGCGATGAAGAGACCTGCACAGGCGATCCAGCTCGTCGTCTGGGGAATGAATATCTGTTCCAGGTACAGGCCGAAACGAATATCGAAACGTTCAAGCAGTACGACGTGAAGAAGATCATCACGACCTGCCCTCACTGCTTCAACACGATCAAGAACGAATACCCGCAACTCGGCGGAAACTACGATGTCATCCACTACACAGCGTTCGTTGGCGAACTGCTGAAAGAGGGCAAGCTAAAGCCGACCGAGGCTGGGATCGGCAAGATCGGGACCGTTACCTACCACGACTCTTGCTATCTCGGACGTCACAACGGCGAGTTCGGCGCTCCCAGAGAGATCATGAGTTCAATACCCGGTTTGGATTTCGTCGAGATGGATCGCAACCAGGAGCGATCGTTCTGCTGCGGTGCCGGGGGGGGCAGGATGTGGATGGAAGAGGAAGGCGAGCGTGTAAATCACATGCGCACCGACCAGTTCCTCGAAACTGATGCTGAAACGGTCGCTGTCTCCTGCCCATTCTGCATTCAGATGTTCGACGAAGGTATCAGCGCAAAGGGCGAGGATGAGTCCAGAAAAGCGGTCGATCTCATCAGCATCGTCGATCAGGCGACTGAGTAGATCGGACAACGCGGAGCGTTTTAGAAGTCACTACGCGTCGCGAGGCAAGAACAACGTGGCAATCACGACGTCAGTGTCTAATTTGATTCGCGCTCGCGCGCGTCAACTGCTAGCATCCTAATTCTAAGATGCCACGTCGATCAAAACCTGTTCCAAAGCAGCGCCCTACCAGTACCTCATCCTTCGGGACAAACGGAAGATTCAGTCACGACTCTTCCGAGTACTACGCACGCGCACTCCAGCCAGAAGACAGGGAAAGTCTGGACAAGAAGCCAGAGCCCGAGCAATCGGTTCCGACGGACGTTCTGGATTCGTTTATCGCACATTCCAGCGAGAAGATGGCCGAACTTCCCGACCGGTCGGTTCACCTCATGGTCACTTCGCCGCCATACAACGTTGGCAAGGACTACGACGACGACCTTACACACAAGCAGTACATGCAGTTGATCGGCAACGTCATGCACTAAACGTTCCGGGTATTGGTCGATGGCGGACGAGCGTTGGTGAACGTCGCCAATTTGGGGCGGAAGCCGTACATACCACTTCACGCCTACATCATTGAGCAAGCAGCCCACGCGGGCTTCCACATGCGCGGCGAGGTTATCTGGAACAAGTCGGCAGGTGCCGGTACTTCGACCGCATGGGGCAGTTGGATGTCTCCTTCGAACCCGACCCTGCGCGACACCCACGAATACATTCTCGTCTTCCAGAAACCTCCATTTGGGCGTAAACCCATTGCTGATCGCATCCCGACGATCACCAGAGACGAATTTCTTGAATTCACGAAGAGCGTGTGGGAATTCGCTCCACAGTCGGCAAAACAGGTCGGGCACCCCGCACCATTCCCGCAAGAGCTACCGCGGCGGGCCATTGAGCTGTATACCTTCTCGGATGAAGTTGTGCTCGATCCGTTCATGGGAACCGGGACCACTGCGCTCGCTGCTGTAAAGACCGGTCGGCATTTCGTCGGTTATGACGTATCGACTGAGTACATCGAGCTTGCGAAGCAGCGTCTTTCAGCGCACGCCTCCGGCACGAAATTCAAGCCGCCTCCAACCGTAATATCTGGCAAGAAGTAATGACTCGCACACTGACCGAACTTTCCAGCGAGGAGCGTGAAATCGTGGTGGCTACGGTTCACCGGGAAGCGGAAGCGTCACGATGGTCGCAACTGAGCAATTCACGAAAATCTGCGCTTTATTCAGCATGGGAATCGCAGTTCAATCTTTCGCACGCCACGTTGAAAGACGGGATCATGAAGGGCTTCGATGCAGCCCAGGGCATTCCGAAAAGAGCGGAAGCTGAGATACAGGAAGAAGTCACACGTATTTTCCGGCTGGCTGGCATCAACGCCATTGAACAGGCTCAGATGTGGACGGGGAAAGAACGCGCCGACCTCCTTATCGGGTATAGCGCAAGGTTCCCCACTCACGTGATCGAGATTGAACGTGCCGATTCCTGGTCCGATGGTCTGAGGCAGGCACTCTGGTATCAGGCTGCAATCTTCAAGGCAGACAGCAGGCACGTGCTGCCCGTGTTGATCCTCTTCGGGAATACATCAGCCGAAAGATTCGAACAGATAAAAGCCACCTGCGACCACAATCACGTTACGTTGAGTACTCACCGGCTGGAACTAGATGGGCAACTGGAGTCCGACCATTCCCTTGGTGCGCTGTTGAACGGGCCTGCACTGGAACAGGGTACGCAGTAGGTTCGATTGCCTGATCGGGCATTTTCGACATCCGAGGGCGAATGCCTTGTGCGCCGAAACGGTCGTTGAGGGATCAATGCCGCTGGATAAGTTCGATTGGCATTTAGGATAATGTTCAAGTCCCTCTCGGTACGTCGTTAGGCGTGAACAAAAATTTCACACAGGCATAGTCCTCTACCGAACGCTTAACGCCACAAGAAGGAAAATTCCCTGATCGTAGTTCGTCAAAGTAATAATTGGGGTCGAAATCCGCAAGTACGCGCCGATTTTCAATCTCTCGAATCCAAATGAACGTATCGATAACTACACTGGCATTTCCTGCCTGACGCCGAAGGATCAAGATTGTTCGATTTATTAGCCCAGTACTCGATCTACATTGCCGTGCCGGGATTCCTCATCGCAATGATCGCGTTGCTGCCAATCAAAAGCTGGCGGAAACGAATCCCGATCTACTCGATCACCGGCATCCTCGCCATCGTCGTCGTACTCTCTCTCCAGCCGGGTGACAGCAGTGTCGCAAGCGAAGCCGAGGCCAAAACTGTTATTGCATCCGGCCAACCAGTTTTTCTTGAGTTCTTCTCAAACACTTGCGTGATATGCCTCGCATCCGAGCCGATAGTGATGAGTTTGCAAGGCGAGGTTGGAGACGAAGTGCTATTTCTGAAGTTGAACGTCGAGGATCCGATCGCATCGCAACTGATACGAGACTATCGTGCGTATTCGACACCGACCTTCGTTGTGATCGGAACCGATGGGGAAGTCGTGTGGCGGCAGTCAGGAAATCTGCTCAACAAGGGAGCGGCAATGGAAGCTCTCGAAGCAGCCTGAAGCTCATACGACTCAAGCCTGACGAGCTTCAATTTCTTCTCGCGATGGACAGCCGTTGAGACCGATTGACTCGATCGATATCGCCGATGCGGTCGACGCGTAGATCCCCGCCTGCTCAACTTCAACACCTTCACTGAGTGCGAGTACGAACGCGGTTGCCCATACATCTCCGGCTCCAGTGAAATCAACAGGATCCGCCGGCACGGCAGGTATCCGTATCCACTGTCCGTTGGCCCAGATTCTGGAGCCTGCTGCCCCTTGAGTAACGCAGACGATCTCTCCAAGATCGAATAATTGCTGTTCGGGTAGCATTCGAATCTCAGATTCCGAAATGCAGATTACATCCCACTTCTTCCCTCGAAATGGTGGGAGTGAGGCAGCATGCGAAATCGCGCCATCGGGACCCCAACGACGGAGCCAGCCCGACGGGACAAGACAGGATAGTTTCGGTTCGAACCAGTTCACACAATCGGTCGGTAACTCATGGAGCAACGGCCCGACGAAAAGTATCTCGGGCTTCAACCAGTTTTCCGGTACCGAGGCACTGGAGATGCGGCTCCCTGAAGCCATGAGCACCTGTGTGCGTTCGCCCGAGTCGTAGTAGTTCGCGAAAGTGGCGGTGTGTTCGCTCTTCACGATCTGAATATCTACTCCGGCCAGAATTTCGTTTACCGGGTAGTCGTCACCAATCGACGTCACAACCCCGGTTGATATTCCGTGCTTCTGAGCCGTCAGTGCTGCATAGGTTGCCGCACCGCCGGGAATGTGACTGCTCGGCGATCCGTTGTCAACGATGTTTACGTCAAACGATAGGTGGCCAAGTGCTACAAACGACGGAGATCGGGACATTGTTAACGACTCCTGAAGGTTGCTCAGGTTGAGGGGTGGTCTACGCTTTGGATCGACACCAGCCCATACACCCCGAAGCTTAACCTCTTGGGTGATGGCCGACCAACGAACAATACAACCCGCTCCACCGATCTGGATTGTGACAACGTTTCTCCCTCTCTAGCTACGAGAAACTGAGTTCCAGCGGTTTCGGTCTCCCCACAACGCAGGCACGCTTCATGATGACGCAGGAAGCGTGCCATCGACAACTAATTTGGGAAGATCACTACCCGGCGCTGGTTGCCCTCACCCTCGGACTCGGTACGCACATCGGGATGTCCGGCGAGTGCCATATGAACAATTCGGCGTTCAGCAGGCGACATCGGCTCAAGGCTATCTTCACGACCGCTCGAACCTACACGCCCGGCGGTTCTACGGGCAAGACGACGTAGCATCTGAACGCGACGTTCACGGTAGTCTTCGATATCGATCACTACGTAGGCTTTTCGACCCAGTTGGCGGTTGGTGACCATACGGATGAGGAACTGCAGCGCCTGAAGCGTTTCACCGCGTCGTCCGATCAACAACCCGGCATCCTGACCTTCGATCTCGAAGGTCATTGAGCCATCTTCATCATCCTCGCGAACGTAGGTGTCGGCCACGACACCCATCGCACCGAGGAAGTAGTCGAGAAGCTCAGAAACGAGCTGTTCTGCCTCTTCATCTTTCTCCCGGATTATCGGCTGAGAATCTGCAGCACGTTCCTCGCTAACAACTCGGGCAGGTCGCTCACCACGGTCATCCGCAGAACGTTCTGGCGCTCGTCCGTCTTGATCTCCGCGGCTTCGCCTGTTGTTTTTGCGACGACTGTGCGAACGTCCTTCTTCTTGAGAATCATCCTGTTGACCTTGTTCGGCGGCGGAAGCAGCTACTGTCTCGCGCGGCTGATCTTTGTCACGATTACGGTCACCTCTTCCTCGGCCGCGACCACGGTTTCGATTTCTGCTTCTAGATCGCCCGCGTGCAGGTGCTTGCTCGGATCCAGCATCAGCATCCGGGCCTGTGGAGGCCTGTTGAGGATCGTCGACAGCATCCTCGAATTCGTCGTCGTCCGACGAACCACTCTCGCTGAGGAGTGAAACTTCGATCGCGGCAGGTTCCCCACCGAAGCCGAGTATGCCTGACCGTCCGGTGCTAACTACCTTTATTTCGACGTCTTCGAGTTCGGCGTCCAGTTCGGCGAGCGCGATTTCGGTCGCTTCGTCGACTGTCTTTCCTGAGTACTTCCGTGCTCTGGTCATCTGAGTCTGGCTCCTCCGGATCGGGTTTCGGTGCGCTCGTACCGGCGGCTACGGCTGCAAGCTGTGCTGCTCGCTCGGCTTTGCTCGCTTCGGTACCGAGGAACGATCGTCCGAATAGTTCAATTGGTTGCTTGCCACTGACGTAGTACTGAATAACTACACCAATAACGTTTGAGAACAGGATGTAGACAGCCAGCCCCGCAGGGAACTGCCATGTGAATGCGCCAAACATAATCGGCATCATCCAGAGCATCATCTGGTTGGTCTGTCTCTGTCGTGGGTCTGTCGTCGGGTTCGTGGTCATCTTCTGCTGAAGGAACATTGATGCACCAACAAGTACCGGCAGTGCGTAGTTCCATGGAAGTGCGGCTGCAGATACCAGATCTACCAGAGAGATACCCAGGAACTGGCTATCGAACGGAACCGCGGTGATTGCCGGGTTCCAGCCATAGAACAGGCCCGATAGGTTCGCCATTCCTTCGGGGGTAGAAGGCATCGTGCGTAGAATCGCTCGATAGAAGCCGATCCATATCGGCATCTGGATAATCATCGGACCAAGACAGCCGACAGGGCTGACACCGGCAGCCTTGTAGAGACCCATCGTCTCCGCTGACATCTGACGACGGTCGTCGCCTTTTTTCCCTTTGTACTTTTCTTGAATCACCTTCAACTTCGGCTGAATGCTCTGCATCTTCTTCATCTGGCGAGTCTGCCGCACGGTCAGAGGGATCATTGCCAGCCGAATGAGAATCGTGAAGACGATGATGCTCAGCCCAAAGTTCGAAAACAGCACTTGATACAACAGCGCGAGGATGTTGATCATCGGCCGCATGATCACTTCCAGCCAGAGGATGCCAAATATCTCCACTAGATGGCCTCCCCTCTAGAAGAACGGCGAGTGATGCTGGTGATTAGTCGCATCGCGCACCATCTTTCAGGCTGACGCACCCTCTCAGGGTCGTATCGTCAACTGAGAACCACTTGAGATCACCGTTCAAAGCATGGACATAAAGATTGTCGTTATAAACCAGTGGAGTCGATTTGACCGGTTCATCAGTCACAAAAACTCCAAGCTCTCGACCATCGATCACTGAAATCACCCAGACATTCTTCTCGCCCGAAGGCACCGCAAGTGCTCGCTCACGTGTATCGCCACGCTTCCGGTCGAAGAGGGTTGGCGATGAGACGATCTGGCCATCTATCGACGCCGACCATTTTTCAGAGCCAGTTGAATCGTCAATCGCGAATATCGAGCCATCGAGGGCAGAAATATAGACGACACCGTCCTCGATAATCGGCTTCGCCCACACCCAGGCACCTGTGTCGAACTTCCATTCGCCACTACCGGTATTAACTTCTGACTGGGGTGAAGTGGCAGATCGTGAATTCGAATCTAACTTGTACGCATTGCTTGCCAGATCGCCGAAGTACAGGCTGCCTTTGTCGGCGAGTATCGGACCTGCGAGAGCACCCTCAGCGCTGAAAGTCCACTTGATGCGGCTCTCAGGGCTGGCGGAATTATCGACATCGGAAACATCGATTGCGTACAACGTCCCTGTCATCGTTGCGATAAACGCGGTCGATCCATCCACTGCTACGCCGCTGAATGCATTTCCGTC
>JAJRZP010000105.1 GCA_024275195.1 Chloroflexota bacterium | reverse complement strand
TTATCCGTTTGTAGACGCTGGCCTCCTGCAGGACGACGATTACCACTACAAGCATTTCCTGCAAACGCAGTAACTCGACACTCTTCACCGGCGTTGGAGCCGCGTGCGGAAAGGTCGTGAACGCCAGGGTGTCCATGAGTCCGGCGAGAATTTCAGATGCCGACTCAACCCATTCTTCGACATGGGTTTGAACGGCAGCGAATTCTTGATCGATACGCGCGGTGACGTTCGAGTTCAATGTCGCCTCAGGGTTCAGGGCTGCTACGAACTGCCGGTAACCTCGATCTGACGGGACACCTCCGGCAGAAACGTGAGGGCGGTGGATGAAACCATCCTCTTCCAGCGCAACCATTTCATTCCGGATGGTAGCGGGGCTCGCGTTGAGATTCGTAGATCGTGCAACCGTACTCGACGCGACAGGAGACGCCGTCTGAACGTGTTCAGAAACGATGAATTGTAGGATTTCTCGTTTTCTAGCTGTCAGAGTTGGCATGCTTTGCTCGGCGAAGAATCGTTCCCGCGTGATGACACACGCGGTAAGTGATTGAACCTTGAGAAGTTAGCATGCAGTTTTCCCGAGCGTCAACGGCTATCGGGGCATGATGAATCGAAACCCGGCGCAAGTTTTTGTTAGAAAGATGATGACTCAGTGGACACGAATGGAATTCGGGAATGACATTGCTGCTGACGAGCGCGTTTGACAGGGCTGCGGAATTCATAGCAACGAGTGCGCGCCCACTGGAGCGAGCGCAGTTCGAATACCATTTTGGATCGGGAACCGTAGCGAGCGTTTTGAAGGAACTTGGAAAGTTCCAGAACGAAGACGGAGGCTTCGGTCATGGTGTTGAACCCGACGTGCGCATGCCGCACTCATCGCCGTTCGTCAGTTCCGTAGCGTTTCAAGTGATAGAGGAACTGTCCGTACCGTCGAGTCATCAGATGGTGCGGGACGGCATCACGAGTTCCGTAGCGTTTCAAGTGATAGAGGAACTGTCCGTACCGTCGAGTCATCAGATGGTGCGGGACGGCATCACGTATTTCGAACGTACCTATGACGAATCGATCGTTGGGTGGGATCCTACCGGCCCGGGTGTGGATGAACATGCCCACGCCCCGTGGTGGAACTACACTCCGGTCGGAGTCGGTCTGACCGCACTACAGCGATCGAACCCCGGAGCCGAGATTACTGGTTATCTTCACCTGTACAACGATTCGGCGACTGACGGATTTGTCCAGAAGGTAATCAAGAGTGCTCTGGAAACTTTCGATGAGCTACCCGACGGCATGGAGGTTCATTCCATGCTGTGTTTCGCGAGATTGGCAGAGATGGCGCCGGCTCATGTGGGCGAGAGATTGCTACCAGGGCTACATCGTGGTGTTCATCTCGTCACCGGTAGGTCGGCTGATGACTGGAAAGCTTATGGTGTCCGTCCATTGTCGTTTGCTGAAAACCCCGAAAGCCTGTTGGCGAGAGAGCTTGGTGACGCGATACAGGCCCAACTTGATTTCGAGATTGATTCACAATCTGAAGATGGTAGTTGGAAACCGAACTGGGCATGGGGCCAGTACGAAGACGATTGGGCGTTAGCGAAGATTGAGTGGTCTGGGTATCTGACATTACGAAATCTTCTTGCATTGAAAGCATGGGGGCGTATCTAAGCCAGATTGTCAGGTAGAGACTGAGTTTCGCTGTGGGGTATCGCACGTGGCTTGTTCACCACTGCCACGATTATGGCCTGGTGTTGAACTGGCATCACAGTGTTGGTCGGTAATTTCGTTGACGCTCTCGCGGGTACGTAGTTAAATTACTATTTGAACTGCGCTTCAGTTCAGGAATTTATCCGTCCTTGTAGCGTACTGTTGATCTCGAAGAGGAATATCTGTATGGAAATTCGCTGGCTCGGAAATTCGACTTTTGAAGTTCAGTCTTCCGTGGGTGTTGTGGTAGTCGATCATCAAGGCAAGTTGCCTGGGCCGTCTGATCTCGAGGACGAGAACACGATTTTCATTTTCAGTCAGGGTGAGCGTTCAAGCCACCCAGTCAGCGACAACCATGTGTTGGCCGGGCCAGGTGAATATGAAATCGGTGGAATTAGTGTCAGGGGAGTGGCGACCCCGGCCGATGATCCGGCAGTTTCAAAAGAGATCAACACTGTCTACATCATCGACGCAGACGGTCTTCAAGTTGCCACGCTTGGCAATCCGGGTTACCAGCCATCTGCTCAATCTGTTCAACAGATCAGCAAGGTCGACATCCTAATCATCAATACCGATTCGCAGGGTCTTGAACCTGACGAGATGTCGGCGGTGATCAGAAATCTGGAACCTAAGATGATCGTACCTTCCGGATACGATTCAGAGGCTGGCAAGCCGAGTGCCGCGATGCAACGGCTGCTGACTGAGCTGGGTGTCAAGGAGTTCGAGGCAACACCCAAGTTGACCGTGAATAAAAGTGGATTGCCTGACGAGCGCTCGGTAGTAGTTCTACAGCAACGGTAGTTCCGAGCAGTTTGCAACCACTTCCGCATTTGCAATAGAAAAGCCCCTGCATGTAGCAGGGGCTTTTCTGTTTCGTTCACTATTCTGTTTCAAACATGAGTCGAACGTTTTGATTGTTACCGAATGTTCCGTTCGAGCCTTCGCCACACAAGCAGCGCCAGCGGAGCCAGAAGCAGGGCAATGTTGCCCAGGCTGGCGGGGCCGCCGTTACGCACACTACACGAACTGCTTGGGATGGCCGCCTCATCAGCGACAGCAGTTGCAGTTTCCTGCGCTGCCACCGTGGCTGGAACGTCCGCAATAGGCGTAGGTGTCGGTGTTGCAGTTGGCACAACCGTCGGCGTCGGCGTCGGTGTCGGCGTACGGGTCGGCTCGGGAGTCGGAGTTGGTGTAAGCGTCGGGGTCGGGGTCGGGGTCTCTGTCGGCACTGGAGTCGGTGTTGGAAGTGGTGGGAACACCAACAGGAAGTTCTCGCGGCGTACACCGTCTTCGAACACATCGGTCTGTAACGCTTTTGTCTCACCAATGAAGAACTCGACTGGTCGTCCTTCATAGCCCTCCTGTAGAGGATCCACAGTAAGAAAGTACTCTCCGCCAAACACCGAGGCAAATGGAGTCACGTAGTCGTCAATAACGGCGTGTATGAGGGTTCCATCTGGTGGTGGAATCGATCCTGCACGGACACGGCCTTCGTAGAAGGTAGGGGCGAGAATTACAGGAGTCGCAGTGGGCGACGCCGGAATTTCAGTCGGTGTGGGAGTCGGAACCGGGGCAAATGGGAATCTCAAGTCCAACTGGCGAAGCTGAGGCAACGGCCAATCGAGTTTGAGGTTCCCGAACTGGTCGATGAACGCGAAGGGTGTCTTTTCGTCAGCCTGTACCTGATCTTCAAGCCAGAAAACTATATCTTGCCCGGCAAGTTCTACAGGAGCATCTACAAATATGAACTGGTAGTTGTTTTCAACGGTAAAGACACCATCTCTCGGCACACCGATGACTGCAGGCTTAGATTCCCATTCACCGATTCTTGCAGTGATTGTCATGCCGTTGGGATCAACGCCACCTGAGATGGTGACGACGCCGTGCAACGTTATTGCCTGAATTTTTGGGATCTCGCCCTGTGCGTTGGCACGTTCTCCCAGCCCTGCGATCAGACCTGCCAGAACGGCGGTCACGATCAACATCCCTGCCAGTCTAGCTTTCATACTCATCTCTCCAGCGCCCGTGCTCAGTTTTCAAAATAACTGTATCAGCATCAGCAGAACGCCCCCCTCCCGAATCATCGGAAGGGGGGCGCCCGTTATTACGTTCTTGCTCTAGCAGTCGTCCTTACGGAACGATGTGCGGGAGCTGTCCGTTGTTCTGAGGGCTGATGAAGACCCAGATACCTGAACCAATGGTTACGGTGTCTGAACTTACCAACTCACGGAACTTGGATGTCACGGTGTCGAATGTGTACGCTCGACCGTTATTCACGGTGTTGAAGTACGTACCGGAAGTGACGTTTACGCCAGTTCCAGATGCATTCGGTCGTGTAAGGGTTGCACCTTTGTTAGCGGACTGAGTCTGCGTACGGCTCTGGTCAACCACACCAACCAGGTTCCAACCGTTGCCGGTTGGGATCGTGGTCAGGCCTGGTCGTGCATCGCCAGGACCAGTCGGACCCTCAAGGGCAACCTTCTGGTCTTCGAAGTTCGAAGTCTCAACCCAGTAGCCAGAACCAGCAGTCACGTTCGTGAGACCTGGTGTGGTCTGTGAACTGTATGAAGCCGATCCTACCTTTGAAGCAATTCTCCACGGCTGTGAAGGCGTGGTTGCGTCGTAGGCAACAACCTGCTTGATACCTGCGTTCGACAGAACTGTGTTGACGTCAGTGTCAAGTGGGTTCGAAGGCAAGGAAACTGAGTTCCAACCTGCGAACAGCTCAACCACGAAGTCAGTTCGGTCGGACTTGGTGAAGGTGTTGGTTATTGTGGCTGTGTTACCAGCAGCGTCCTTCACCTTCACGATGTACGTGTGCGATGCGTTAGTCAGCGCAGTCGTAGGCTGGAAGAAGAAGGTCTTGTTGTTGGCAGATGCCACAACACTGCTTGTTACGTCAACACCATCAAGTGTTGCTGAAGTAACCGTAATTGTTGACTGGTCACCAGAGATGTCAGTCGTCAAGAACGGGTTGCTCTGAGTTGTAGTACCTGACGGCGTCGAAGTTGCCGCAGCTACTGCAAGGTCGAGAGCGTATGTCTTGGTTGTGTCTTTACCAACTGTAGCGGCGTTACCAGCTGAGTCGGTTGCAACAACCTTCACAGCACGGTTGCCGGAAGCAGAGGAACCCTTGGAGATCACGAGAGTCCAAGTGTTACCACCCTGTGCGACACCGAGAGTGCCGTTGTTGACGTTACCGACAACAGGAGTAGTAACAAGGTCTGTCACTGTGATTGCCGGAGGACCCTGTAGGTCTTCATCGGAAGTCACTGTGATCGTGAGCTTGTCAGCAGTCAACTGATCAGGGCCTTCAGAACCCGTTCCAGAACCGGAACCGGCTGACTGCGTGACCGTGACTACAGGCGCAAGCTTGTCTGATGCAACTGCAGAACCAGCGTCTGTCGAGTTACCTGCAAGGTCCTGAATAGTTCCCTGGATCTTGACAGTTGGTGTGTTGTTCGACGGGATTGTCGTGTCGAGATCCAAGTAGACGACAGCGCCTTTCACAGTGACGCTAGCCGGAACGAATGTTCCACCTGCACCGCTGAAGACAACCTGGAAGTCAGACGCACTGACAGAGGAGTCTTTGACATTGCCATCGAAAATGACCTTGATCGTGTCACGTACGTTTGCCTTGTCGACAGACGGAGTGACCGTGGTGTCAAGACCAACACCGGATTCAGCAGATGAAATCTGCGGAATAACCTGGTCAATCTTGATCGTATGCGGCTGGTTGCCGTGTCGGCCAGTGCCATCGTTACCGACGGCAGTATTGGAGTCAGAGTAACCGTAGTTACCGGCAAGGTCAGCAGCCCGAACCTGA
The DNA here is from genome assembly GCA_024275195.1 of Chloroflexota bacterium. Taxonomy (GTDB): domain Bacteria; phylum Chloroflexota; class Dehalococcoidia; order Lucifugimonadales; family Lucifugimonadaceae; genus Lucifugimonas. The sequence goes on along the minus strand of JAJRZP010000105.1, from coordinate 11,391 downwards.
AAGTCAACTGTGTGATCCGGGTTCGTTACACCAGCGTTCGGCAGAACAACCGTCTCTGTGTAGGAGAACGGAAGCGAGTTCACACCATCGCTCAGTGAGCTGACATCGATACTGGCAACCTTACCAATGATCGTCGGAGCTGAAGTACTTGGGCCAGCTGAGATGATCGGTGTCCCGTTAGACGGGTCAGTTGTGTCGTCGATGTTTAGCGAGAAACGACTGACATCAAGACCAGACTGGTTGTCTGTAACAGTACCCGTAAAGGTAGGTAGACGGTTCTGAGTCTCTGAGCCAGTAGCAGGCGCACTTATCGTTGCGGTCGGAACCGTTACGTCAATCAACAGAGTTGAGGTTCGCGATACATTCACAGCAGTACCAGAGGTGACTGCATCAACGTACTTGACAGTAATTGGCCCACCAACGGCAGGGATTGTTGCCGGAGAACCGACAGCACCACCGTCAACACCTACAGTAAATGTGCTGGTGCGTTCCATGACCTGTACGTAACCTTCGAATCGACCGGTGTTTCGACCAGTCTCTGTGAGAGTTACTACGGATCCAGTAGTGTCCACAACGCTCTTGATAGAGGCCGTGATCACATTGACGTCCGAGGATGAGTAGAGAATGTCTACCGCACCACCGGGGCCAGTGCCAAAGTCAACACCAATCGTGATGATTGCAGGGTTAGTGCCATCACCAGCGAAGTCGATGCTCTTTACGCTGACACCGGTTACTACCGTAGAAGTTCCGGTAAGTACTACCGAAACTGAACTGACAGCGCCGATGATCGGGCTGGCAGTTGATCCGGCGAGTGTTACCTGTACCTGTTCACCGGCAGCGTTGAAGCCTGCGCCGATGAGGTCGACTACGTTCGTACCGGCGGTGGTCACAGGGTAACCAGAACCTGGGTTCGACGTAACCGTAGTTGTCGTGTTCAGGTCAGCGTCAATAACTGTGACGATGAACTTGTCCGAGTCGGTGACAATGTCACGTGCGCTCGTACCCGACGTTGTCGCCGAGGCGTAAGTCCCATACACCGTGCTGGCATTTGTTCGACCTGTTGGCGGTGAAGCCTCTGTGGTCAAATTAGAGGCGACGTTGGTGATATACACCTTGCCGTCTACTGCAGCACTGGCGGATTGAGCGAGGCCTACAACGGCTACCGCGACCAACGCAATAAGCGTAAGTCCGGAAAGCAATTTCACTGAAAGCTTCACAGCTTCAGTCCCCCTTGCATCCGCGTTATCACCCACAACAATGGCAGAAGGCAGAAAATTCATCTTCCGCCATTGCCCGGTGGTATGAAACCCGGAGATCTCCATACATTTATCCTCCCGCATTAGCGAAAGGGTTACCGGTTCCGTTATTTATGTCCAGTCTGAATGCCCGCCAACCGGCGCGCGCGACAACAGACTTCGGGACAAACCCAAACGATTTAATCACCGTAGTGAATACGATGTCAACCCGTTCGGTGTAGGCCCTTTGATGATTTCTACGTTTCTTTACGGATAACACGCATCCGTTACCGGATATGTGAACCAGAACTGTAGAAACCTGTTCTTGCGAACTATACGGAGCCTGTTGAACGGGTGTCAACGAGTCCCACACCAATATAAAACGAGTTTGCGTTACCAGAGAATTACATCTTGAGAACGTATCGCGACGAATATTTGCGAACTTGTTCGGTCAGCTAGACCTTCTCGGGTTTCGTGATCGAACCAAGGAACTCTTCGTTCGACTGGGTTCGAGCCATCCGTTCGAGGATTCGCTCGGCGGCTTCAGTAGGGCTGTTCGAGTCTTGCCCGATAATTCCCATCATCCTTCGAAGAAGCCACACTTGCTTTAATGTCGCCTCGTCCTGAAGTAACTCTTCATGGCGTGTGCCGCTTCGCTCGATGTCGATCGCCGGCCACAGACGGCGTTCAGCCATTCTGCGGTCGAGGTGAAGTTCCATGTTGCCCGTGCCTTTGAACTCCTCGTAAACGACATCGTCCAGGCGGGAGCCAGTATCGATCAGGGCGGTACCAATGATGGTCAGGCTTCCTGCCTCTTCACAGTTCTTGGCTGCACCGAAGAACTGGCGAGGTGGGTACAGGGCATTTGGATCCATACCGCCAGATAGCGTCTTCCCGCTACTTGGTACTGACAGGTTGTAGGCACGAGCCAGACGGGTGATGCTGTCGAGCAGTACAACTACATTCTCACCACTTTCTACCAATCGTCGAGCCCGATCCAAGGCAACTTCCGCGGTTCGACACTGGTCTTCTATCGGCTCATCAAATGTCGAACTGAACACTTCGCCCTTGATAGTTCGACGCATGTCGGTGACTTCTTCGGGGCGCTCGCCGATCAATGCGACGATGATGTATATCTCGGGGTTGTTCTCTGTGATCCCGGCGGCGATCTGTTTCAGTAATACTGTTTTACCGGCTTTAGGTGGTGCAACAATCAGGGCGCGCTGCCCTTTGCCAATCGGAGCGACCATGTCGATCATCCTGGTCGACAACATCTTTGGCGTGGTCGACAGAATTATCTGTTCGTTCGGATAGACGGACGTGAACTGGTCGAACTTGGGTCGCTTCATTGCCGACTCAGGGTCGTAACCGTTTACCAGTTCAACCCGGATCAGCCCAAAGTATTTTTCACCCTCGTTCGGCGGTCGAACCTGGCCAGCCACCATGTCTCCCTGTCGGAGACCGAAACGCCTGACCTGACTCTGCGATACGTAGATATCCTCGGTTCCACCGCGCTTGCCGGGAGTTCGAAGGAACCCGTACCCATCACCGAGGAGGTCAAGAACTCCGGCGCCAACCAACTGGTCGGTTGATTCAGCGACGGTGGCAAGAATCTCGAGAACAAGCTCGGTACGTTGAGTCGGAACACGCTTGATGCCTTTGTCGATAGCAATCTGGCGTAGTTCGTCGTTCGTTTTCGCACCCAGGTTCCCCAGATCAGGTAGCGTGCTCTCGTCTACCTCAAAATTATCTTTTGGGAGTCCAGCCGGGCGTCCGCCACCTCGGGGTCGACGTCGACTTGATCGACGACGGTTGCCACCGCGTGGTTGGGGTCGGGTTTGGGTAGTCAGCTTAAGTTCCTCCTGCTGGTATCCGGACGATAAGGCCAAAATTGTCGTGGGCATCGTTCTTAAACGGGTTGCACGATATGTTTAGCGAACGTTCTGGGGAAAATAGAGTTGGTGGTCAAGACAGTCTGTATGGGAACACCTGCGCATATTTGTGCCAGGAGTTGGTGACGTGCCTAAGTATTGAATGCGTCGAGAGCGGTGGGTCGGGCGGTCTTATTCATTGACCGACGAGGTCGCTCGCATGAGCGGGTATCTGAATTCCTGTAAAGGGAAAGCCCATTCGCGGTAATCGATCATTACAGCATCGAGGGCAGAGATAGAAGGCTTACGAAGATCCAGAACTGGTTCGTTCGTTCGCTTGAGCTAATGCTATCAAATTGGTGCCCAACAATTCCAGTACCTGAGTAAACTTCGTCGTGCCGTGGGTCAGGCAAACTACTTTCCCTGTTCGAAAAAGTCATGTTGTCCACCTTCGCGGAGTGTCCCTCGTGCGACTTTTATGAACTCTCTGAACAGAGGATGCGGTCGTTCGGGCCGAGACCCGAATTCTGGATGGAACTGGCTACCGACCATAAACGGGTGCCCGTAGACCTCGGTGACTTCAACCAGCGTGCCATCTGGCGAGGTTCCGGATGCAATTAGTCCGGCTTCTTCAAGCTGGATACGGTATTCATTGTTGAATTCGTATCGATGCCGGTGGCGTTCGTCGACCATCTCTTTGCCATACGCCGCTCTAACTTGCGTTCCCTCTTTAAGGACGCACGGGTACACGCCCAGCCTCATCGTGCCGCCGGTTGAATGAAGTTGTTCCTGACCTTCCATGAAGGCGATCACAGGATTTGCCGCTTCGGGGTCGATTTCGAGTGATGTAGCGTCGGCAATTCCAAGTTCATTTCGAGCGTACTCGACCACCATGATCTGCATACCGAGGCAAAGTCCGAGATAGGGAATTTTTTCGTTGCGGGCATAGCTTGCAGTGGCGATCATGCCTTCAAGACCGCGTTCCCCAAAGCCACCGGGGACGATAATTCCACTGGCGGTCGCGAGGAGTTGTTCAGCACCTTGCCTCTCGATTTCTTCAGCGGCGATCCAATTTATTTTGACCTTGCGTTCATTGTGAAGGCCGGCATGGTGAAGTGCTTCTACTACAGAAAGGTAGGAGTCCTGCAATTCAACGTACTTGCCGACCAGGGCTATTTCGATCTCCGGGTGATCCTCTTCGTCAGCGCGCACGACCGTGCGCCATGAGTCCAGATCAGGTTCTGTAGTGGGTAGGTCGAGACCGGCAGTGAGGATTTCACCGAGCCCCTCTGCCTCAAGATGCAAAGGTACTTCGTAGACACTCGATAGTGTTGGCAGAGAGATTACTGCCTCGGCGGAAACATCACAGTACAGTGATATCTTCCGGCGCTCGTCTTCCCCCACAACCTGATCAGCTCGGCAAAGGATGGCGTCGGGCTGGATCCCCATTCCGCGCAGGGTGTGAACACTGTGCTGTGTGGGTTTCGTTTTAAGCTCGCCGGTGGCACCCAGATACGGTAGCAGTGTTACATGAACATAGAACGTGTTCTGCTGCCCAACGGCATTTCGTACCTGCCTGATTGCTTCTATGAAGGGTTGTCCCTCGATGTCACCAACAGTTCCTCCTACCTCAACGACAACCACATCAGCCTGTGACTTTTCAGCAAGCATCAGAATACGGTCTTTGATGAGGTTGGTAACGTGAGGAACGGTCTGTATCGTCCCGCCAAGATACAAACCAGCACGCTCATTGGCGATGACCTCCGAGTAGATCTGCCCGGCAGTGACATTCGAAAGCTCAGTTAGTTCGACATCGATAAACCGCTCATAGTGGCCGAGATCGAGGTCTGTTTCGCTGCCGTCTACAGTTACGAACACCTCGCCGTGTTGGTAGGGCGACATCGTGCCTGGGTCGACATTCAAGTACGGGTCGAGCTTTAGGACAGATACCGAAATGCCTCGGCTTTTGAGCATTCGACCGACGGACGCTACCGCGATTCCCTTGCCGAGGGAACTGACCACGCCACCCGTTACAAATATGAACTTGCTCATCTGACGGCTCCGCCGGCTTCATGAAAAACGGTTTTGCATTGGGGCGGAGTGTCGGTCGATAAAGACGAACTATTCGAGGGGAAGGGCAACCGCCTGTCGGTGCAGGTGAAAATTAATACCGAATCCGATATTTGGTAAAGGCGGCTCTCTACGGAGATTGCTCACATCCTCGGGTAGGACTACGGGCGCGACGCTCACCCTCTAAAAGTAACCCTACACGGAACTCGATTCTAGGCAACCTGAATCAAGGGTGTCAAACAGCTCGGAGGCGCTTTCCGAACGTTTCAATCGTCCCTCAGCCGCTGCTACACTCGATTCTTCGTTCAGAAAACAGACCCAGCTATCCGCACGTCATGAACGTGACAACCTGAATGCTGTAGCAATCGAACAACTCGGAAAACAATGGAACCATTAACCCCAGAAGACGTTGAGTACATTGCCCAACTTGCGTACATAAAACTATCCGACGATGAGTCAGAGAAGATGCGAGTTCAACTCACCAATATTCTGGGACATTTTGCGTCACTCTCCACAGTTGAAACAGAAGGTGTGGAACCAACAGGGCACACGACCGATTCAAACACGGTTATGCGTAAAGACGAGCCGCAGCCGCCACTCGATCGAGAGCAAGTGCTTCGCAACGCACCCGACCGAGACGGCGAATTCGTGCGAGTCCGCCCGGTTCTCGAATAAATCTAGCGCCGTCCTAACCAACTTCGAACTACCCGATCAAACAGAAAATTCGAATGACCACACAGTCCGCAAGCTCCGATCTCTACTTTTCAACTGCACGACAACTTCGCTCTAAGTTCGACGCCCGCGAGATATCGTCCGTCGAAGCGACCCGATTAACTCTGGAGCGAATCTCAACGCTTGAGCCATATCTGAATTCATTTATCACAGTCACTCCTGAACGGGCGATTGCTGATGCTGAAATCGCCGACCAGCGACTTCGTGGAGCAGGTCAGGAGCCGACGTCGTTGACCGGTGTTCCGGTGTTGGTAAAGGATAATTTCTCGACCAAAGATGTTGAAACGACTGCGGCATCGAAGATTCTCAAGGGATACGTTCCTCCGTACGACGGAACTGTCGTTCGCAATCTAAAAGACGCCGGCGCCGTGATTCTCGGCAAGGGCAATCTCGACGAGTTTGCCATGGGTTCATCGAACGAAAGCTCGGCGTTCGGCCCGGTACACAACCCCTGGGATACCGAACGGGTTCCCGGTGGAAGTTCTGGTGGAGCCGCCGCGGCAGTCGCAGCCGGTGAATGCTTCATCGGATTCGGGTCGGATACCGGCGGAAGTATTCGACAACCGGCATCTCTGTGCGGTGTTGTCGGCATGAAACCGACCTATGGTCTGGTGAGCCGATTCGGCCTTCTCGCGTTTGGCTCATCGCTCGATCAAATCGGGCCAATTACGCGGACAGTCGCCGACTGTGCGGATGCGCTGAATGTCATATCGAGTCTCGACCATCGCGACTCAACTTCCGTGGCGGCACCGTTCGCTGACTTCGGGCAGGACATAGATTCTGGCATCGCTGGAATGAGCATCGGCGTTCCGAAAGAGTATCTTGTCGGTGGCATGGAGCCGGGGGTTCGTTCGGCATTCGAGGCATCACTGAAGGTACTCGAAGACCTCGGTGCGAACATCAGTGAGGTTTCGCTTCCTCTGACCGACCATGCTCTGGCCGTTTACTACATAATCGCCCCGTCTGAGGCGTCAGCAAACCTGTCAAGATACGATGGCGTAAAGTACGGTCTCGGATCACTTGAAGAGAGTACTTCGGCCCAGGCGACAGAGGCCGTAAGAGGCGAAGGATTTGGCGACGAAGTAAAACGCCGTATTTTCCTCGGTACATACGCCCTATCAGCAGGTTACTACGATGCCTATTACAAGAAGGCGCAGCAGGTCCGTACGCTTATCAGGCGAGAATTCACTGACGCTTTCTTGAAATACGATGCGCTCGTGACCCCGACATCTCCCAGCGTTGCTTTCAAGATCGGTGATAAAACCGAAGATCCATTTCAGATGTATATGAATGATGTATGCACAATTCCGGTCAACATTGCCGGGTTGCCAGCGATTTCGGTTCCGGGCGGAATGTCAGAAGGATTGCCCGTCGGGCTTCAGTTCATTGGGCCACAGTTCGGTGACACAACCGTAATACGAGCGGCCGCAGCATTTGAGCACACAACTGGCTGGCACAACAATCACCCCCTTATTTGAGTAACAAATACTTGACCAAACAAAGCAGACTTTTTAGGCTCGGACTGGTTTCTGCCGTGCTGATGATCATCGCGGTCGTCGGATGCACCTCCACTGAGATCGAGGCCACACCGTATGATCGAGAAGACTTCACACCCGTCGCAGGGCCTCCACCGTTCCCAATAATCTTCGAGGGTAAGTTCACCGTCGATGGTGAACCGGGTCCCGCTGGCCAGACGATCTATGCTGAGTTCATACACGGAGGCTCGCCCCGATCGACGACTTTCGAAGGCGAGTACGTTCAAGTGATACTCGGGCCGGTGAGTATGGCAGATCTCGAGTACGGGATAATCAATTTCTACCTCGGCACACGTGCTGGTGACAATGTCAAAGCCGAAGAAACATGGAACTGGAATGGTGTCGAGAAGCCAACCAACCAGATACTCGACCTCACCTTCCCACGACTCCCCAAAAATTAGTTACAGGGAACATGAGCAGGGGCCTGTCCTATGATTCGATCTCTTGATGGCAAATCGCCGGTCGTCCACCCAACAGCGTTTGTCTCTGAAGCTGCCTACATCGTAGGTGATGTCGAGATCGGGCCTCGATCGAGCATCTGGCCCGGTGTGGTGATTCGAGCAGATGCGGGCAAGATAAAGATCGGGGGCGGTACCAATATTCAGGACAACTCGGTTCTTCATGCCGATGCCGATGCCGTTATTGGCGACAATGTGACGATCGGTCACGGAGTTGTGTGCCACGCCCGTACGATCGGTGATGGCAGTCTTCTTGGGAACAACTGCACCCTCAACGACGGTGTCGTCATCGGTAAGAACTCGCTTGTTGCTGCGGGGAGCACGCTTACCGAGAACACTGAGTACGACGACAATGCGCTAATTCGTGGTACACCCGGAAAAGCGCTGGGAACCGTCAAAGAGCGGCATACCGATCTGATGAAGCGCGCGGCGCTATCATATGTGAACCGAATTGAACGCTACACCGATGCGGGCCTCGGCGACGGCGGTCAGCAGGTAACGTAGGCAAGCACCCCTCTACATGCGGTCTGGCGCGGTCATTCCCATCAAGCTGAGAGTTCGGCTCAAAGCCAGTTTCGCTGCTTCAACCAGTTGCAGGCGGGCGCGTGATATCTCCAGTTCACCTTCTTCGGAGGACACCACCCTGCATGCTTCGTAGAATCGTTGCAACGATCGTGCCAGGTCCATTGCATAGTGAGGCAGGTGGTGAGGTTCGAGACGCTCGGCGGCGCGTTCGACCACGGCTGGAAGTTCGATAATCTTTCGAATAAGTTCCAGCTCGCGATCGTGAGTCAGCAATGAAAGATCTGCCGAGTCGAATGTAATTTCACGTTCTGCTGCGGTTCGCAGAATCGACGCCATTCGTGCGTGTCCGTACTGCACGTAGTAGACCGGGTTTTCAGACGATTGAGTTTTGGCGAGTCCAAGATCGAACTCCATATGTGCCTCAGGCGAGCGACTCAAAAACGTGAATCTACAGGCATCAGGACCGACTTCATCGAGCAGTTCTTCAACCGTAACCATTACGTTGTTGCGCTTGCTGAACTTCAGCGACTCACCCTCGTTCTTGAAATTGACGATCTGGTTCAGAATGATCGTCAGTCGGTCGGGATCCAGTCCGAATGCTCGAAGTAGCGCATGCATTCGCGCAACGTGACCATGATGGTCGGCACCCCATACGTTGATAACGCGATCAAACTTTCGGCCGAAGAATTTTTCGTGGTGATAGGCGATATCGGTACCGAAATATGTCGGGCCCCCATCGCCACTTCGAATCACAACGATATCTTCTTCGAGCCCGAGCCTGGTTGCAGCGAACCACTTTGCACCGTCGCGATCGACAACAAGATCGGCATCTTCGAGGATTTTCAATACATCGTCAAAGCGACCTGACGAGATTAGTTCACTCTCTCGGAACCACTGGTCGTAAGAAACCCCCAGCTTTGCGAGTACATCCCGAATGTCGTCGAGAGTGCGTTTGAGCGACTCGGGCGCGAGGTATGAGATCGCATCAGATTTCTCTTTAGAGACAGCACTGTCTCCGAGGTCCTTCAACAGATCCGCTGCCAGCTCTTCCAGATATGAACCGGGATACGCAGGATCGGGCAACGGGACATCGTGACCTGCCGCCTGCATATAACGAGAATAGATGGTGTCGTAAAACACTCTCATCTGATTTCCCGCATCGTTGACGTAGTACTCGCGCTGAACTTCGTACCCGGCGGCATCGAGAACATTTGCGAGGCTGCTTCCGATTACCGCACCGCGCGCATGACCAACGTGAAGTGGGCCGGTCGGGTTCACGCTGACGAATTCAACCTGAACGCTTTGCCCCGCCCCAACATCGACCGAGCCGAAATTTTCGCCAGCGTCTCGTACCACATCGACCTGTGACTGAAGCCACTGTGTCGAAAGCGTGAAGTTCACGAATCCGGGTGCGGCATGCGTAACATCGCCAATCATGTAGTGTTCGGGCATGGCAGCAGCTATTGCCTGAGCGATTTCCAGAGGTGCCATGCGCATCGTGCGCGCCAGCGACAGAGGCAGGCTTGTGCTGAAATCCCCGTGTTCTGCCAGCTTCGGGCGTTCGATTTTGATACCTACGTCACCGGCAGCGGGAAGCACCCCTGAAGATTGTGCCGAATCCAGCGCTTCTGAAACGAGTGTCGCAAGTTGATCCGTGATTTGCATAGACCGTTCAGATTAGCACGATCTTTCGAATACACGTCTATACTGCCGTGCAACTGGAAATAATGATTTTAGGAATCGAGAATGCCGACTGTAGAAGACACACAACAGTTCACCGACCGTGCGCATGAAAATCGACTACATATCTCATTCGATGACGCCGCAGCGATCGGTAATTGTGCCGAAGCCATAGATGCTGCGTGTTCTGCGATCCGTGAAATCGATATCACAGACCTCGAACCGGCTGCGATATTCGTACCTACCCCGTCCGTACGAGAATAAGACCACCCGTATCTGACATCGGAGTCTGGAAATCGCATGGGTCAAGAAATTCGTAGTACGGAGGCAGGTTAGTTTTGATGAACCCGGGTGAATGGAACAGGTGAGTGGAAACTGACGTGGGCTCATCCAATAATAATTCTTGAGATAATCGCAACATGAAAATTGACCGTTCAGATGCGAAACTCCAACGCAAATACCTCCCTTCCAGACGGATTTGGAGGTTTGTCGCGCTCGTTAGCGTTGTCGGTTTGGGTTGGCTGAGTCTTGCAACAATTCCTGCATCCGCAGACGTTTTCACGGTGGGTGTGCTGCTTACGCCTGTCGAAAATCAAAATGCTTCAACCACCTTTATGGCTGGCTTTCGACTTGCCGTTGATCAATCGCCCGATGTGAGTCATCCACCCGGTGGCAATGCCGGCGATCATCTGGGGGCTGTCGATGTCGAGATGATCCTGGTGAACGTGCCTCCCGGATCTAACGATGTGGCTGATATTGCACTTGATCTGGCTGGCCGCGTTGACGTTATAGTTGCGGACGTGCCCATCACGGTGCTGGAAGCGATCTTTGCCCCGGTTGTAGGTTCAGGCACACTACTGATTACAGCATCCGGCGCACAAACGGCCGATTTTCTTGCCACCCCATATTTTTTTGGCGCGGGGCCACCAGATAGGTTTGGGGAAACGGTTTCCAGAACAGGTCAGATGTTTGCCGAGTCATTTCGTCAAGCCTATGGTCGCGACCCATCGGTTGCGAGTGCCAGCGGTTACCGTGCGGCAAGGATTATTGACGAGGCTGTCCAACTGCGAGGGCGTAATTTTGCCGACGCGGAGGCTATGCACGACGCGCTGATACTTGCAAACAGTTCAGTGAGTGTCGGCGGTGATCTCCTTGATACGGTTGCAGCACCGACGCCGAGCCCGGTGCTGACAGCCACAGTTCTGCCAGAGATCGAGGCAACAACAAGCCCGCAGCCTCAGGCAACCGTGTCCGCGGCGGAGGCAACTCCGGCACCCACGGTCAT
>JAJRZP010000104.1 GCA_024275195.1 Chloroflexota bacterium | reverse complement strand
CTATCTGGTTGGTGAACAAGGCATTCCGGCATGGAAGATTCTGGCGGTCACATTCACGAACAAGGCTGCGCGTGAATTGCGAGAGCGGTGTGAACGATTGGTTGCGGCTGGCTCCAACGAACTTCAAGTTCGAACGTTCCATGGATTCTGCTCGCGTGTCCTTCGGTCGGATGGTGAACACGTCGGACTCAAGCCAGAGTTCACGATCTACGATGCCGACGATCAGGCCCGGGTGGCACGTCGTATCCTCGATGAGTTTGATATTGATCCCAAGCAGTTTCCTCCCCGCGCCCTGTTGAGCGTTATTTCCGATGCCAAGAACAACATGCGAAGTCCGGCGCAACTTTCTCGAAGAACAGAGACGTACCGTGACGAGGTTGCCTCACGGGTATACGAGGCCTACGAAGGTGCGTTGCAGCGTGCGAATGCGGTGGATTTCGACGATCTGCTATTGAAGACGTACATGCTTTTCGAAGGCCATCCTGAAATTCTCGAAAAGTACCAACAGCGGTTCGAACACTTACTGGTCGATGAGTTTCAGGACACGAACGCGCTCCAATTTCAAGTGGCCCGACTGCTCACGGTCAAGAGTCAGAATATCTGTGTTGTGGGCGACCCCGATCAATCGATCTACTCGTGGCGTCATGCCGACCCGACAAACTTGACCGATTTCCAGAGTACGTTCAAGAACGCCAAAATCGTGACGCTCGACCAGAGTTATCGGTCGACGCAGATCATCCTCGAAGCTGCCGATTCCGTTATCGGCAACAACGACGGTCGCATGGAGAAGAAACTGTGGACCGAGAATAGCCGTGGCACGAGGATCACCGTTGCAGAGGCGTACAACGAAGAGGAAGAGGCACGGTTGGTCCTTGAGGCGGTGAATGATCTCAAGAGTAAGGACGGCATCGGCCGCAACGAAGTGGCGATCATGTACCGGGTGAACGCACAGTCGCGTGCCTTCGAAGTTGCGTGTAATCGAGAAGGGATTCCATATCGACTTGTTGGCGGTGTGAAGTTCTACGATCGAAAAGAGGTCAAGGATATTCTGTCGTTCTTGCGATTGGTGGCAAACCCTGCCGACGATGCCGCGCTCGAACGAATCGTCAACGTGCCAACACGTGGAATTTCCGCCAGAACCGTTGCCGAATTACGTCGAGTTGCGATCTCGAACAACGTGCCAATCCTCGACGTGATTCTTGACGTCCACCGTGTTCACAGTGGTGACGATGGGCCCGCTGCGTACTATGTCGATCTGGCTACACGTGCGCTCAAGTCGATCACGGGATTTGGCGATCTGATTGTCAGATTCATAGAGCAGTCGTTGGCACTTGATACGAACGAACTGGTCGATCTAATTGTCGAGCGCAGCGGTTACGGCGCGATGCTCCGTGAAGACAAAGAACGGGGCGAAGAACGGATGGAGAATCTACAGGAGTTGAAGGCTTCGGCAGAGCAGTTCGCCGGTTCTGAGGAACGTGGTCAACTTATCGACTTTCTTGAGAATGTTGCACTCGTATCTGATGTCGATGGGCTGCAAGGTGGCGACGACGTAGCCGCCGATGAGGAAGCGATCACGCTAATCACACTTCACCAGGCCAAAGGTCTCGAGTACGACGCAGTATTCCTGGTTGGACTTGAGGAGGGCATGCTGCCACATTCCCGAAGTGTGGATGATCCGACACAGTTGGAGGAGGAGCGTCGACTGCTCTATGTGGGCATGACACGTGCTCGGAAACGCCTGTACATGTTCAGGGCGTTTCAGCGTCGATTCAGAGGGCAGTCAGGATCGCAGATGGCATCTCGTTTCCTGCTGGAGATACCAGACTCGCTGGTGACCACCCGTGATATCCGAGGTCATTCGCGCGTCGCCAACCGCATTCCCGATCCGATGTGGACGAAGCATGCGGCCGCGACACCTGCGCCCAGACAGGCGACCCGTTCCGGCGATAAGTTCGTTGCTGGCGACAAGGTGCGCCACTCGACGTTTGGCGAAGGTGTTGTGGTCAGTTCGTCAGGAGCTGGTGGCGATACGCAGGTGACGGTGGCATTTACCGGACAGGGAGTGAAGCGATTGATGCTTTCATTCGCTCCGCTTGAGAAAGTAGAAGACCAGCCGACGCAACAGTTCAGCCCCGATGAAGACGAGATCGAAATTCAGGACCCAGATCTGTTCGCTCCGTAAAATTACACTTTATTGAGTAGCAAACCCGTTCTGACTCAAGGTCTGGATGACACCAGGAACTGGGAGAGAGAGAGAGTCTGGCATGAATCCTAAAGTCCTCGCTGTACATTCCCGTGCTGAGTACATGACATCGAAGCAGGTACGAGAGTCGATCACACTGGTTGCCGGACTTGGTGTTGAGCATGACGCTCATAGTGGCAAGACGGTGAAGCACCGCAGCCGTGTGCGTCAGGATCCTGCCCAACCAAATCTCAGGCAGGTACACCTGATTCATTCCGAGTTGTTCGACGATCTCCGCGACAAAGGATTCGAGGTAGGCCCGGGGTTGATGGGTGAGAACATAACGACCTCTGGCATCGATCTTTTATCACTGCCTACTGGAACGGTTCTGCATGTTGGTTCGAGTGCCGTCGTTGAGATCACCGGATTGCGTAATCCGTGTTCGCAGCTCGACGAGTTGATTCCCGGGCTTATGAAGGCAGTTCTGGACCGTGATGCCAGCGGAGAGGTAGTTCGTAAAGTTGGTGTTATGTCGATCGTTTTAGCTGGCGGTCCTGTGGTCCACGGTGACGCCATTTCGGTGCAATCGCCATCTGGACCGCAACGACCTTTGAAGCCGGTATGAACATCGACGCTCGTGAAGACAGTTCACCCAATCTGCTGACACCCACATACAATCGTTAGCTATGACAGTTCCTCGGTGGGATCGAATTTATTACTTCGTGTTCCTGGCGGCAGTTTTTGCCCTTACCGGGTTCCTTGCGCTGTTTCTGGTCCCGCTCGTTCAGATTACGAGTTCGGAGACCGGCGAAGTAACCCAGAAGACACTCCTTGCTGATGGTCAGACCAACATTCTGGTGTTTAGCCTGCTGCCGCTCGCACTCGCCGGCAGTGCGTTGCTGGTAGTCCCGAGAGATGGGATTCCCGACCGAGCAGCGAAGATCAATCTATGGATATCGACATTTCTGATCTATGTGTTTGTCGTCATGTTCATCTTCGTGAACGGCGTGCTGTTTATTCCCACAGCGATATTTCTGACAGCCGCGGCAGTGGGCGCACAGGTGCGTCGTCGTGAACGCAAGATTTTTGCCCGCATGCCTGAGGAATCGAAATCGGGTCGTGGGGGTGGAAAGCGCAGACGGAACAAGGGTTAGACTGACCACCAGCTTCGATATGAACTTATTTGGCCGCTGACAAGAGGCAAGGCGAGACTAGAGCAGGTTTACAAATGACTACGTCAGATTCACGTGGCGACACGGTTATTTCCGCAGAACTGCGGTCATTTATCGGGGTTGAATCGAATGCGGTTACCTACGAAATTGAGCGACACGCGGTTGAGCGGTTCGCGTGTGCGATTGGCGATCCGAATCCGCTGTACTCTGACCGTGAATATGCGGAATCTACGTCACTCGGTGGATTGATCGCACCGCCGACCTTTTTTCGCTCACTGCTACCGGGGGGGTATCCGAAGCCATACCCCGAGCCTTTTGCTCATATTCTTGATGGCGGTAGCAAGTATCGTTACAACGAACCCGTCAAAGTAGGCGATCAGATAACGGTCGTTCGTAAGATCATCGATCTATTCGAGAAGCATGGTCGAATGGGCACGATGCTGTTTAAGATTTCTGAGATCGCCTACACCAATCAGACCGGACGACTGGTGGCGACCCAGACGACCACGACGATCACGTATGGCGCTGGAGAAAAGGATTCAGGCGTTGGCGATCACTAATTCTAAGACGGGCATCTCGCCGCTGGTATTTGAGGATGTTGCGGTGGGCGACGAACTACCGGAACTCGTTAAAAACCCCGATACGCGACAGTTGGTTATGTACGCCGGTGCATCGCAGGACTTCGTGGCGATCCACTACGATCAGAATGTTGCCCGCGAGGCCGGACATCCAAAAGTTATTATTCACGGCGCGCTCAAGAGTGCATGGCTTGGCGAGCTAGTTACCGGCTGGATGGGACCGGACGGTCGGTTGTTAGAACTCGATGTCTCGTATCGTGCGATCGATTTCCCGGACACGCCGGTCACATGTATTGGCAAAGTGACCGAAACTCGAATCGAAGACGGCATTGGTGTCGTCGAGATCGAGATGGGTTTACGTAACGCCGAAGGTTTAATCACCACTCCCGGCAGGGCGTTGGTTTCCCTGCCTTTCCGAGCGGATACATAGTAGCCGTGTCGTGGCATCCGATTTCACAACACAAGCAGTAGGGACTTGAAAATATGAGCGGTGCGCTTGAGGGCAAGGTTGCAATCGTCACCGGGGCAGGTCGCGGGATCGGTCGTGGCATTGCCGAGGAGTTTGCCGCCAACGGGGCGATGGTCGTGGTCAACGATGCTGGACTTTCACTGACAGGTATGTCGGAAGATCTGAGTCCTGCCGACGAAGTGGTAGCGAGTATCAAGCAGGCGGGTGGCGATACAGTAGCGGTTACCGAATCAGTGGCGACCTTCGAGG
>JAJRZP010000007.1 GCA_024275195.1 Chloroflexota bacterium | reverse complement strand
TCATCAAACATCCCCGGAATTTCTAACCGGCCTTTCGACCCGTCAATAGTTATGAAGCACCGGAACGGTTGCTCCATGTTCGTTGTTACGTTTCCAATCGCACCGTTCGCGAATTTCATCGTCCCGGAGAAAGTCGTGTCGATTCCCCAGTTCCCCGAATCGTGCGACATCCCAATCACCCGTACCGGCTCTGCGGACATCACGAATCGAATGGCATAGACGGCATAGCATCCCGCGTCCCACAGCGCGCCGCCAACAAGTTCCTGAGAAAACCGGACGTTCCCTTCGGGTTCGGTAATGTTGAAGCACAGTGCCGCATCGATGGTCTGCACCTCGCCGATCTCACCGTCGGCGATCAACTTTCTTGCCATGCGCATGTGGGGATTCCAGCGGTGGGTGAATGCCTCGATCAAAACCACATTGTTTGCGTTCGCGGCATCGATCATCCGCTGGCACTCCTCAGCCGACACTGCAAGCGGTTTCTCGCAAAGAATGTGCTTGCCAGCTTCAGCCGCCTTGATCGTCCACTCGCAGTGCATACCGTTCGGCAGAGAGTTGATGATCGCATCGATTCCCGGGTCGGCGAGCTGCTCTTCGTAAGATCCGTACCAGCGCGCTATGCCATGCTTCCTGGCAGCAGCTTCGGCTTTCGCGGCAGTTCGAGACGAAATTGAAACGATCTCCGAGTTCTTCGAGTCGTAGGAGGCGGGCAGATGGGCATTCAGACCGATCTGGGCAGTTGAAAGCAAGCCATAACGGACAACATCTTGCGACATGTTTTTCTCCAACATTCAATAAAGAACCGAGGTCGTGACGAATCATACCGCTCAACAGGTTGTCTGAACGCCAGCAGGTCGACGTAGTGCGAATCGATCTACTCGCCGAACAGGTAGGACTTGCCAGGGTCGATGATAAAACGCCCTCGCATCGCTGACCGGCCCAGAATCATGCGATATGCCATGAGATGACGGTTCGCAAGTGTCATTTCAGCCTCAAACACTTCATCACCCAGACTCATTCTTGTCACGATCACCGGGCGTAACTCTCGTCTGCCGTTCGAACTGCGAATCCAACGATGAGTCAGCACCTTCGCACTCACTCGAACTGCGTCTTTACGGCTCCGGCGACGTGGGTGGATTTCGAACGAAACCCACTCCCCGTCATCTCTCTGGCTAAATCGCGGCCTGAATGCGTGGATCGATGAGGTCTGTGCTCCGGAGTCGACTTTTGCCTTGACTCCGATGACATTGAAGTCTGGGAACGAAACGCGCTCACGCCAGCCGATAGTGAGTGGCTCTTTTCGTCTTTTTCTAGGAGTAACCACTAGACGGAAATCTGATCATCGGGACTGCCCGAGGCGAGTTGTCGCTCGATATGGTCGATCATAAGCCCGGCGACATCGACGCCCGTGGCCGTTTCGATCCCTTCAAAACCAGGAGATGAATTCACTTCGAGGATCAGCGGTCCACGGTTGGAACGAAGAATATCAACCCCGGCCGATTCGAGGCCATGTGACTTCGTGGCGATCCGTGCGTACTCGACCTCTGTCGGGGTCAATTCAACTTCATGAACTGTTCCACCCTGGTGCAGATTGGCTCGAAACTCCGTGCCATCAGAAACGCGCTCCATAGCTGCGACCACCCTATCGCCAACGACGAGACATCGAATATCACGCCCGTTTGCTTCTTTGATGTACTCCTGAATGAGTATGTTGGTCTCAACCTGTCGGAAGGCATCGATCACGGATCTTGCTGCCGAAAGCGACTCGACCAGCACAACACCTACTCCCTGAGTACCCTGCAACAGCTTTACAACGAGCGGTGGGCCACCTACAGCCTTGATAACGCCGTCGATGTCCTGTGTTTCCTCTGCGAAACCTGTGTGTGGCATCTGTACATCGGTTCGAGAGAGGATTTGAAGTGAGCGCAGCTTATCTCTGGAGCGACTGATCGCCTGCGACTCGTTCGCCGTGTACACGCCCATCATCTCGAACTGACGCACCACGGATGTTCCGTAGAACGTTCGCTTCGACGCTATCCGAGGAATCACCGCATCGAAGTCCAGTGCTTCACCGCGGAACAACACCTCCGGGTGCCGAGACGTGATGTTCATATAGCAGCGTAGATAGTCGACTACACGGGCGTCGTGGCCGCGTTGCTGTGCCGCCTCGACAAGACGTCGAGTCGAGTACAGGCCAGGGCCGCGCGAGAGTATTCCGAGCTTCATCGGTTTGTGGAGTGATCCTTGATTCGCTTCCGATCAGAATCCGTCAGGTACGGCTCCATTTTTCGTATGAAATCGTTCATTGTGTCTTCGATAGCCCCACTGTTGTCGACCTGAATCTTATTACTCAGGATCGACCAATCAACCAACTCGGCAAACCGACTCTTAACTCTGTCGATATCGCCCTCAGAAATCACCATATTCTCGTGAGGATCGTCATGCATTCTCCGGGAGATCACATCGGAATCAGCCGTTACGTGAACTAGAACGGTCTCATCGGTGAAGTGAAGGATCGTCCGCTCCCACTGGTGCTGCACCGTCTCACGATCCAACGGCTGATCCTTGCCGCCATAGCCGAAAAACATCGGGCCGTAGACACCATCTTCGATCGCTCCGCCTATAACCATCCCATCCTCATGGCTAAACGTTCCCACCTGGGCGTGGTAGTACAGGCTGTGCCTCTGGTGCATTTCCTTGAACTTCGGGCTTGCAGCCAGCAGCCATGCTTGCTCTTCAGGCGTGGAGTCGTCTGGATGCCCGGATGTGTGCGGAATCTTCCAGTGATCATGGATCAGCGAGAACCGCGTGCCCATGTTGGCGTCTAACCAATCGTCGATGGCGTGCGCCAGCGTTGTTGTACCGACGTATTCACATCCGACTAATATCACTCGCATGGGTTACTGCTCCGTTCTATTTACTCGTGCTGCGTCGATTGTTATGGGCATACACAGTCAACTTACACACCGTATACCCATTTCTTCTGGGACTCTTGGAGACCGGGTTTCGCCGGGTGAATATTACTCTGGTCGGCAAACATCAGATTTTCACGATCTCGGTTCTGGCTGGAATCAGAAATAAAAAAGAGAGACCCCTCCAGCGCTGGAGGGGTCTCTCTTTTTTGAAATATGGCACGCCCGGAGGGACTCGAACCCCCGACCCTCTGGTTCGAAGCCAGATGCTCTAATCCACTGAGCTACGGGCGCAGGAAAATGCCCCATTTTCACAGGACTTCTTGCTAGTTCAAGTCTATCTCACTCTCATGCTGTTCGTGACAGCCGAGAATAAGACTTCATGAACTGGAAATATGGGGTGGCCGGAGGGAATTGAACCCTCGCCTCCAGGGCCACAACCTAGCGTGTTAACCTCTACACTACGGCCACCGCAGACCTTCAACGCTAGCATCGAGGATACAGGCGGTCAATTTGAAAACGCTCCATTTTCAGAACCGTACACGACAGGATCGCTGGAATGAATAATCAACCACGTCGAGCGTAGTGTTTAGCGTTATATTTTGCCTGGTTAGTACGTAGCGAGTGGCGAATTACTTGCCCAGACGTGCCGCCAGTTCGATTAGTGACCTTGTCGGCACGCCGGTCGCACCCGCAGGCATCCACCCGCGCGTGCTATCCAGCATCGAAGTTGCTGCCACGTCGATGTGTACCCACGGCGTTTCTCCTGCGAAATCGGCGATGAAGTGTGCAGCGGTCGTCGAACCACCACCACGCCCGCCCGTGTTCTTCAGATCGGCAATCTTCGATGAGTTCTGTCGCTTGGTGACCGAATCAAGTGGCATTCTCCACATCGGCTCTCCTACTAATTTGCTGGATTCAACAACTGCTTCGACGAGATCATCGTCGTTGCCGAACACTGGACTCACCCCATCGCCCAGCGCAATGCGAGCCGCGCCAGTCAGAGTCGCCACGTCGATGATTCGGACAGCATCTTTCGCGAGCGCATATCCGATGGCGTCGGCAAGAGTGAGTCGGCCTTCTGCGTCGGTGTTGTCAATCTCGATCGTCATACCATTCATGGCAGTGACGACATCTCCGGGCCGTTGCGCTGTTCCGCTCGGCATGTTGTCGGTTGCGGCGCAGACAACGTGAACGTTCAGTACAGGTTTGAGTTGGGCAATTGCCTGAATAGCCGCGATAACCGACGCGCCGCCACCCATATCGCCCTTCATCTTGCCCATACCCGCGCCAGGCTTCAATGAAATTCCGCCACTGTCGAAGGTGATTCCCTTGCCGATCAACCAGAGATTATTCTCTGGATCGGTTGCGTCGCCCTCGTACGTCATATGAATGAACTTGAGAGGTCGCGCTCCGCCCTGTGCAACGCCAACATACGCTCCCATGCCCAGTTTCGTCACGTCCGATTCTTCGAGTATTGTGCAGGCAAGCCCGTTCTCCGTCGCCATTCTCTGTGCTGTGGCAGCCAGATCGGCGGGAGAGAGTTTGTTGGCTGGTTCGTTCACGAGATCACGGGCGAGGATCTCCGCTTGTGAATAGACGATGCCTTTCTCAACACCCGATTTAATCGCATCGATTTTTGATGAGTCGCTCTCAACAATGATCAGACTCTCTACGTCTGGCTTCCGTTTTTTATCGGTGGTTCGGTACTTCAGGAACCGATAAGCACCGAGCAGCATACCTTCGACTACTGCCTGAGCACCGGCGGAACCCTTGATACCACCAATTCCCGCGCCATGAACGATCGTTGCCGCTCGCTTTACCCCAGAGGCGCGCAGCTTACGAATCACCGAGGCTGAAATCCTGCGTATCTGGTCGGTGTCGAACGACTCGACCGCCCCCAGACCTACCACCAACACTCGGGCAGGTTTGAAATCGGGGTATACAGAACTTGGTGTGTGGATTAGCGTCAATTCGCTTGCAGATCCAGTGATTTCACCATCGGCGATGAGATCCGAAATCATTCCCTGCAAGGCAGTATCCACTGCCCCGGTTGCACCGTCGGGAGTGGTAACTCCCTCGAACAGGTTCACAACTATTACATCGGCTTCGATTTCCGTGACATCACTCTTGGCAACTACTACTTCCAACTGATCTGGCTCCTGACCTTCTTGAGAACTTGTGCATTGACTGCACCAGTTACGTGCCCAAACTGCGCTGGAATTGTATTTGACCCACGCCAGCAGC
Source organism: Chloroflexota bacterium (assembly GCA_024275195.1). GTDB lineage: Bacteria > Chloroflexota > Dehalococcoidia > Lucifugimonadales > Lucifugimonadaceae > Lucifugimonas. Next base: position 12,784 of record JAJRZP010000007.1, on the reverse strand, counting down.
GGAACGAATGTGTCCGGTCCGCGCGTATTTACGCGTAAGTGCTGGTACTCATTTGAACTCGCGTTTAATACCTAGTTTTGAACATGTTCGAAACAATAATTAGGTAATCACCTAGAAATGAGTACGGAAGTACCTTGTATGAACAACCAGATAACCCATACGGTTCCGTGTGTCGAACAGTTGGATGGCTTACACCGCTCTCGCAGCTGTAGGGATTTCAATAATTCCAATTACATAGCCGTGGCCCGGGCAATCGGGCTGGCGGCGCCAAAACGCATCGAGTGTCCGCTCATGCATAGATTTGAAAATAGACCAGGTGTGGTCTTGGAGGCGTCAGAATGACTACGAACAACGGCAGTGTGGCCGTAAGGCTCGTTAGCGATGGAACGTTCCTACTGGACGGAGGCCCGATGTTTGGTCCTGTTCCAAAGATCCTGTGGGAGCAGAACGCTAAACCCGACCGCAAGAATCGTGTTCGACTCGGGCTCAACTCGCTTTTGATCAAGACCCCAGATGTCAACATCCTGGTCGATGCCGGTATCGGCAACAAGGAGCCTGAGATCACCCGAGAGATTTATGGTCATTCTTCGTCCAAGCTGCTCCGCAACCTGCGGCATCAGGGCGTTAGCGCACGTGACATCGATTACGTGATTCTCACCCATTTGGCCTTCTCCCACAGCGGTGGCGCAACACGTCTCGACCGCGAGGGAACCATTATCCCTACGTTCCCGAAGGCAAAATACCTCGTGCAACGAAGCGCATGGGAAGAGGCGTTTGCACCCAACGAACGATCTCTCCCGGTGTACGGGACAGGCGTTGAGCATCTGAAGACACTCGACGCAAAGGGAATGATCGTGCTTTTGGATGGCGACACTGAAGTTGCCCCCGGTGTACACACGATCGTGACCAATGGATATTCAGAGGGCCATCAGGTCGTTCTGGTGAATACAGGAAGCGAACGAATCATCTACCTCGCAAACCTGATCCCGACTCCCAACCACCTTCCCCTGCCCTACATCACAGCATTCGACCGATACCCCGATCAGACGCTTGCGATGAAAAAGGAACTTCTCGACCGATGTGAGAAAGAAGGCTGGCTGATGGTCTTTGCACACGGTTACCACGAGACTGCCGGTTATCTTGAGCGACGCCACGGCAACGTCGAGCTTCGTGCAGTTGATTTCTAACCTGCCCGATAAATCGTAAGTCTTTCCGAAAAGAGCCGTCCCATCGCCCGGGGACGGCTCTTTTGCTTAATCCGATGTTCCGACAGTTGGTTGAGTTACCGGAGTGCCGATCAACTGTAAGCCTTCGAGACGATTCAACTTGATGTCTTCGATCAAACCATCGCCTTTGCCGACCGCAGCGGCCGTGATCTCTCCCGGTTCGAGCCTGACACGCAAGTAGTTGTCAGTCAGGCCGCTCGTCCCTCTCGCCCCTTCCCAGAGGACAGAACGAACTGAGCCGACGAACGAAAGCCGATGACGCCGCGCAAGCATATCGGCCACTCTGCGAAGTTCTTCTGCGCGATGGGCGCGGGTACGCACCTCGACCTGATTCTCGAAATACGCAGCACTTGTGCCGGGGCGAACCGAATACGGGAATATGTGGGAGTCGGCCAGCTCTGCCGAAGAGAGTACTTCGAGTGTTTGTTCGTGATCTTCTTGCGTCTCACCCGGGAATCCAGAGATCACGTCGGTCGTCACCGAGCAGTTTTTCACGGCCTGCTTCGCGGCGGTCACGGCTCTGAGATAGCCCTCAGCCGTGTAGAGCCGTCGCATGCGTTCGAGGATACGGTCGCTCCCGCTCTGGAGAGGAATATGGAAATGAGGGCAGAGACGATCCTGGCCGATGCCGTTCCACAGTTCGAGCAACTCTTCAGAAAATTCAGCTGGCTGCAGTGAAGAAATTCTCAGACGCCGGATATCTGTTTCAGTAAGAACCGAACGAATCATGTCGACAAGATCGGTGTCTCGCAGATCGAACCCGTAGGATCCAAGCTGAGTTCCTGTCAGGACCACCTCAGGGCAGCCCGCCGTAGAAAGCGCCTGCACCTGCCTGATGATTTCGGCTTTTGGAATGCTTCGTTCGCGACCACGAACTCTGGGAACGATGCAGTAGGCACAGACCTGATCGCAGCCTTCTTGAATTTTGACAGCACCTCGAGTTCGTCCGAGCAACTGCACAGGATCGTCGGCAGCACCGACAGGTTCCTGCCAGTCGAGCCCTGCACGCGAGCTAACTATCGAGACGATCTCCGATTTACGAGTGTTGGGAATTACGAGATCGGTAGCGGATAGGGCTTCCAGATCGGACGTTCCGCTTTCGGCGTAACAGCCGACAGCGACCACTATGGCTTCGGGAAAGCTCTTCCTTGCCTTCCCCAGCGCTTGCCGCGCCTTCTTATCGGCAATGTGAGTAACGGTGCAGGAGTTCAGCACAAATACGTCGGGAGTGTCACTCGGTTTCGCCAGATTAAATCCTGAACGAGCAAATTCATTCGCCAACCGCTGACTATCAGCAGTGTTCAGCTTGCATCCGTGCGTTTCGATTCGAACTTTCATCTGGTTCATCTTCTACGAGACTTGATCTGCATTAGGTTTCAGTCTGACCCGTTGCATACAGCTAAATATATGTCTCATCAGGTCGTTGGGATACTTCGGAATCAATCAGGCAGGAAAACACCTTTCAAGATTCCAGTTCAGGCATTTCGACCGCGAACTTCATTGCTATACTCGACCAATCGTAAATTTAGCAGTCGACGGCTCTTGAGTTGTCGAAGTGATGTGCCACAACGAGACCAATCTCCGCTATGGCACCCAGAGGTCACCAAATGACAGATCGCGTCGTTGTCACAGGAATTGGACTTGTCACCCCGGTAGGTTTAGATCGGGAAACCACATGGCAAAGCCTGCTCGAAGGCAAATCCGGAGTTGACTACATTTCTCTGTTCGACGCTGAGGGGTTCGAAAGTCGGATCGCCGCCGAGGTGAATGATTTTGATGCAGCCGGGCTTCTGGGGCGCAAAGAATCGAGACGGCTTGATCGGTTCTCACAGTTTGCTTGCGTTGCCGCCCTGGAAGCGCTTGATCAGGCCGGGATAAACATGGAGTCTGAGGATGCCGACCGTGTCGGTGTTCTGATTGGCAGCGGGGTCGGCGGAATCATCACGATCACAGACCAGCACAAGGTTCTCTTGAACCGAGGCCCAAAACGAGTGAGCCCGTTTCTGGTCCCGATGATGCTTGGAGACATGGCATCAGGTCAGGTTTCGATGATGATCGGTGCCAAGGGGCCGAATTTTTCGACTGTTTCGGCATGTGCCACAGGCGCAGACTCCATTGGCGAAGCGCTTGAGATGATCCGGCGCGGCCGTGCTGATGTTGTTATCGCCGGCGGAACCGAGGCAGCGATCTGCGAAATCGGAATTGCCGGGTTCAACTCGTGCATGGCACTTTCAACTCGAAATGACGATCCCAAAGGAGCATCACGGCCTTTCGACACCGGTCGAGACGGATTTGTACTTGGTGAAGGAGCCGGATTGCTGGTTCTTGAGTCACTGGAGCACGCAGAAAAACGTGGTGCAGATGTAATCGTCGAACTTTCTGGATACGGTGCATCCAGCGACTCACATCATGTAACCCAACCTCATCCTGAGGGCGAGGGTGCTGCACGAGCGATGAAATGGGCGATAGAAGACGCCAACTTGAGTCCTGATGATGTCGATTACATCAACGCCCATGGTACTTCAACCCCGATGAACGATAAATTCGAAACGATCGCTGTGAAACGTATGTTCGGTGACCATGCTTACAATCTCTCAGTAAGTTCAACAAAATCGATGACTGGCCATCTTCTTGGTGCAGCCGGTGGGATTGAAGCCGCATTCACCGCGCTGGCGGTAAAAGACAGCGTAGTTCCTCCTACGATAAATCTGACCGACCCCGATCCCGAATGTGACCTGAACTACACGCCAAATACTGCTGTTAAGAAGACCGTGAATGTCGCGATGTCAAACGTATTTGGGTTCGGTGGTCACAATGCCAGTCTGGTGTTCAAGAGCTTTCAGCAATAGATCCCTGTAGGTCGAGATACGCAATATGACGCTCGACCGAATATGGCAGATCGCAGAGCCACCTCCTCCCGGATTTCGGCTCGACCTCGGATTTCTCGGGTCGGGTGCTCGTGGCCCGCTACCTGCCCGACTCTTGTGGAATCGTGGCGTGCGAAACGACTCGGAGGCGACGAGCTACTTCTCCAGTGGTCTGGACGACTTCCTTGACCCGTTTGACCTACCAGACATGGAAATAGCCGTCACACGGATCCGCAGGGCGATCAACGAGAATGAGATGATCGGTGTATTTGGGGATTTCGATGTCGACGGACTCACAGGGACAGCTATCGTTCTTCGTATCGTGCGGACGATGCAAGGGAACGCAATCCCGTACATACCCAACCGTGAATCCGACGGTCACGGGCTTTCGAAACAGGCAATTGACTCTTTTGCGAACGCTGGAGTTACGCTCATCACGACGGTTGATACCGGTTCGACAGCAGTCAACGAAATCGCCTACGCCAGATCGCTGGGTATCGACACCATCGTTACAGACCATCATCTGATCGACACTGAACGACCCGAAGCGGTAGCGATAGTCAACCCACATCTTAACTCACAAAATTCGAAAGGTTCGGTCGACTATTCTGGCGCTGGCGTCGCCTTCAAGCTCGCACAGGCACTGTCGCTGAAAGCAGATCAGGAGTTTCCGGAAGAATTACTTCCACTTGCGGCATTGGGCACAATTGCCGACATAGTCCCACTTGTATCTGATAATCGCACCCTTGTACGTGAAGGGTTGCGGGTGCTCGGGCAGACCAAACTTCCCGGGCTGCGTGCGTTGCTGAGTATCTCGCGGGCTCCCGGCGCATCAGGCCGTCCGACCGCCGAACTAATATCGTTCTACGTCGCACCACGGCTCAATGCCCCCGGACGCATGGGAGACGCTGAACCAAGCCTGCAATTGCTATCTACTAACGATGAGTCCGAGGCACTCGCACTCGCTGAGCGCCTTGATGCCGACAACGCCAAGCGCCGATCACTCAGTGAAAAGGTGTGGGAACACGCAGCGAGTCAGTTTGATACGAACTCAGGTGATCCAATCGTAGCCGTCGATTGCGACGGATTCCCGATGGGATTGCTGGGCCCACTGGCTGGTAGGTTGAATGAACTTACCGGAAAGCCTGCGATTGCATATCAGGCTGTGGATGATTTTACTCGAGCCTCCTGTAGATCAACCACGGTGCTTGACCTCCATGCAGCACTTTCGACCCACTCTGAAGACTTCGAGCGTTTCGGCGGTCATGCGAGAGCTGCCGGTTTCACGATCAAGAGTGAGATGCTTGGCGATCTTCTGGACGACCTTCGGAGGCGTGCGGCATGGGGCGCGATGGGGGCTCCGGTAGTGCCGACACTCCATGCCGATGCCGAAGTGAGAATCGAAGACCTCACGGTTTCGACCTGGAATTTCGTATCAGCAATGGAACCATTCGGAGAGGCCAACAGGGAACCACTACTGGTGAGTTCAGGAGTCACACCGCTGGACGTGCGTACGGTCGGTGTGGGCGGAAAGCACCTGAAGATCAGCTTCGATGCCGACGGTCGACGAATCGACTCAATCGGATTCGGCCTCGGAGATCGCCCGTTGGGATCGGGAGCTGTCGATATCATCTATCAACTCAGATCGGAAGTCTGGCGCGGCAAGACCCGGCATCAACTCGGCTTGCGAGACATACGCCCCGCGAAAAGTTAGCCAGGCCTGCACGCCTCCTGCATAGACGAGTTGGGACTAACCTCTTGCCTGCTGCCTCTGACGGTCTCGCTTGCGCCGACCGGCTCCGCGGTTGTCGCTGTCGATGCCGAGACTTTTGTCGCTCCACCGCACTTTCATAATCATGTACGGAATCGTAAAGGAGAGAACTGCAATCGCTATCAGATGCGCCTCCTGGAGGCCCCAGAACTTAACATCATCAAGCCGCAGGAATTGGATTGCGAATCTGCCAGCCGAGTACCAGGTGATATAAACCATCCAGATCGCACCGGCAGGTCGTAGTCTGCCTTTGAGCTTCGTTATCAGGAAAAGGCCGATCATGTTCCAGATGATCTCGTAAACGACCGTCGGGTGTACTGGTCTTTCTGGATCACCGAACAATCGCTCAGTGCCTATTCGTGCCGGGCTGTTCGGGTTTGTGAAATACCAGGCCCATGGAGCGTCGAGAGCGCGTGACCAGTGCTCACCATTGATGACGTCACCGATCCGACCAAGAGACTGACCAACAAACATGGCCGGTGCTGCGATGTCCATGAGTCTTCCGACGGGGGCCTTCGCAAAATATGCGTAGGTGGCTCCTGCAATCCATCCACCGAGGATGCCCCCCCAAAGGGCGATCCCACCGGACCAGATTGCGAGTATCCGAGCAGGATCGTCGCCGTACAAATCCCAGTTGTCGGCAACATGAACCAGTCTCGCTCCGATTATCCCGCCAACGATTCCAAAAATAGCTGTGTTGTAGACCATGTCCTGGTCAAGATTGCCTTTGATCGCTGCTTTGCCAACCATCCACACAGCGACAGCAACACCGACAAAGCTCATAAAACCGTGCCAACTCAGTGAGAAGGTACCGCCGACTATGATGTTGGGATTGAATGGGATCTCGATTGCTGCGATAGGCATTTTACGGTGCTCAGACCTTTGGGATATTCACTTTAGGATAATCGGGAAGCAGGCATTGAGTTGATCGCTCGACAGCCCAAGGCTACCCTGACCAAACAAGTCTACGCACTCTAACGAGGGTAGGTTTCGCCAGCGAGGTAATCGATCATTCGAATTTGACTGTTTTAACGGAATCCTCATGGAGATATGACCATACTACTTCTCTTCAAGACTCTGAACCTGCATCGAACATCGAAAGCCCGAATTCTAAAAGAATCGTTTCCCAAAGCAGGTTAGATAAAGACTGGGTCATGTCTCGTCGGGCGGGTGAAATAACTGATTCCGGTCAGACAGTCAAAATGCAGGAAATCGCCAGCTGCGACTAGAGTGGAGCCTTGTGATGGTCAGCCGAAGCAAAGAACGAGACCGGATTTCGATTGTTAGCCGAACTTGAAACTTTCATGAGTTACCTGTCTGTGGAGCGTGGGCTTTCAGGACATACCCTATCGGCTTATCGAAACGATACTTCTGCGTTGATCGATTTTCTAACAACAACGGATACCGGCATCACAGGCTGGAATCAGGTTGCGGAAACCGATATTCGGAGATTTCTGAACGATCTCGATGAGCGTGGGTACGCGCCAGCCACTAAGTCTCGAAAAATCGCCTCCGCAAAGTCGTTCTTCAAGTTTATGACCGAAGAACAGATCATCGATGACAACCCGCTTGTCGATGTACGGCAGCCAAAAGCCGGTCAGTCCCTGCCAAAAGCATTGTCGATCGAAGAGGTCGACCGCCTACTTGAATTGAGTTCGAATACCGATTCGGTTGAACAGGTACGCGATATGGCCATGATCGAGCTTATGTATGCCACCGGGCTCCGCGTCTCGGAGCTTGTCGGATTGAATCTGAGAGACGTGGATCTCGATGCGCAAACTGTGCGAACTGTCGGAAAAGGCTCAAAGGAACGGGTACTTCCTATTTACAACACCGCGGTCGAATCGATAGCCAGCTACATCACGTATTCTCGCCCGGCCCACAGCCGCAGCCAGACGGAAGACGCGCTGTTCTTGAATCGCAGAGGCGGACGATTGACACGTCAGGCGTACTGGCTACGATTAAAAAAACTCGCCATCAGGGCAGGATTTTCGTCTAAGATCACTCCACACATGCTGCGACACAGTTTCGCCACCCACCTGTTGCACGGCGGTGCGAGTCTTCGGCACGTTCAAGAACTGCTCGGTCATTCGAGCATTTCGACAACGCAAATATATACTCACCTCACGGACGATCATGTTCGAAGCGAGTATTCAAAGGCTCACCCTCGAGCCTGAAAACTGGTCAGTGGAGGTCACTATGCCTGTCATAACCATTGAAGGACGACTCGGTGCCGGTGGTCCAGATCTGGGCCGAATGGTCGCAAAATCGATGGATCTGGACTTTGTTGACCGTCTCATGCTGGCCGACATTGCCAAGAAGGTCGGTGCCACGGTCACCGCGCTTGCGGATCAGGAAAGTCGAGTCCCGTCGCTCGCCAACCGTTTTGCCCAGGCAATTCAGCGCATGCTCCACCGCTCGGCGGTGGCCGGCATGGGTGGCGATCCATACTTCGGCCCCGGAATCGAACAATTACTTGCTCGACCGTACTCCGAGATGGAAGAGGCCCCACACACCGTCGCCGAAGAAGTTGATGAGAAGCATTTCATCGAAACCGCGGCCGAGGTCATCAACGACCTTGCCGAGATCGGAAATGTCGTACTTCTCGGTCGAGGTGGTGCTGCCATCCTGCACGACAATCCCTCAGTCCTCCGCGTTGGAATCGTGGCTAAAATGGAGGATAGAATCAAGCGAGTTCAAAACCAGATGCGTATCGAGTCGCCGGAACAGGCCAAAACGCTGATCGAACAGGCCGATCTCGCACAACATCGATACTTTGAGCGAGCATTCGAGTCGAGTCCCATCGACCCGTTCTTGTATCATTTCATGTGGAACACATCAGACGTCTCGCTCGAATACGCTACGCAGGTGACAATCGACGCAGCGAACGTCATGACCGAAAAGGGACTAAAATGGGCGGACTCGACATTCGCTCAGTCAGAACCGACTTCTGAATAAGCAACTGGATACCTCAGCCGACCGTTATGCCAAAAAAGACCCGTAAAAACCGCCGTGTAAGCAAGCCGAACGTGTTCGTACAAGCGAGTCACTCGCAAGAGAGTGATGACAATGACGACACTCATGCTGCCGTAACCTCGTCGTCGACGGATTCGGCGCCGCGAACGCGTGCGAGTGTTCGTCGAACAACGCAGCGGGCAAGTGCCCGTGCCGAGATTTACACACGCTCCCTGTCAGCCGAAATCAAGAAGATGGGTGCGCTCGCCGGTGTTCTCGTCATTACGCTCGTGGTACTTACGTTCACACTTTAGTTCACGACCGCCCAATCTTGGTTGCCGTGTGATGCCCGCAGAACCAGCGATCATGACGACATATTGAGACCGATGAGATGGCCGTCCATATTGACAGTGAATTGGATGGCCTTTTTTTCAATTGCCAGCAACCAAACGAACATTTTCAACAAGGCTCGCTGCTGTCCCTCTGAAGCCCGGGGTGTACATTCATCGCGATTCCGCTGGAAAAGTTCTGTACGTAGGAAAATCATCGTCACTGCGTAGTCGACTTCGCTCGTACTTTGGCTCTAAGAAAAACCTTGATGCGAAAACGACTGAACTCGTCGCTCGGATCGATGACTTCGAGTTCATAGTGACGGAATCTGAGCAAGAGGCGCTCCTTCTCGAAAACTCGCTGATCAAGCAACACAAGCCGCGGTACAACGTCAGGCTCAAAGACGACAAAACCTACCCGTATATAAAGGTCGATCTTGCGGAAGATTTTCCTCGCGTATACGTCACTCGCCGAACTGCGAACGATGGAGCTCGATATTTCGGACCGTTCGCATCGGCCGGCAGCGTAAGGAAGACACTTGATCTCCTCAAACGCCTCTTCCCTTACCGTTCCTGCACAAAATCAATAACAGGAACCGATGATCGACCATGTCTGGAGTTCCACATAAAACGTTGCGTTGCGCCCTGTACCGGGTACGCCTCAAAGGTCGACTACACGAAGGTGATCGATCAGGTGTTGATGTTCCTTGAAGGAAACACAAAAGAAGTCGTTTCTGAACTTGAATCTGCCATGTTGGAAGCGTCCGATGAACTCGAGTTTGAACGGGCGGGAGCGCTTCGTGATCGTCTACGGGCCATCGAACGCGTCTATGAAGGCCAGAAAGTCGTCGGGCTCGGCAACGAGAATCTCGACGTAATCGGTGCAGCCTATGGTGGAGAAGAGGCGTGGGTTGAAATTTTCTTCGTGCGTCGGGGGAATCTGATAGGACGCGATCACTTCACCATGAGCGGGACTCGCGGCGAAAGCGGCGATGAGATACTCGCCCGGTTCATAGAGCAGTTCTACTCGTCGGCATCTCACGTTCCTCGCCGAATCCTCGTGCCAGAGCAAATTGCCCGCGAGTCGATCATCACAGAATGGCTCGAAGCGAGGCGAGACGGCCCCATTGAGATCACAATTCCCCAGCGGGGTGCCAAGCGTCGGTTGGTCCAGATGGTAAGCGACAACGCCGTTCAGGGTCTCGAACAGTTGAAGCTCAAGTGGATTTCGGACACAACTCGCATGGAAACCGCGATGTCGGAATTGCAGGAAGAGCTAAACCTGCCAACGCTCCCCAAACGTATCGAGTGTTACGACATCTCGCACATTCAAGGCACAAATACGGTAGCGAGCATGTCTGTATTCCATGAAGGCCAACCACTTTCATCTGATTACCGACGATTCAAGATAAAGAGCCACGACGGAAACGATGATTTCGCCTCAATGCGAGAAGTACTAACCCGCCGGTTTAAACGACTGAAAAATGCCAGAGAGGGCGGAGAAGAAAATGCAAGTTTTGCGGCTTCTCCTGATCTCGTGCTTATCGACGGCGGAAAAGGGCAGCTTTCATCTGCAGTCGAAGCGATGTTGCATCTCGGATTGCAGGACATTCAACTGGCATCAATTGCGAAACGGGAAGAGGAGATATTCCTTCCTGATGCCGCTGAGCCGGTAATAATGCCCAGAAACTCTCAGGCTCTGTTCCTCCTACAGCGGGCGCGTGATGAAGCGCACCGCTTTGCCGTCACATTCCACCGTAACCTCAGGGGTAAATCATCTGTGAAATCGGCGCTCGATCTCGTTCCGGGAGTCGGGCCAAAGCGCAGGAAAATGCTTATCCGCACTTTCGGTTCCGTGAAAGGCATCCGTGAGGCAACCGAGGAACAGATTGCGGCGGCTCCCGGTATGACTGAAAAGATCGCCCAACAGTTGAAAGAACACCTGTAACACCCTCATGCAAGCAGTTTCTTTTCCCGGCTACGGACGTGTTGAAATCATCGATATTCCTCGGCCTTCACTCCGTGAACCGGAAGACGCGATCATTCTTGTAACCACTGCAGCAATAGGGCCGTGGGATATCGAACGTTTTCTCAGCGTAGGAGAGGACAGAGTCGTCCCGGGTGGCGAGTTCGCCGGACTGGTGGTTGAAATCGGTGCCAATGTCGCCACTGTCGAACTCGACGACCTGGTGTGCAATACGGTCAATCACGTGAGCAAAAGCGGCAAGCCCGAGTTGTTCGGGACGAAGTCACTCCCCGGGGGCCATGCCGAATACGTCCGTGTTCCAGATGCGGACACAACACTGACGAGAATTGCAGCCTCCGGTGAAGAACGGGCTGTACTGGCCGGTGGCACTGCCGGACTGGGGGTCGGTGTTGCTGCGTCCGCGCTGAGAGCATCCCCGAACGGCAACTACGCGGTCGTTGGCTGTGATCCGATCGGCCTGACGGCCTTGATTGCCCTCGAAAGCACAGGTGCGCGTGATCGAACAATTGCAATCAGCGATAATGCTTCCCGACGATCACTGGCTTCCGGCTTTGCCGCGGGCGCGTTCGTCGACATGGATCAACTTGCGATGAACCAGACTGACGTCGTGATTGTCGGCTCAGTCCGTGAAATATCCGATCTCGAAATAGTCGCCCGCATCGTGAAAAATGGCGGTCACATCATGTTCTCTGAGCCTTACGGTCTGACACGGATCGAAGAGGAAGGAGTAACACTTCCCGACAGCGTGACGATTTCATCGACAGGCTGGCCAACCATCGAGGACGCGAAGAAGATTGTGACGGCGATGCAGATCAGACGGCTTGATCTGACTCCACTCGTCTCGCACGTTGTGCCGCTTGTAGACGCCCAGGAAGCTTATGAGGCGGCGGCGGCGGGTCAAGGCGTTCAGAAAGTCCTGCTCAAGCCGTAGGTGAACCGCGGACAGCCTCCTCAGGTGCCGGCAGGGGTTTGGGATCGCCCTGAGAAGTCACGGGGCGGCGCAGGCGTTGCTCGTCCCTCAGAGGCATCGATCGCTGCGACCAACTGTCGCCGAGCCCATAGCACTGTCAATGCCGCGTCCAGATTCGCCAGCGTTTCTGGCAAGGACAGCTTCCCATCGGGTAGACCCAGTTCGATGCGATCACCGACTGGTGCGTTGTCCCTGTGACTGTCCACTCCCCTGGACATTTCGTTCTGCGACGTTGCAGATTGCTCTGGGCGTTCAAATTCAAAGTGAATTTTTGACGATGTGAGCGGCTCTGTTATTCGCTGCTGCGGAGATTCTTGCGGGACCGTCGCATTATTTTTCGGTAGATAGGGGCGAGCCTCGCTGAATATGCGGTCGATCAGCGCCAATCGGCGTGTCACCTCGGTGCGATCGGCACCAGTCAACTCCTCAAGCAGGACAGCAAAGCGGTCGGGAGCGTAAGGCTCCTCACCGAGCCGTGTAGACATTTCAGAGAACAACGCCACGTTACGAGCGAGTTGAGTTCTTGCCTCTTCACTCTCTTTGGCTGAGAGTGGCGTTACAGCCCTCAAACCATCTCTCGTAACCCGAATTCGGCTTCGCCCACCCGCAACTCCCCACAGGCGCAGGGCACCAAGACGGGCTGAGAACGCTCCGCCACGCTCCGACATTCCGAGCGAAC
>JAJRZP010000103.1 GCA_024275195.1 Chloroflexota bacterium | reverse complement strand
GAGGCTTTGGATCGGTGCCAGGTTTTTCTGAGTCATCAGGTGAAATTCTGGAGTGGGCGGGCGTGCTCGGCTGTTGCTCGGTCGTCCTTCGCGAGCCTCAGCATGGCAAATTACCGATGACTGCCGCCACTGAAATCAGACCAGTTATAGCCGTGCGTACGTTACCCGACCCAGGTATTTGCGACCGAATATGTAGGCGTAGACGGCTTCGAGGAAGAGGGTCAGAGTCCACGCCCCGGCACCGACCCAGAGTCCGTTGAGGTCGGTGTAGTTGACGGTTACGATCACCCATATGGCAAGTGTCAGCAGCCGTAGGGAGTTGATGTAGATGATAGGGCGTGTGTTGCGGGTACGCATGAGTGCGGCGGTGTAAAGCTGCTCCATGACAAGGGCGATTGGAAGGATCGAGAGTAGGCGGAATCCGGTAGAACTGAGCTCCTTGAGTCGCCCTTCGGCCCCCATGATGTCGCCGATGACGAATTCGGTCACCGGTGGGATGTAGGCGATCAAAGCGACCGCGGCGAAGGTGATGAGCCCGACCGAGAATGCGAATTTCCGTACCTGGAACGGGTTGTACTGGCTGGCGAAGAGGGCAAGTGCGGTGTTTTGAGTGCCGTTGGTCGCCACGGCGATCAGTTGGAAAACGTAGAACGCGAGTGCAACGGCCGCAATTGATACTCCCGGCTCAGGTGAACGTGCCATGCCTGCGTTGAGGATCGGTTGTGTGCCTGCCGGAAGCATTGCGGCGAAGAGCAGCGGCCAGAAGAACCATGCCATAGCCCTGATCGAAACATCATTCGAACTGGCGATACCTTTGAACCGGCGAATCGGTCTGAGCGAGAGAACAGCAAGGGTCGCTGCTTCGGCAAGTGTTCCGGCGACCATCGAGATCGCCGCGATGCTCGCACCCTGAGCGATTTCAGTCGTAAAGAGCCCGATGGCGAATGCGACCACGGTGATCGCACCTGCTCCCGTACCGATCCATGCGAGCCCCGGTCGGCTGATTCGCAGAACCGCCCCGTAATAGTGCATTTTCAACACGAGCAATCCGGGAAGCGGTACGAGCCAGAGCAGGGCAGCGGCCGCATTTTCTTTAAGATCGCCGGTCACCGAGAACACGGTGGTCAGCAGAAATTCTGATACGGCTGGTATGACTACAAAAAAGGCGATGACGGTGACGAGAACGACCCAGAACGCGACGAATTTTCGGAGCTGTCTGAGCGACCTGTCGTTATCGAAGAATACGAGGGTTAACTGCTGAACCCGCAGTTGAGGAAGCCCGACGAACATCGATATCCCGAGCGCGACCGAAAAACCGCCGATCGCCGCGTCGGGATTGTCAGTACGGGTCAGGATTGCTGAGAGAAGGAGCGAAAGAATCGGAACGACGGTCATGTTGGCTGCGGTTGGCAACAGCAGCGAAATGGCGTGTTTGGTCAGATGCGGCCTGACCACGTTTTCTCCGGCGCGATCGGTACTATTCTGCAACTTGCTCAATCCCTAGATCCCTCTCAACCTGAAGGGAGGAACCACCATCGTTCCGGCGCGATGAAATCCTCTCCTCAGGGAGAGGACTTAGGTGAGGGGGAAGCGAACAATACGGGATCAAATGTGCGAGTCTCCCTCATCCCAACCTTCTCCCGCTGGGAGAAGGGGAAGCTGCCGCTCGGTTCGGTGGCGAACTCATCCTGCTCACGGTACACCCGCCACCGTTCCGTCCGGCTAAGTTGCCGACATCTCTTTGATGAGCTTGTGGCGGGGGCAGGTGGTCTGGTGGTCGTTCGTCATTCCGCCTGACTGCATGAAGGCGTAGGTGATGGTAGGGCCGACGAATGTCATTCCGCGTTTCTTCAGATCCTTGCTCATTGCGACCGCCTCGGGAGTTTCACCGGCAGGCACGTCGTTCATCGAGGGGAAGTCGGGCTGGAGCGGCGCACCGTTTACGAAAGACCAGAAATAAGCATCGAGAGAGCCGAACTCTTCTTGTATCTCCAGCGCGGCCTTCGCGTTTTTGACGGCCGCGTTTACCTTGAGCCTGTTGCGAATAATTCCTTCGTCTTGAAGCAGTGTTTCTATTTTTTGAGAACCATAGTTGGCTACGGTTTCGATATCGAAGTTGTCGAATGCCGTGCGGTAGGTTGTGCGGCGTTTGAGGATGGTTTCCCACGAGAGTCCGGCCTGTGCGCCTTCGAGTATTAGCAGCTCGAACAGGTGGCGGTCATCGTGAATCGGAACTCCCCACTCATCATCGTGGTACGCCTCGTAAATTGGCGATCCTGTGCCGAAGCAGCGGGTGGCGTCGAGGTTGTTTTGGGTTGCGGTGTTTGTCATGGAGACGAGGTTATCGCGATTGAGGCGATAAATGGGAGCGGAGGTGGCATTCGCAAGAGTTCACTTCAATGCTTCGTGTATACGAACAAATGTCGTAACATGGGTTGAGAGTTGTGGTTCGGGTGTTGTTGGGCTTTTAGTTACCAGAGGGTTTGATCATGACCGAGCAGGGCAAGCAAGTTGCGCCTCGCCTGACACAGGCGATGGAGAACTATCTGATATCGATTTTCATGGTTCTTGAACATGGCGAGAAAGTGAGTAACTCGAACCTTGTCGAACAGCTTCGGCGCGTGCCTGCCAGTGAGAATCTGGGCACTTCGTTGCCGGCCGTGTCGGGGATGCTCCGGCGCATGGAGAAAGAGTCGCTGATTCGCCTGGGCGACAGTCGTGATATCGATTTGACGACCAGAGGACGCAGTCTTGCCGAATCGATGATTCGCAAGCACCGTCTCGCAGCCCGGATGGTTGTCGATCTGTTGGACGTGCCGCTTCACGAAGTCGATGCCGAGGCGCACATGCTCGAACATGCGCTTTCGGACACGTTGGAGAAGCGAATTCAAAAGCGATTGGGGAATCCGAAGACTGACCCGTTCGGTCAACCGATACCCGGCAGTGGGTATCGAGAGCCGCGCGGCGTGGTGACGCTCGACAATGCGCCTACAGGCAAGCGGATGATCGTGGATCGTATTCCAGAGGACGATGCCGAGTTGGTGGCGTATCTGCACAAAAGTGGTGTGCTTCCGGGTGTTGAGGTAACGGTTGCGGATGTCGCCCCGTATCGTGGGGTCGTGACTTTGAAGATTGGCGATGAGCTGGCGGTGCTGGGCTATAACGTTTCGAGCGAGATAAGGTTGCGACCGGTTTAGCTCCGGATTGGCGTGATCGGTGTTAATGACGATGCCCGGGGGTATGCCGGGATCGTCGGCTTGCGTGTCGTCCTTCGACTGGCTCAGGATGACATTTGACCTGCACGGGATGGCGTTCGACTGGGACTACATCAACGACAATTTTGTGCAGGTGCTCATGGCATTTTTTTCTTTTCGTACTTCCAGTTACGGGTCTTGCCCTCTAGTAGTTGTGCCAGAGTCGTTGCCAGACGGCGTTGTCGGGTATCTTCACGTTTCGCGCCGGTGATCCACTCGACGTAATCGCGGCGGTGACCGGGTGCGAAATCGTCGAAGACTTTTTTCGCGTTTGAGTGTCGCATCAGCAAGTCCCTTAGATCTTCTGGGACGATGAGTTCCAGCTTCTTTTTATCACGGCGAAGACTTCGCGATTTCGGCTTGCCAGACAGGTTCAGGTCGACAGCACGTTTCACGTAATCGGCCAGTACTTCGATGGAGGGTAGTTGGTCGATGTCGGTGAATCTCTGGGCCATGAAGGAAGCCGAAATATCCCGGGTGAGAATACCGGCTGGATCATCAATCTCATCACTCCGCCAGAAGCCGTAGGTTGCGTGCCTCTTGAATGCCGCCATGCCGCCGACTATGCCATTGGCTTCAAAGCTCGGCAAACCCCATTTGATGTTTTCTTCAATCTCGGCGTAACCCGCGTGAAAAGCAATGCGAATGTGTTCGAGAATGGGGCGGAAAGAAGGCGCGGCGTTGGCGATGTAATCGTCGATTATCGGGTCTCTGGTTGTCATTTTTTAGTGCGACCGACTGGTGTGTGTTGAAAACGAGTGCCAACGTTTCTCCCAGATTCTCCCGCTCTGGAAAAACGCGAGAGCCATTCTAGGCCTCTAACGGGGCAATGATGTGGATGCCGCACTCCTTGGCGTCGGGGTCGCCCTCCCACCACCAGCGTCCGGCTCGAATGTCCTCACCGGGTTTTATCGCACGGGTACAGGGTGCGCAGCCGAGTGATGGATAGCCCTTGTCGTGCAGTTCGTTGTAGGGGATTTCGTTGTCTCTGACGAACTCTTGAACCTGTTCGAAGGTCCAGTTTGCCAGTGGATTTATCTTGTAGTTGGCGTGGGCGGAATCCCATTCCACAATGGCGATCGAGCCGCGTTCCATTCCCTGATCACGCCGTAGTCCGGTCAGCCAGGCGTCGAGTCCCGAGAGTGCACGTCCGAGTGGTTCGACCTTGCGCACACCGCAGCAGAGTTCTCGGTTGGCACGGCCCTTGTAGAACAGGTTGTTGCCGTTCTGCCTGACCATGTCGGCGACTGTCTCCATCTTCGGGTAGAAGAATTCGACATCGACCCCGTAGCGCAGCTTTGTTTGATCGAACAGGGAGTACGTTTAGGTAGGCAGGCGCAGAGTGTCGAGAGTCATCAGGCGCGCTTTCTGGTTCACACCCCAGTACATATGAAACAGTGCCTGATCCTCAAGTCCGAAACTCGACATTTGAGCAGCACCGCTTCCGAACGTTTCATCGGTCCATTTGAGAATATCTACAGTTGTTCCAGATTCGAGTTTTTCATTTATCTAGGTCAGTTGGGTTTCTGAGAAGCGGGGTTTTGCTAGAGGCATTGTGGTTGGCTGGTTTGTCGTCCTTCGAGGGCCTCAGGATGACGTTTGTGGTTTTAGCTAACTGGGTAGTTGGGTGTTGCGGCTGTTGGTTTTGAAAAGGGCAATAAAAAACCCCTGTATCGGCGGAGTGATCGGGGGTTCGAGGTCAGGTCGTGAGTTAGTTACGGACGAGCGTCACGAATCCCTGTGAGGATTATCGTTTTGACAGATACAGACTCGAGCCGAAATGAACTGGAATTTCATGTTGTTTCGAGTATAGCACCGCGTATTTGCTGTTCGAATGGTGTGCAACGATAGACCGGCGCTATTCCGGGACTTAGAATTGCAGTGTGCGCTAAGCCGGGCGCACGTTTTCACTCAAACAAATTTGGCACGCAACGGAGACCCTGATGACGTCGACCATTAATCCGGGAACCATTAGTGGTGAACGGATCGAAGAGCTGCAGCAGATTGCTGGCGATCATATGTTCATGCACGCCGCCCAGACCAACGACTGGCGCGGAAACCTGAAGGTTTACGTAAAGGGTGAAGGAGTGTGGGTCGAAACTGCCGACGGGCAGCGTCATCTCGATGCAATGGCAGGTCTCTGGTACAAGTCGGCCGGGTATGGTCGAACTGAGATCGCCGACGCTGTTTATGAGCAGATGACCGCTATCGATTCGTCGCCAGCGGGCGGTGCGACCGTACCTCAAATCGAACTGGCAGGAAAGATCGCCGAGCTATACCCCGATAAGGGTGCGCGGTCGTTCTTCGTGTCAGGCGGTTCCGAGGCTGTCGAGACAGCAGTGAAGATGGCGAAGAAGTACTCGATGCTTACCGGCAAGGCCGGCGCATACAAGGTCATAAGTCGCCGGTACTCCTACCACGGCGGCACTGCGATGTCAGTGAGTCTCGGCGGAAACGCCGCAGCCGACCCGATGGGTCCTCTGATGCCGGGTGCCATCCACGTCACAAACTGGAATTCGTACCGACTACCGTACGCGGGCGACCCAGTCGACGTTGCGATCAAGTGCGCCAACGAGTTCGAGGAAGTCATCAAGCATCAGGGTGCAGATACCGTCGCGGCGATGATTGCCGAGCCGATTTCGGCTGCATTTGGCATCCAGATTCCGCCTGCCGAATACTGGCAGCGCCTGCGCGAGATCGCCGACCAGTACAACGTTGTTCTGATCGCTGACGAAGTGATTACCGGGTTTGGTCGCACTGGCGAGTACTTCGCTCCGACGCACTGGGG
>JAJRZP010000102.1 GCA_024275195.1 Chloroflexota bacterium | reverse complement strand
GGCCGAGCAACAGCCGAGCACCTCCGATCACTCCAGAATTTCACCTGACGACTCAGAAAAAACTGGCACCGATCCAAAGCCTCATCACAACAACCCAGCCAACAAACTCCCGATCTCTCAGAAAACGTCGCCTCGCGACTCAGAATCCGTCACCTGATGCCCGTCGTGCGATCCGAAGCCTCATCACAACAACCCAGCCGACAAGCTCCCGATCTCTCAGAGAACGTCGCCTCGCGACACTACCAGTCTGCGCTGAGGACGAGATCGACGGTAGTTGTCATCCGTACCTGCTGCTCGCCGTTGCGCTCCATGCTGTACACATCGAATGAGCCATCACCCTCGGACAGGAACAGAATCGACGCGCCATCCGGATTCCAACGAGGACCAGCATCTGCAACCCGGTTTGAAGTCAGCTGCTCCAGATTTTTTCCGTTCCGTCCAACAACGAAAATCTCGGCATTCTTTTCAGAACCGCCCACGTAAACGATCTGCCTGCCATCGGGAGCCCAATCGTGCGGCACCTCGCCATTGATGCCCGATGCGACCACTGACTCGTTGTCGCCATCTTTGTCAATTACCACGAGATCGAACGAACCACTCTCATTCATCCTGCTGTACGCAATCCACTGACCATTCTGCGACCAGCGCGGGTTAGTGCCTTTTGTGATTGCCAGAGTGATCTCATCGACCCCCGTAGGATTCCGACGTCTAATCGCACTATCTGCACCCTCGACAGCGGAGTAAACAACCCACTCACCGTCAGGCGACCAGTCGCCAACACGAACATCCTCGGAAGGCGCGGTGAGTGCCACCATCTCATCCGTCTCAGTATCAAGAATTGAGATAGTACGGACGCCTTGACCGAGTGCCTCAACGGCGATTCGAACTGAATCGGGCGACCATCGAAAGTTCACGACATCGATTCCGGGACTTGTTACCTGGCGCTTGGCATCACCGCTGGGATCCATCAGCCACAGCGCCGATTTCCCGTTGCGATCCGAAATGAATGCAATTCGTTCCTTGTTGGGCGACCACGCTGGCGCCAGATCACTGCCATCGGAAGTAGTCAGGCGCAGCGAATCACCCGTTGCAGAATCGATCTTGAATACGTCGATATTGCCGTCGACTTCGACGCTGTACACCACGTCTTTCGAATCGGAACGAGAGTCACCGAGCGCACAGCCCGCAATCAATATCATTCCCAGGATAACAATCACACCCATGCTGCGAATAGGACGAAGAAATGGGAGATAGTCGGATTCTCTAAAAATGGTCATTTCAGCAGTAACTCGTTGCGGGTCGTCGGACATCCACGCTTTCAAGAAATCACGGTGATCAGGTCGAAGCGAATCTAAGACTATCCCCTATTCTCGAACCAACGCCAGAATACAACAATCCCTGATTCATAAAAACTCACCTGCCCGCGGGCCAACAGCACCCGTACAGGAACCGATTTATAGGATTCCCTGAAGGTCGAAGCCCTCACCAACTTGTTGCACTGAAGACGGTACGCCAGCAAGAAACTTTCCTGTTACGTGGCTCGCCATTACATCGTTGGTTAACTACGTAAGCTCCGCGGTGCCAAATCTAAATACCCGCGGTATCATCGTTTGTGCGCCAAACGCATTCCCGAGTAGCTCAGTGGTAGAGCAGCTGACTGTTAATCAGCGGGTCGTAGGTTCGAATCCTGCCTCGGGAGCCATATTAGAGCAGCGAAGGAAGGGACAGTTGGGAACTTCATACACATTCGGTTGGAAGATCAAATGCAACAGTGCTGTTGGCCATCGACCCCACCAAAAGGATTTTGAGAAGGAATTGAAGGCATGGCAACACCTAGCGTCTGGCCTCAGACGTGCCAGGAGAGCCACACCGGATTCGCTGCAATCTCTTACCTGGTGGACGGAACTCACAACTGCCGAAACGGCACACAAAAAGATTGTGGTCAATGTCCGGAACAACCGTTGCCACTGTGGCAGCGCGCTCAAGGTGGGTTGATATGAGACGAGAAGTGCGAATTTGTTACGAGGCTGGTTTCTCGACGGCTAACCGGCGCTTCATCTCAGCAAACCAGGATTCGAACTGTTCGACGACTTCGATGCCCTTCTTCCAGTACTCCTGCTCTGCTTTTTCTCGCAGGCAGCCGGGGCAATTTTTCTTGCATTCGTGGTCTGAATCGACCATTTCTAACCTCGGGATCTACAACTAAATATCTGTGAGGCCGGTGGTGGGGTTGGAATTAGCTGTAGGAGCTCTGACTTCTCTTTGTTGGAGGTCTGCCCCACCACCGGCGACATGTCCTGATCAGGATCTATTCGAAGGTAGCAGTAGAGACCTAGAAAAACAAAACGAGGGGTCGCCCCTCTTCATAAGAAAGGAACTATGACTCAGCTTAATGAATCACCACAAAAACTTTATTCATGTGGCTGCACCGTGTTTCGGGGTAAAAGATCGAGTTTCAAAGCTTCTTGCTTGAAGCACTCAGAAGAGAATTTTTTGCGAGGGAAACACGGTTTTCCGTCGAATTCAATTGTTCTGTGGTTGGACGGAAAAGATTCGCTCGGAATTAGTCACAACGGAACTACGAGATTCCACGACTGGGATGAACTCCCGACACTCCAAGACGTGGAGCGGATATTTGGAGTCGAGATCAAACCTTTTATTACCCGTTTTTGGAATTTTGAAAGATGGATTTCTCAAACCTATGTGTGGCACGGATACGAGCGACGTACCGAATTAAAAACGGCAGCTGATGCCCGTCGGATATTTCGCAACAACTAGGGAATGACCCCCTATTCATATTTGGCTAGTTTGTGGGCTATTATTGCCTTCAGACACGCAGAGCGCCTGGCGGCATTCAGTCTTTCTCCTAGTTTAGTCGCTTTTGAAGTTGGATTCCCCGCCAGGCGTTCATTTATTTAAGTTCCCTTGACGCGCTTGCTGAGAAAGATCCAATTACGTACTCATATGGCTGTTTCCCCACTATGTTTCCCCTGCGACGATCATTACCTCGCATGAATTGCCCTCGGTTGGCCAACGGTGGGTATCCGGTTTGCATTTACCCTGCCTCGATTTGCGTCAGCTAATCCGCCCGGTATCCCGTAAACCTCCGCCGCGCTTGTAATCGGTTTTCCGCTTCAGGTACTCTTTCGCTACGACTAAATTAGTGAAAGAACTGAATAGTGAATTCCGACTTCCCAGAAGTCCGGTCGAACTCGTCGCATGACGAGATCCCCGACTCCCAGCACCAGCAGCTAACCAGCTCTTCAGCGCCGGATCCCGAGCGACCCGCGCCTATTTCAAAGACAGCGAACCCCGCGTGTCTGAACGCAATCGGTCAACACCCCTTGCATCCGCGTTCGTCTGCTGTCTCATCGCTAACCGTGAACTCCAATCGCCTTGCGGACACAGGGCACAGGAACACGGCTAATACCGCCGCCGGTCCGTTTTCGAATCAGGCCGATTCCTCTCGCGAGGTCGAGCAGTATGACGCCTTCATCGATCTCGATGAGGAGCTCGCCTGGTTGGGAAGCTGGTCGGCGGCGGTAGGCGATCCCGCAATCGTCTACGACCCGTCTGTTCAGCGGTTCCGGTTGCCCTCATCGATGGCGTTGCCTGAACAGTTCGATCCGGACGGGCCAATGCCACTTACAGAAACGTTGATCGCCGATTTTGTTGATGACAGAGAGCGAGCCGGAAGACGCCCGGCAACGATCAGGTGTTATCTCGATGCGGTTCGGGAGTGGCCCGATCAATGGCCGCTTGAACCGGGCGACCTGAAGAATGCCACCGATCACCTGAACACGCTGGCACCGCACTCGATGAGTTCGTATGTGATCCGGTGGAAGGTAATCACGGCATGGGCGAATAAACGCTACGGCCTCCCCGATGTGCTGGCAGATGTCTCCGCTCCGCCGATTCCAAAGATCAAGCGGCGGATCTTGACCAAAAACGAGGTTCAGCGACTTTATGATGCATGCGAATCAGAGCGAGACCGGGCATTCGTTCTGTTGCTGTATTCGACCGGCATTCGAAAAGGTGAAATTCCCACTTTCCGTGCGCAGGTCCAGCACCGCCAGTTCATTACCAATCTAGGCAAGACCGGCGAACGTGTTGTCCCGATCATCCCTGAGCTTGAATACGCACTGGCAGGGATAGGCGATGAACGATATCTGTGGCTAACGACACGGGCGCAGAGAGTCAATGGCCATCTCGAACTGAAGCCTCTTACCGGCGACGGCTTTGTCTCGCTTTTCAAGAGGATCACGAAGCGCGCTGGATTAAAAGCCGGTCTGCACCTGATGCGGCACACCTACGCCGTCCATGCCTTGGAGGCCGGGTGCGATGTGAAGACGCTGCAGGAGCTCATGGGCCACCAGAACATTCAGTCGACGATGGCCTACCTCACCCTCTCGCCGAGATTCCTGCTTGAGCAACAGATCAGGTTTTCGCCAGGGAACGGACTGGAACTCATCAATGCCTCCTGAAATCGTCGTGACCTTCCGTGATGCCACTGAGCACTCCAACGGGCGACTGGCGGGATCGGTCGTTGTATCGATCGGATTCAAAACTATCGACAAGTATTCAGTCACAAATCTCAGGAATCGAACTCAACGCCAGTTGATTGCCAGTTGGTTGAAATCTTACGTAAAAGATTCAATAACGGTATTGAACCAACTACTTGCCATAGCAGAGGCAGAGCTGATCGTACCGGCCGCACCTGCAGGTCCTGTCAGGCCACATCGGGACGGCAAATGCGATCACTGTGCCGGGCATTTGCTCAGAACCACTGCACCCACGGTTTTTCTGAACTGCACTACTTGCTACTGCCATTACACCGCTTCGGGTGAAATGGTCGTTCGGCATCCCGGTTGCCGACGAGGTGTGGCGGTATGACTCATACCGACTGGAAAGTGATTTACGGGCCAACCGGTTTCGGCTGGTGGATCGTCGAGGAAGACTGGTCGCATGCGGATCGGGATTCGATCATCGTCAGTTCTGTGCCGTTCCACCGGGCGATCGAGATCGTTCAGGATCACAACAAGCATACCCGGAATGGTCGCCCACGATTTCCATTGAACGCCGACATTGTTCGGTACGCGATGTCTCGGAGTAATTGGAAAGTCGCACCAGCAGCACGACTTTTGGGGTGTCACCGGAAGACTCTGACTCGCTGGCTAAAAGACCAAAGTGATGTAAAGCCCCCACATAAGCCCCACTCTTCCAAAAAAACGGGAGTTCAGAAATGACTCAAACCGTCAGGAACGCCATGTACCTGGAGGAGGCGCTTGAGCTCGCCTCACGGATCCGTCCGCTCCTGGAGCCGTTCTGTGACCGGATAACGATCGCTGGATCCGTCCGTCGTGAAAGCCGGATGGTGAAAGATCTGGAGCTCGTCATTATTTCGAGACCAGGAACCGGTTCATCCGGTCCTCAACAGTCGCTATTTGATCTCGCTCCTGCAGCAACACCGATCGGCGACGACGCGGTAACAGCTTTCCTACGCGCTGAATGCGAGTACGAAGCCTCGCTCTGGACTAAACGCCTGAGCAAGAACGGCAGAACTGCTTTCGGCCGTGAAAACAAATTACTTCGATTCGATGGGTATCCGGTCGACGTGTTCACGACATCACCCGCTCGATGGGGCATGACGATGTTCGTGCGGACCGGGGATAAGGACTGGAATCGAATTGCGTTCGGCCAACTGAAACGACGTGGGATGCACGCGAGCCCTTACGGCGGAGTCATTACGAATACAAAAAGCGAACCACCCTTCGAACAGATTTGCCGGATCGAACAGGACGTATTCGACGCTCTCGGAATCGAGTACGTCGAACCAGAAATGCGAAATGAACTCAACGCCAGGAAATTGATTGGAGCTCCAAATTGGTATTAGCACCGCAGCAGCTGAAGCACCGAAAGAAGGTTTTGGAAACAGGACTATTGATGATCGAGTTCGGACTGCCGCTGGTGGTGATCATGCCCGGAAATTGGAATCACGATCGAGCCGGCAAATCACCACTACGAACACCTTATGCGGGCTCAGGCCGATGGGAGATCGATACAGACGAAGAGCTCAGCGATGCCCTTGATCGAATCCCCGAAATGAACCTAGCAGTGCTCGGTCTGGTGGTGGTTGATACCGACGACGACGCGGCAGTGAAATTAGCTGGAGAACTCGGGGTGAGTTCTAAAGATGATGCATGGATCCTGAGATCTCGAAAAGGTTGGCACGTTCTCTACCACCCTACGAAAGACATGGAACAGGACGTTGCAGATAGAGACAGGAAGCTGCGAACTCGAAAATACCCGTTTCTAACGATCACGCAAAACGGCGAACCAAAGGCGGACCCGATCATCGGACTCGACCTGATCATGCCGTACACACCGGCAATCATCCCGCCGAGTATCCATAAAAGCGGTCACGTCTACCAGTGGGCTCCAGGTCATTCACCTGACGACATCTCGATTCAGCAGCTGGTCGAGCCGCCAGTGCTGTTGCTGGAGCATTGGAAAAACAAATGCCGCCCGGCATACATCCCGCACCGGCGTTCTCGGCCACAACAACCAGGAAATTTCGAAGAGGTCGTGCGGGCCTGGTTGGATCCTCGATCTAAGTTTGGATTTCTACCACATCCCAAGCCGAACGGCTGGATTGACGAGATCGTTTGCCCCTGGCCGCTCAACCATCCGAACGGCGATGCAAACCCGTCGTTCTCGGTGAATTTCAAGATCGGCGTATACAAGTGCTGGTCCTGCAATTCAACCGGATCGCTGGTGAATCTAGCCAGGGAATTCAACCTGCCAGTAACGACCGTTAGCTACACAAGCGGAGGCGGTGTTTCCGTGTCACTCCCGAGTTCGCGAGGAAACTAATCAGTGGCGTCCGAATCAAAGAACGTGCAAGTGAAAATCGAAGTAATCGATACCAGTTTTCGTGGTGGAAAGTTCAAAGGAACGGTTATTGCTAAGAAAGGAAACCTAATCAGCCAGGGGATCGAATACGACGATCTGAGTGATGAACGGCAATTTGACGAGGCCGTCGCAGAGATCGTCTCGGTGTTCGGTGAGGAATCAGAGGAGATCGTTCGCCTTGTGATCACCACAGCACTGGCGAAAGAACGAGAGCGGTCGAAGCCGAACTACGGCCCGGCAACGCTCCCTAAAGAAGCTGGAAACGCCGACTACTACATCGACCTGATGAAAGAGCGTGGACGGTTCATCACAGCTGAGAGTGCCGGATTCTTCCTGGACTCTGAGACCCGAAAGATGATCTGGGTTACGGCAACGAAGAAAGAACAACGCGGGGAATTGAACGGTTTCCTGAAACAACGTCTGGATCTCGACGCCAGGGGTGGTGCCTACAACTACCTGATCACGCGGCTGGAGGTTTACCCGATGATTCACGGAACGAAAGTTGAGATCGCCAGGCACTCCAACTACAACAGCGAAGAAAACAGCCTGATCTTTGATCTCGGCGATGGTCAGCTCCTGCATGTAGCAGCTGACAGGCCACCAGAAACGATCGACAACGGATCCGGAGATCTGTACTTCCGATCCGACGGAACGATTTCGCCCTGGAATTGGAAACCTGATTTCAAACCGTCTCTCTGGCAAAAAGTGATCGAAAAGTTTTCATTCGAAGAGCGCAGTCGAGAGACTCCGTTTGCGAAGGAAGAGCAGCAGTTCGGGATCCTCGCCTGGATGCTCTCAGTCTGTTTTCGATCGGTCATGCGATCACGTCCGCTTGCCCAGGCACTCGGCGAATCCGGATCCGGAAAAACGACCGCGTTCGAGTTGCTCGGGAACATCCTCACAGGGCCAACCTTTCCGGTTTCACCAGCACCAGACTCAGACGGAAGGCGTGATTTCGAGACTCTGATCGGAAACTCGACCGTGTTGCTCGTCGACAACCTCGATACGCACATCAAGTGGTTTCAGGATCTTGTCGCATCGATCACCACCGGCGGAACTCTCTCGCAGCGGATCATGTACGAAAACATGAAACTCGGTCGTTACGGAGTTGATGTCATGTTCGTGATCACTTCGATGAACTCGAAGCACAATCGAGTCGATTTCGCCAATCGTTCTCTGTATTTCCTTTTCGCACCGATCAAAGAGCGTATCGATGGTGACGTACTGATGTCGCAGATTCGAAATCACCGCGACGAACTGATGTCCGAGGTTGTTGATCTCTGCCAGGACGTACTGAAGATCCCGAGAATCGTGAGTCGTTTGGTCTCATTCCGGGTCGCCAGCTTCGCTCTTTTCGCCATACGACTTGCAAAAGCACTTGATGCGCGAACAGCGAATTCGAAATTCCACGCTCCGAAAACAGCCAAATCATGGGAACAACTATGTGAGCACTGGCTCGATCACCAGATGGTGTACCAGCGACTCGACACTATCCAGAACGATCCCGTGATGAGCACGCTGGAAATCTGGATAGATGAGAACTCTTCTCATGGCAACATCCCGAACAACGGCAGAGAAATTCGAGCAGAGATGCTGTGCGAAGAGCTGGCGACGGTTGCCAGACTCCACGGACTCGACTGGTCGATCAAAAACGCGCGGGCTCTCGGTCACCACATCAAAAATAACCGAACTATGTTGGAACACCTCTACAAGATCGAATCTCGCCGGGCAGGAAAAACGACACGGGAAAGTGGCGGAACTGTCTACAGAATTACCGCTCTTGACCCCGATTCTGGTGACCAGTCAGGATTTGAGTTTTGAGAAAACCCGGTTTACATCGCGCGCTTCGCGCGCCCCGAGAACAAATTGAGAGCGCGCGATGTGTTTTTAACATCGCGCGCTCCAGTACGGAATCTGCGCGCGATGTAAATCAAGCTGGCGCGCGATGTAGTGGACAGCGCGCGATGTGCGCGCGATCTAAAAGCTACATCGCGCGCTCTCGATTTGAACTGAGAGCGCGCGAAGCGCGCGATGTATTTCCGAAAAAGTAATTAAGTGAAATTCAATGAATAACAAAACTCGTCGAAACACCTTCGGAATTTTCGGCTGGCGACAGGCTTTTCGTGAAAAGAGACTGCCTGCTTTCATAGCCGATCATCCGACTGTGTCCAGCCCGAAAAACCTGACTGATCAGGAATTTCACGCGCACCTTAGAGCGATCGTTGAATCCGGCCGAACAAGGAATTCGAAATGACACGAGTCGCACTCTGGGTTCGAATTTCGACCGAAGAACAAAACGACGAAAACCAGCTGCAGACGATGCGGGAGTGGGCAGAACGGCGTGATTGGACAATTTCAACTGAATTCGTTGTTGTTGCGTCTGCCTGGCGAGGAAATCATCATCCTGAGTTGAACAGACTGTTCGACGCTGCTAATTCCGGCGATTTCGACCTGGTAGCGATCCGGGATCTGGCTCGTATGTCGAGAGAAGGGATCTGGCACACGCTCGACATCTGGCGCCGACTCCAGGCATTCGGTGTCGGTCTGGTCAGTCTGCAGGAGCCGTTCGTGCAAGAGCTCTCAGCATCACCGGCAATGGTCGAACTTTTGATTGCGATCACAGCTGCAACGAACCGTGCTCGATCGGATCAGATCTCGGAAGCCACCAAATCTGGTATGCGAGCTGCACGATCCCGAGGTTCGCAAATCGGCCGCCCACCGGGTTCTAAGGATTCAAAGAAACGAAAGCAAAGATCTGACGCGGGATCCAGACGACTGAACAGGAGTAAGCAATGAGTAATCGGATCGCCAAATCACTCGGATCGATCTACAGGATCCTCTGGACGAATACGACTCGACGGCCGTGGACTTACGCAATGCGACAGACAGCGATAGAAACGCCCTGGAAGGTCTGGATTGCGCATCTCGTGATTCTTCCTCTGCTGGCGTTGATCTACGTCTATTGGCCCTGGTATTTCGGCCTACCAGTGATCGCCTTCACGTTCGCTTTGTGGGGACATCTTTTCTGGGACACGTTGGGAGCCTATGTGAAACACGCCAGGTATTTCGAGGGTGGTGATTGATGCCATTCTGCCAATGCCACTGTGACTGCCCACAATCGTCGTATTACGGTCCGATCTGCGGATTTTGCGATGCTGGCGAGCATGAGGAAGCACCGAAGCAATGACCACGCTCAGTCGGGTTCGAATCGACACATTGCCCGAGGGATCGAAATATTCGGAAACAGGGTGCGAGTTCTCATCGTCTTGCCTCACTTGCCCGCGGCCGATTTGCAAGTACGACGAACCATCGATATCCGAACGAAGAGCAAAACGAGACCTGGAAATTCATGGGCTTCGATTAAAAGGTGTGTCCATCCGTGATCTCGCAGAGAAATTTTCAGTGAGTGAAAGAACTATTAGCAGAGCCAGTAAGAAAGGCAAATCATGACAATCAATACCGAATCGTCACCTCTCCAGTTTTGGGATGAGGCCGAAGTCGAAGAAAGGTGTGTAGTTCCTTGCTGGCCGGTAGATGCAAACGGCGACGGCTTTGACTGCGCCTCCCTCCTCTACGGCGTGATGCTTGAGCCGCGAAGGTTTCAGGCGCTTGACGTCGAACTACCGCCATTCGATCCCGGCAATGTGACCTACAGTTGCCCGATTCATTCCGCGGGGCACAAGCACACTCTGATCGACGTGATGGCGATGATTAGACACTGGTAGCGCGTATTTGGAGAATGAAATGGCCTGCATAGCTGGGAAGTTTGTTTGTTTGTTCCTGCCGTTTGAGTGGGTTAGTGGTCCAAAAGTTCAAGATTCCATCTGTGGCCGCGTTGCGATCTCGATTCACGCACTCACATTGAGCGATCTGGCGGCAGTGGTCGCCGTTCCGACGTGTGATCTTCACGATCATCAAATGAATGGCGCCGTGATCCTGAAACAGATGTTCCCTGGTGGAAATTTTGGTACCGGCCCAAGCGCTCACATGGACGTCGAATGACCGAATAAAAAAAGGATCTTTATGAACAAGCGAGGAACTAAATGGAAGAAGTGACCCACGAACCCGGAATCCCGACGGTCCTGCAGCGCTGCGCGGTTGCCCACGCTCATGATGAGATAGTTCGATACTTAGACGAGCTGCACAAATCGGGCTCGCCACTCGAATATAAGTCGATCATGTGCGGGAAACCCGGGACCGTTCAGAAATTACACCTTTGGCAGGGGGCATGGGAGAGCGCGACCGACCCGCAAGACGAGCTGGCGATATGGACGACTATATGCGACACGCATGCAGAAATGCTCGGTCTTGAGCAATTGGTTTCCGGACCGTCAGTAGAACCTGAAAGCGGCCCAGGGTAAATAAGTGGTGGTGTTGTTGTTGGCGAATGGATCGATATACATATAAAAGGGGCCCCTTTTAGACGTGCCGATCTACACATTATTTGAACTCAAGAAGCCACCCAAAACCACAGACCCTTTTTAGCGCGGTCTATTAATCGATCGAAAGGATCAAATCGAATGAATCTCAAAGTTGGCTCCGTCTACCCGATCCGGAACCAGGCAACCCAGGAAACAACGAATCTCAGAATTCTTGAGATCGCCGAGTACGCAGGCGAGTTGATGGTCTATAGCCAGGCAAACGCACATCAGATCTGGTTGCCGAGCTCACACGGGCGAATTGGCGTGAAAGAGCGTGGGGCATCCTTCGTGGTCCTGCAATCGGCAACCGTGCCGGAGATGTCCCGGTTGATCGATCGCCTGGATGGACTGCCACTCACGATTCGCCTGGAAGGAAACCGAGATCTCCCGTTGATCAACAGTTCCCGAACCTGCGGATTGTGGCCGACGGATCTGACCGGACAGGCTGCCCATCTGGTCAAGAGTCGAAACGTGATCGATGTCTACCACCGCTGGAAACTAACATCGAATCTTCCGGGAGCTCACAACTTCGTCAAAAATAATTGGCGGAAGAGCCAGACCGTAGGGACTGGAATGATCCAGATGGACCGAGACCCCGACAATCCGAGTCCCTAGACGAACCCTGCCTGATCTCAGGATTAGCAGGAACACAGGCGCAGCAACGCTTGCAGGCCGGTTCGGTGTGTAATTACCAGCGAAGTTCTTCCGTAAGGGCTCTCCGTTGATCGGTTTCAACAAAAACGCCCCCAGGAGCGATGATCCTGGGGGCGTTGGTATTTGTGCCATTCAGTCAGTTGGATGTTTAGGCGGGAGAGCCTGCCGACTGAATACCACCATCACCATGTCCGGTGAGGACAGCGAAGCGATCTGTAGAATTTAATTCGCGAGCTCGAGATCTACCGGTCCTGGCGGTATCGGCAGGATCGGAGTCATGTTGAACTGTTGAACTGGATCGGCGGATCCAGAACACGGCAAAGATTGCGGCCGTACTCCAGAAAACACTTGCGGTGACCGGATAATCGAACCCAGTCAAAGCACTGACTGCAGATATCCACGATCTGGTACCAACTTCGACTAAAGCAATCGAGGCAGGTCCAGCGATCGGAGCTGCAGGCAACTCTACCGAAACCAGACTCGATTCTGCGACCGAAGATTCGATCACAACCTCACCAGTTAGACCGGGCGTTGCCAGGAACCAGGTTGAAGTGAGTGCGACCGCAACGAGCAAAAAGACGAAAGCAAAGATTATTTTTCGCATCGGCTTTTCCTTTCATACTTGCGGGTGGTAGATCCGACCCGCTGACGGACTAATTGGTTGAGGCGGCGAACGTCAGAGCGGCGATGACGATCCCGGTAGTCAGAAGAAACGAACCACCAACGGCCGCGATCGTCAGACGATCCAATCTTCGATAGATCCCTACGATCTGGATCTCCAGTTTGTCCAGATCGGCCTCTGCCAGGCCGAGACGCTCATTCGTCGGAATCTTCGATCGTTGTTGTGTTCTGTTCGCTTGAGTCATTTCAGAATTAGCTGGCGATCGGGTCGGTCGACGGCTTGTTGGTACGGTCGATTACCGACTGGCGATATTTCTGCACCAGCGACTGGAATTGCCGCAGGCCCCATTGTTGGACGTCGCTGTTCGAAATTTTCCCGACATCGACCCCACGATGAAACGCGAGTGCAGCTTTCAATTCGTCAAGTTGTGCCGCCGTGACGGTGTAAGTAACTGATGGCATATCGTCTCCTAATCGCTTTCTGGTGCCGATAACGCGGCTAGTTGCTTGTTTGCTTCCGTGAGTTCAAGCGTGAGCGAATCAACCCGTGCAGCGAGGTTCATGTGGTTCTTGCTCAACTGCCTTATTCCGCCGGTAAGAACACGTGTGAGCTGTGTCTGATTGGTAAGGCCGCCGTTTGAAATCGTATCGCCGAGCACACCTGCATCGATCAGTGTCGATTCGTCCATCAACATGACTGCACCGAAATCAGCTTTGATCTGCCCCTTGAGAGAGCCTGACCGAACTGCATCATAGGTCTCGATTAGAGCTATATCGTCGTAATCATCGAACGTCTGCCCCGCCGTTACCGAATACATGTCACCATCTTCATCAATGAGAAAGCGGGTAGCATTCGCTCCGCCGACTCTTGCTCTGACCGTAAACACGTTGCCATTCGCCGTGACGTTGGCAATAGCATCAGCTCCGTCATGTTCCCGCGCTAAATAATCTATAAGCCCTAAAGAACTTGTTGTTTTGGCAGTCGAGGCGGTTCCGCCAGTTGCGTAATGTTCCAGCACGACGATGGTAGCTGCATCCTCGGCGATAGCCTCTATCCATGCACCACCAAGCGCAGCATCATTTTTTGCAATCTTGTACCAGGTGTCGGTTTCTGCCGCCGATGTAAGCCCGTGCGCTACATCGCTCGATTTGAGCGCAAGAATCTCGTTGTCATACGCGCCCTGGTTGATCGTCAGGCCGGTAGTCATTCCAGAGTTGGAGATGTCGCCGAGCGAGAGCATGCCGCTATTGTCGAGTTGCATATACGAAGAATTCGCCGGCGTGCCGAACTGCAATACGCCACCTGTGCCGAGGGCGCGAATCTTTGAGATTCCAACATCGGTTACGTACAGTGCCAGACCCTCGGCATCACTCACGCTGAACGAGTCATTTCCGACTACAACGCCGTAAGGATTTTGATCGTCTTGGGTGACCTTGAATACAGTTGAGCCAGCGATTCCTGAATCAACAACCTCAAGCCGTGCCCCACCGGATACGGCACCTATTCCGACAATCTGTCCGGAAACGAGAATGTCACC
The DNA here is from genome assembly GCA_024275195.1 of Chloroflexota bacterium. Classification (GTDB taxonomy): domain Bacteria; phylum Chloroflexota; class Dehalococcoidia; order Lucifugimonadales; family Lucifugimonadaceae; genus Lucifugimonas. The sequence goes on along the minus strand of JAJRZP010000102.1, from coordinate 11,610 downwards.
ACCGCCCAAAGTGACCGTCGTGCCGTCCCAAGCTGCAGACCAGGTGGCGCCGCCGTCGATCGAGAGCGTCAAGGCTGCAGACAAGGATCCTTCAACTTCCCAATTCACGGAAGGGTCTGCCCGTTCGACTGGTCCTTCAACCAGGGAGATAATCTCATCGTTGAGTTTTAGGGTCATTTCAATCCTCTGTCGAGTTGTCCCGCTTACCAGGGTCTTTGGTTGGTACGGCCGACAACAGATCGTCGATCGGCTTCGCCTCACGGAACAATTGGTGCGTCGGGCTTGCCAGTTGGGGCAGCGTCCACCCGACAACCTTTTTCATTACGTCGAAATCTCGCCCGTCAAAAACCAGATATCCGTCATCGTCAGGTTCCGAATGCAGGATTTCTAACGCAGCGCTGAAGTATCCGGTTTCGGCTGTTGTGAGCGTTTGATTTGCGCTTGTCGGCTGGTATGCCTCCATCACAAAACTGAGAAAATCTCCGATAAAAGCCTCTCGCTCGATGCCTTCACCATCAGCTGGTTTCAGCGTGAGTTTTCCGCTGACCGCTTCATATATTTCGTTCCTCAGATACCGCATATTTCCTCGCTGGTTTACTCGTTCTGCCAAACGCCTCGCTGCCCTGTTCATTACGGCTCCAGTGACACAAACGCCTCGACGGTCATGTGCGCTCCAGCCCCACCGACCGATCGGGTGATCTTCACGCGTATGAGCCCGACGGGGAGCACGATCGATGCCTGCTCAGTGAATCCTTCACCACCGCCTGAAACGCTGCCTGGGTAGATCTGGTAAAGCGTTGATGTAGCAGTTGAAATAGTCGCTGAAGCCGCCCAGATCTCCCGCCAGTCAGTCGAATCCGGATCCTGCCACTCAACCGACACCTGGTATTCCGGAGTTCCTGCCAGGGCCGTAGTACCGACCCGGATAGTCAGACCTCGGGATCCCCGGTTGTAAAAGCCACGAGTCGTCACAGTCCCGGTAACTTCGGCGGCGTCCATCATCGGAATATCTGCGGCCATCGGTGTGTCGTACACAAGGAATTCATCGCCGACCTGTGGGCTGCTACCGATCGTCTGGATGGGAAGATAATCGACCCACATCTGTCGGGCAGTATCACCGGCATTGTCGAATATTCGGACACGGGTACCGCGCAGTACACCGCTGGTGAATTGCAGAACCGCGCCGGTAAGCTCGCCAGCCGCTAAGTCAGCGTTGATGGCATTGGCATAGTTGAGCAGCGACCAGGTCGGTCCGTTTGTAGTGACTTCCGAGTAAGCGACAACGCGCCCGGAAAACAGAACCGGCATATCGTATCTTGAAGCCGAGCGACGTTTTGGTGATGCTGTGAATGCGAGTGGAGTCATAATTTCCTACGGTTGAAGTGCGATCGCTGTTTTTGCCGTCACAGAACCACTGCCACCACCAAACAACCAGGTCAGACGAAGATCCCTGCCAGCCGGTAAGCGCAGAGAGGCGTGTTCAGTGAATTTGGATCCACCGCCCGACACTGCATGTGGGTAGAGCATGTACATATAAAGTCCGACACCAGCGATTGCTGATGAGGCCGCCCAAATCGTTCGAGTGGCGCCGGAGTCGGGATCCCGATAGAGGATTGTTGGTGTGATGGTTGCAGGAGCGACGCGGGCGGTGCAATCGACCATCAACAGCAATCCTCGAGATCTCGAGGTTGCGAATGACAGAGGGGTAGTGGTGCCGGTGTGCGTGATGCTCTGGATCGTTTCGTAGAGGGACCCGGGAGCCTCAAGCAGCACAATCTCATCGCCGATTTCGGCAACGGTCGCCATACCGGGAACTGTGAATGAAATCAAGCCACCGTGAATTATTCGAGCTCGGTATCCGCGATTTACACCTGAAATAAACTCGAGAATCAGACCGCTCAGTTCACCAGGAACTGTCAGTTGAACGGTCCCGGCTTGCACCGAAAGAGTATCCAGTTGGACCCCTGTTAACGAAGATACGCTGACGGTCGCGATTACACCGCGCAGAATCACCCGTTTGTTATGTCGGCTTTCTGAGATTTTGCCTGGTGTTGCTGGAAAAGCGAGTGGCACGATTAATCTCCGTCCGTCCATGCTTGAACGTAAGCGATGAGACTAAGATTCCCGGTTACGGACGACTCTGCAGCGACGCGTAGAGTCATGTACGGGAAGAAGACCTCGTCGAGGGGGACAGAAATCGCTGTGTAGTCGCCCTGGCGAATCTCGCGGGGATCATCCAATTCGAACTGCGTCATTCCCTCAGTCTGCGGTTGTTGATGGGATCCAACGAGCTGAACGATGGCATTGGCATCGAGAGTCCCCGCCTGAACTATGAAAGTGAGTCGGTGCAATTCCCTGACATCCAACCATTTCTGCCATGTAACCCAATTGTTCGCTATATCTGGCGCAGGATCTCGTGGGTTTTCTGTCACAGGATCGTCTACATCGACGGTTCCAAGGTTCACGGTTCGGAACATCGGAGATCCGGGTGTATTCCCGATCAACCGTCCAGTAATCGGATCTTGGCGACGACCGGAGAGGGTTTCGAGGAGTTTGGTGAACTGAGTATCCGTGAGCGCGGTGACCTCTCCACCCTGAGCAAGGTGAGCTGATATGGCCATCGCAGCGTCGAGCTGGTTGGTCGATGGAATATCTGGGACTGCAGAGTCGCCGGGATCTGGATACAAAACGATCTCCTGTGCGGGTTAGGATGTGGAAATGCTGATCGTCGGCTGAGACATGACGATCGCGTTGAAATTACCGGTGCGAGTCACACCGAACATATTGGAAGCTCGGACATCCATGATCTCTTTGTCGTTCGTGAGATCCCTGACTTTCGCTACGACATCGAGATCGGTCATATTGACCAGGAGCTCACGGCCGATTTTCAGCTCGTAATTGAGACGTCCGGTCCCGCCTGCAGAAATAGTTCGCCGGCGAGGGATCCAAACAATCCGCTGCCTGGGATTCGACCCGACCACTGTGGCTTTCAAACCTTTGTGTCGGGTTCGAGCTATCCAGTCGGCTCCGTCACCCGGAATCATGTCGCCCTCGATGCGGGTGTTTTCGCCAGTGAGCCCCCGCTCCTGAATCAGCAGATGCCCGGCAACCAGGCCAGGCAGCGATCCGGTGTTCCTGACGTCAACTGTAACGACGATACGAACGAAATCACCACTGTCGGCATTGATGTTTCCGATGCGGTTTCCGTTGAAATTGTCGCTTTGCCGCATCGTGGCTGGTGTGCGTTGTTCTACGATCTCAATTTTCGGTCGACGCCTGGTTATTCTCGTTCGCATTTCTAAATCTCCAAGATCCTTACCGTCGGTATGTCCATCGGTTTTGGATTAAAAATTCCTGTTTCACCAGAATCCCGATCTGGATCCTCGTCAGGATCCGAATCGATCGGAACCTGAGTTCTGGTAGCTCGTGACAAATAGATCGCTGCTGCGATACCACCAATGACGAAAACAGCACCGGCGTTAGACGGCACGACGCCCTCCAATACCAATTCCTCCGAATTGCTTGATTCCCCAAACCACTACAGCTGCGATCGCTCCCCACTTGAGGAGATCTGCAACCTCGCCGATCGGGGAGCTCACCGTGATTGATTTACCGCGGATGGCTGTCACCAGGAACGCAAGGCTGACGAATACTCCGATCGAAAGCAGCGAAATCGCCACCCAATGAGCTGCTATAAAAGCACCAATGGCTGCCAACACTATTGCTGCGGATGCAGCGTACCCATCTTGAGCTTGCACAGACTGAACCCGCGCCTGAACGATGACACGCCGAGATCCGGAAGAGTGGACATCCAGGAGATCGATGCCGGGTGGCATTTTGCTTCGGAAGATGCTCTCTGCCCCAGCCAAATCAAATGCGCGAGCAACCGGCAGTCGGAGATCCATTTCAATGATGAACGGAGCTCCTGGCTTTAGTTCGGTTGCAGCGTCGATCGACGGCTGGATGCTGTCCAGCGAATCGCCTTCGAAAATAGTTGTCAGGCCGGATGGTGACGATTGGCGAAGCCGAGCCCGCGTGATCCTACTCATCTACTTCGCCTTCTTTGCGAATTTGAATCCCAGGTAGCGTGCCTCGACCTTGTGCTCATCAGGCAAGCCAGGGCCGCAGATCAACGGGAACTCGTGACGGTTCGGCGGTCTACCCTGCCAGAGATTCCTACCGTCTCTCTTGCAATCAACGATTCGTGGTGCCATCGAAATGAACGTTAGGGTGCGGCGCCTACGTACTCTCGGCTGAGCCTCTATCGTTTTTTTCGTCGATCCTGGCACTGTCTCGCTCCCTTGGCAGTAAAAATGCGTCTCGGACCCCCATCCTGAAAGCCCCGATGAGCCCGTAGGACCGGATTCGTTTTTTCAGTTGGGCTATCCCGTATCTGATCCGTTTACCCACCACAATCTTTCGAGAATGATCTGCCCCGCAATTCGGGCAGATGATCAGCTCGAACGGTTTTGGTAAACGGGAGTGCGATGTGACATCCCAGATTGGAACACCACAACCGCACTCCCGTTTCAGTGAGTCTTGACCCAAAATTTAGCCGTCGAGCCCGACAGCTGTCGGAACGTATCGCTCCCAACTGATCAAGGCATCGTCGCCCTGCGCGCGGTTGTCGATGATGAAACCGAGTTTCCAGGCATCAGCGTTGTCGCCATCGATCAGGTTCAGTCCATAGTCTTCACCGACTGGGCCACCCATGTGCGGTCGAAGATCTACGGGATAGATCCCGTGCGGTGCCTGGTTCCCAAAGTCCAGTGCTGCATCGTCAGCGAGCATGTTCGATCCAAACGGCAGCGATCCCGTGATGACCTCGACACCCACTTCGAGAAGGTTCTCTCCCGCCTTGGAGTTTCGAAGTTGAATCTCGGAAATCTGGTCAGCTGCGCGCAACGCTCGATCCGCTGTTGCATCCTGAGCGATGATGAAGATCCGACGTAGGAATGCCCCAGACGGAACGTCAACGCTTTGGGATACGAAATCAGTCGAAGTCGCACCGATCGCAAAGTTGGTAGACGAATACTGTGGGATCCAACCGGTGTTACCAGGTAGAACTGCCACACCCTGCCGCTGCATTTCAGCAGCGATATCCTCATGCGATCCTGTCACACGAGAGATCGTGAACCGCATTACGGCAGAAGCGATCGTGACGGTGTCATCCATGACATCGTTGCCGCTGGTAGTCCATTCAGCTACCAACTGCGATTCCTTGTTTGCAGGAATGAATGCCGAGAGGTCGAAAGGGTTGTCGATCCCATACTTTGTTTGCGGACGGCTGCCAATGTGGATCGGGAAGTCGATCGGAACGTAGCTGGCGCTCGGGGCTGCGACATCACCGGATTCGTGACCAACACCAAGACCATCGATCAGTGCTCGATAGTGCTGCAGGACCCCGCCCTGGCAACCGTCATCGGCCGGGAGATTGAAGTACGTCGCTGATCCACCCTGGATCCGCAGGTTCTGAATCAGACGGAATAGCCCGTCAGGCTGGTTTTGACCGTCAAGCGTCGCTGACGGTGTTACTTCGACAGTGGCGTTGATTCGGGTGATTAGCCCGATCCGCTCTATCGCGGTTGAGATAGTGCCATCAGCTGCCCATGTAGCAGCTGTGGTTTGAGTGTTCTTGATTTTGCGCATTTCGAAATCTCCGGCCGATGTTCAGGATTTCTACCCGACTCATCAACCATTCAAGGTTGAGTTAGATGAGTTCGGTCACAAACCGAAGGCGACGGCGAGAGGATCGCCAGACGCCGGTGCGAACGGCACATCCTGACGATGCAGGATCGTCTGCTGTGATGCCGCTGCGTCAGTTTCGCCAGAACCGACCGTTGAACTGGTCGTAGCGCCGGTTGCTGCACCGGTAACGCCACGCACTTTGTCGACGATTTTCTGGATCCAATCGTCGAGCGGAAGCACATCGGCCGCTACCTGCAGGCCGAGAACCGTCAATGCGGAGTTTCGAGCCTCACGACTCAGGAACTTTGTCCCATAAAACGCCAGACCGACCATCGCACCACCTTTGATCGCGACGTTCTTTACCGGGATCTCGTCTGGATTCTCAGTCGGGGCAAATCCATCGACCAACTCACCGGTGATCAGACCGATGGTTCCGCCGATCACGATCGATCCGAGCTTTACGTTCGGAATGATCCCGTTTAGCGGTCGCTCGACCGCCGATGTGATGGATTGCTCCATTCCGGCAGTCTCGTGCCTGGCGATCAGCTGCTGGAGATCCGTCGAATGGATCGATCCTTCAGCGTCTCGCTCGAATAGCGAGCCTTCGGCCGCATCTTCGAGTTCCTGGGCCATCGCTGCGAATGCAGCTGGAGTCTCGGGCTTGTTTTCTTCGAAAGCGAGCCGGACGGCCGGGCCGACGGCTTCTCCGATGAGAGCTGCGAGTGAGTCCGACGCTACTCTGGTCGGCTCTGAATCAACGATCGTAGGGGTGTCCATTTTGGATCTCCGTGAAATAACAGTTGGGGGAGAGGGGTCAGCGTGCCCGGTAGCGGTTGGGAGCCACCACCGGGGCTTTGTGAATTGAGTGTTCTAAGGATGAAGGCACTGCTGGTTAGCGGTGCTTCCTAACCTCGCGCTTAACGCAGGCTCGGAAAGCTGGCTGTTTCTTGCCCTTGCAGGCCTTGTTCGCCTTTTTCAGGCGGTTGATGTGTCCATTCTTGCCCATCTGATTCCTCTCGTCGGTTTGATTCCCTGACGTCGAAAAATCCAAAGAAAAAGGCTCTGGCCGATCTCGTAAGATTCGACGTCAGAGCCTTTGTTACAGCGCGCCCGAAGACGCTATTCCTTTTTCAGCTTGCCAAATTTCCGGGGGGTAAGTCAAACATCGTCATCGCATACCGTCTGACGTTGATTGAATTTGGGTCAAACGTCGGCAGTTCGACAGCTCGTGCACACATCAGGCAAACCACACGACTGCCCCACTGGTCAGGTTGAACATCCAGCCTGCCAGTGACACAGCGCGGGCAAGACATGGCGAGAAGCACTATTCTAGATCCGCCCACGCAACCGTTTACCGATCCGGTAACACCGCATATCCCCGTCCGCATTGATGCAGAGTTTTTTTACACCCAGGCGTTTTCCTTCCCGTATGTCGGTCGAAGAAGGTCGGGGGACTCCGCCAGGATGCGTGTGATACAAGCCTTCTAGTTTCGAGCCTGGCGGACAACTGACCGGAATCTGAACACTCGTCGGTGTACCCGAAGCTTGTGGGCCAAATGTGACCTGGCCGTTCGGTTTTCTACAGATCGCAAACCCGACTTCATTTCGCATTGGAGCACCTTTCATGTGTTGCTTAAATACGCCGTTTTTACGCACTAGTGACCTCTACTCGCTGAAGAACTGCCGCAAAAAATGCGTCATCCTCCGGGATCTGTTCGATCTCATCATCGTCATCGCCTGATGTAGTCCGCGATGCCACACGACTCCCAATCATCGAACCAACCGCTAATCCGATTCCGGAGATCACACCGTCGACCAGGCGGGATGCCCAGGCCGGTTGTGCAGCTGCAAATGCAATTTGTCGATCGATTTCACCCTCGGCGAAATTCATAGCCCGAGTCCATAGAGCCTGCTTTTCAGGTGCATCGAGATCGATGAGCGTCGATTGACCCGGTGGAGGCGCCTGTTGTACAAGGTTGCCGTAGTGGCGGAGTGCAAGTGCCATACGGTTAGCACTTCGCTTGTTGCGTTCGAAGAACCGGATCAGCGATTCTTGGAACGCATCAAGCTCACGTTCGAACATAGAACCCTGGGCGATGAATTTCTCGACATCGAGCGCCGGGGTCGCCTTGATTCGTGCAAACACGTTTGCGACTTTTGCAACATCACTGGCGATCGTAAGCTCCGGAGCCCGATCTCCATCCTGAATCAGACCTTCGGCGACAGCCAGTGGGCCGAGCGATCTGGAAACGGCGTTCACGACATTCCGGATCTCCTCATCAGCCGATTCAAACGCGAGCTCTGCCAGCCGCAGACCTTCCTCGCCAGGGAATGCACGCAGGAAAATTGCGACGGTAATTCGGAGTATCCCGAATGTGTTGGTACTGCCGCGGGAGTCGATCAACTCGGCTCGTTCCTCATCCGTCAGGGTTCCTAGAAATCGAGTAACGAAACCGGCATTGCGGGCAGCTCGCAGCGCGTCGCCAATCGAATCGTTTTCTCCAAACTCCAAAGATTCGAGCATTCTGAGTGAGATCCTGGACGCGTCGACGTCGGCCTGCTCGATCATCGAACTCGATATTCCTGGACTTCGGTTCGTTTCCCTAGCAAATTCCGCTCGATCGGCGACATCCGTTAGACGTTCTCTAACCAATATCGGCAGCGTCATTTCGTGAATCGCTGCAGTGCGCAATCCATAGCGTCTTGCTCGGGCTTCGAGAGCACTGCGATACGCCTGATATTTCTCCGGATGATCGGTCGCTGCCTGGATGATTGCCATCGTGCGGCCGTTGCCACCTTCGACAACGAGATCCGGACCTACGATCGGTGGGCCGAGGTTGAGGGTCCGCAGATCCTCAAGAAGCGGGGATGGTTCGAGGCCAGCTGCAATTTTTTTGACCTGATTGCGCAATGCCGATCGATTCCGTTGTCGGGGTTGGATCTCAGGCGGGAAGTCTGGGTTTACTTCGAATGTGAGCGGGTCGTTTGAAATGATCAGCTCATCGCCTTCAACAACCCGGAATCGGAACTCGTAACGGGTTAATCCGTTAGCACCGACAGCGAACGTCCGATCAGAGATATCAGCATCCGGTACGTCACTGGGCAATGAACACCAGATCGATGGAACGAATCGACCTGAATCGTCTCGGCAACGGGATCCCCAGGTATCTGGATCGGCAACGGGATCGGCACCAGAAATCAGCACAACATCTCGGTTGATCGCTGGATACACGATTTCGATGATTTCTTGATTTTGGTTCACCGATGATGAAAATAGGTTTGGATTTCTCTCCCGAATCGAAGTGAACCGCCCGGAGTCTCCGACAACAATGTGATCGATCAGCTCGACATCAATGAGACCGAGACTTTCGCGCAATTTTGGAATTAGCTGTAGGTCTTGATTCGATGGCACAGGATTTCCGGAAGGGTGGTTGTGAAGAATGAACACACCTGCCGCGTTTGCCAGCAACGCCGTCCGCACGATCGAATCCAACGGGACCATCGCACTACTACGGTCGCCAACCGAACTTTCTTGCGCTCCGATCAGTCGGTTTTGAGTGTCGACATACAGAATGATCAACCGCTCTCGATCGAATTCGTCGAGATCACGAGCAAACTCGATGACGCTCGCCGGACTTGTGAGTGATGGAAAATCTTCGGACGAACTATGGCGAACCAATCGAGTCTCTATTCGAAACGGTTGCAGATCACGCGGGATCCCGGATGTTTCGTCAGTGGATGGAATCAGTTCAAGCTGATTCGACGATGGAGATTGTTCAGCATTGGCGAATCCATGCGGAACATCACATGCGTAGTAGTCAGTCTCAAACAACTTCCGCCACTGCCGCGTCCAGGTCACTATGTCGCCAGCATCAGATCCTTCGACCCCGCAAACAACATGTCTGGTCTGCTCGTGCAGGTGCGATGCCTCTTCTTGAAGTGCCATCAACTGAGATTGTTTGTCGGTATTCTCTTCCATGCTCATCGTCTCGGCTGCGTAACCGGAGAGAGTCAGCAAATGCTTCGGCACGCAATACTCACCAACGTCGGCTTTGGTGCATGGACATGATGGATCGGCGACGTGATCCTGGAGCAAGCTCAGATGCGTGAGGATCTGCTGGTACTGCCACCGCATCATCAGGCCTGGACTGTGGAAGTGATGGTCCTGTTTTTGTGTGACTATCTCGATCTGGGTCATTTGGCTATCGCCCGGCGCGCCGATTCATCTCTGTGGTCAAAGCATCCGCAGCGGCGTTCAGTTGTTCAACGGTCATTGCCGGTAACGCCTGAGCGAGCTTTGCTTTGATTTCTGCGGGGCTCATTTTTGCGAGATGCCCGGCGATCAGACTTTCGAACATTTATATCTCCTGAGCAAGCTGGGTAAGCCCGTTCGGTTCGCGCTGTTGGACGGTCGCTACAGGTGGGTCAACGGCGACGGCGGCGGTGGGTTTTTCGGGGGTTGAGGACATCGTTGGCGACTCTAAAGGGACCGTCTGATCGTCCTTACCTCCAAAACCCTGGCTACGCATCGCATTCGCTGTTTTTGCAGATGCCTCAGCGATCAATCCGGGCAATCTTTCCTGTAGCGGATCTCCGGATGGAGCGAGCGTTGTTCCCAGATAGTGAGCCAGATCGGGATCCGATTGCTTCAATTGCCTGGCAAATGCGAACGGGTTGGACGTGTCGTTAATACGTTTGAATTCGATTATTTTCTCGAAAATATCGCTCACTATCTCGATAATTCCGCTGGCACTTATTGGTGTGCCTGCGGGTTGTTGCATCGTCGCCGCATTCATTTTTGCTTGCGCCTCGGTGAGTTGCGTAGGTTCAGTTGGCGAAACCACCTGGCTAGCGTTGATTGAGCGGATAACAATGTCAGCCGAATGCTTGGCAAGAGTTTCCAAGTCCGGTAATCCCTCCCGCAGCGTTTTAATTTCTTGCACTATCGGACCTAGAACATTTGACGCAAAGTCATCTAAAACCGGTTGAACGTGGGCCTTCACCAACGGGCCGACGATCGTATCGAGTGTGCGATCGGGCGGTTGTTCAGGCTGTTCGTCCTGAGACTCGTTTTCTTCCGGGTTTGTGGGATTCTCTGCCATATCTGAACCTCGTGAGTTGAAATCTAGGGTGTGATCTCGACGTACTGAACCGCGGGTATCTCAATCTCTGGCCGACCGGCATCGATCCATTTCCGATATGCGTCGGCGATGCTGGTTGCTGCTTGCGCCATACCAGCCTGGTCAGCGACGAGCCCGAGTTCACGCATCGTTTGCACCTGAGCAGCGTGAGCTATTGATCTGCGATCACCAAGCGCAGTATTTACTTCGTCTCGAATGATCTCTCGCAGCGACGCGAGGGACTCAGGGCCAATCTCGACCGGCTGGGCGACCTGGGCGACCGGATCGACCGACACTGGTGGATTGATGGTGGTGTCATCCTCCATATCCGAACCATTGACCTGAACATCAATGGCTGGCTTCGCTGGAACAACCAGGCCTAATTTACGTTTGATAGTTGGCACAGACCGCTTGAGATGCGCCGCGATCTTTTTGATCTCGACATTTTCACTGTGAAGTCGTTGCATTTCTGCAATTTCTACTTCGGTAACGGGGTCGAGGCGGCGCGGGTTCGCACCGGCGGAAAAAACGGGATTGGGCACGAACTGCGACATGGGAGATCTCCCGGCGTGAATTCAGAGCCCTACGCCAAAAGCATACCAGTTTGTGTCGAAAGAACATCAATTGAAGTCATTTTCAAGACTGGCGTACTCAGAAATTTCTGACTGTTAATCAGCGGGTCGTAGGTTCGAATCCTGCCTCGGGAGCCATATTGAACCCAAGAAAAGACCCCATCTCTGTTAAGCGTGCAGAGCGGGGTCTTTTTTATAGACCTGACATAACTCAATTTCCGGCTTTCGCG
>JAJRZP010000101.1 GCA_024275195.1 Chloroflexota bacterium | reverse complement strand
GGATTGCCTCCTCGACATCGTGAGTAACCAGCACAACTGCTTTGTCCGATGTGTCGAGTACGTTCAGCAGCCAGTGCTGGAGCGAACTTCTGGTCATCGCATCAAGCGCGCCGAACGGTTCGTCCAAAAGCAGCACAGGGTTGTCAGGTAGGACAGCGCGCAGTAGAGCGACACGTTGCCGCATTCCCCCTGAAAGTTGCCACGGCATGAAATCGAGAACGTCCGCTATGCCGAACGATTCGGCCAGTTTCTCTACCTCGACGATCGCTTCGTCATTGTCGACTCCACGTAGCTCAAGTCCAAGACCGCTGTTCTCCGCGACTGTTCTCCAGGGCAACAGCAGGTCTTTCTGTTGCATGTAGGAGACGTTGCCCAGACGATCAGTCTTGTCGATGAGTCCATCAGATCTGATAACTCCGCTGTGGGCAGACAGCACACCTGATATGAGATTCAGCAAAGTGCTTTTGCCACAGCCCGACGGTCCGACGAGTGCCACGAACTCGCCGCGTGAAACGGAAAGACTTACATCTTCGAGTATCGGCTCATTCTCGTAGTCGAACGCTATCCCGGAAACCGAGAGGAGCGCGTCCTCAACTCCGCCAGAATTGGCGATGGTTGTGCGGGCGGTTTCAGGGGCTGAGGCCATAGATCCTGCGTTATCCCATATTCCAGCTAACTGGTCTGGGGCTTCGACGCTTGGATTGGCTCTCGGGCCGTTTTCCTACGCTGGCATTACCCAGATCAGGTTCAAGGGTTGGCAGAGTGTTAGTGTCTGCCCTCTCAGCCCGGCTACCCGAGCTCCCCGTGTATCGCGCACAGTAACTACTTGCGATACAGGCGAAGCGTAACTCCGCCTACCGCAAGTCTTGCAACCAACAGAGCGGATGTCAAATTGTCTTTCGATTCCTCACTTCCCAGAGTTTGCGGCTTGGACTGGCGGGAGCTAGAATGCGGCTATTCAAGTTCGAAAATGCAGCAGAAGTCACAGGAAACAGCCGTAAGTTTTGGGAACCAGTTCGCTGACACCGAAAGAAAATTTCGCTCGGGCAGTCCATTGCCCGGATGACGAGATTAATCTCGCAGCAGCGAGTCTGTATGCGGCCTCGAACGAATTTCCTGAGCTTGACGTAGTTGCATATCAGGGTCGGATTGCCCAGTTCGGTGCACGTGTCAAAGCCCGACTGACCTCACATCACACGAGCTATGACTTCGTAGATGCCATGCACGAAGTGATGTTCGAGGAGGCTGGGTTCGCGGGTGATTCCAAAGATTATTTCGACCCGAATAACAGCCACCTTAACGAAGTTATCGATCTGCTAAAAGGCAATCCGGTGGCGCTCTCGATTCTCTATATCGAGATAGCGAGAATCGCCGGTGAGGTGGTCGATGGTATATCGCTTCGCAAGCACTTTGTTGTCGCCGTTGGAACTGAGGATGAGAGGATCTACGTCGATCCGTTCCACCGTGGGGGTCTACTTTCGAGAAAAGAATGCATGACGAACATTCTGGGCAAAGATCGAGTCAAGAACGGTGATTTCGATGATTTGGAGCGTAAGTTCCTCCGTCCGACATCAAAACGAGCGATGCTGCGAAGGCTGCTCAGCAACCTGAAGGTTGCACACGAGAAGCACAAACAGTACGAGTTGGCTCTTTCGGCGTCCGAGCGCATCCAACTGCTCGACCCATCAAATCTCAGAAACCTTAGCGAACTGGCGCATCTACAAACCAAAGTTGGGAATTTCGGCGATGCGGTCGAATCTCTCACCCAGTTCCTACAACGGGCGCCAGCCGGTTCGAATACCGAGCAGGCCGAGAGCGCACTTCGCAAACTAAAGGCACTCACTACCCGCGGCGGCGAAGAATCCTCAGAATAAAAGGCGGGGATCGTGGAAACCGTCGCTGCCAACCTATCGTATTCTCTATTGGTTACCTGAACGGCTGGACGTGTTCGCGCACGGCGTACACATTGCACGGTCGGTCGGGTCCTGATTGGACGGGGTGTACCGCTTGAACTACCAGGGACTAGAAGATCTGGAACTACTTGCGAAAATTGGCGATCAAGATCGAGAGGCTCTCGCGACATTGTACGAACGGTATGGTCGCAGAGTATTCGTACTTGCAGTCCGAATACTCAACGACCCTGTTGGATCGGAAGAAGTAACGCAAGATGTATTCATGAGTGTGTGGCGGCGCGGAGCTACCTACACTTCGAAAAAGGGCAAATTCACAACCTGGCTGTTCTCAATTGCACACAATCGAACGATCGATGAGCTGAGGAAGCGACGCAGGGATCGAAGCAGAGAAAACGATGATATCGACGATCACTTGAACATCAAGTCGAACGATATGTCTCCGGCAGATGCAGCGGTCGCTCAATCAGAGTACGCCAAGATTCGAGCAGCCATGGAACAACTGCCAGTAGAACAGAAGAATGTGGTGGAGCTTTCGTATTTCAAAGGCCTCACCCAAACAGAAATTGCCACGAAAACTGGCCAACCGCTCGGCACGGTCAAAACACGAATGCGGTTGGCATTGAAAAAGTTACGCACGGCACTTAGTGCTGAAATGGGCGCGCAAGTATGACCGACTCTAAAGACAACACTGAAACTGGCGCAGGTATGGACGCGCGATTCGAAGACTTCGCAGCTTACGCCCTCGACGCTCTCGATAGCGATGATGAGCGCCGTGCCGTCGAATCACTCATCGATTCCGACCCGGAGGCGCTGGCAGAATTCAACGAACTATTCGAAACCGCAGGTCTGCTTGCAATCGCGGTACCCCCCGTTTCGCCTCCATCGCATCTAAAGGCAAATATCCTGAAGCTGGCAGCAGAAGATTCGGCACCGACTACGATCCAGTCTGCCCCTGCCATTTTGCGGCCCGCGTTCTGGGGAACTCGGATCTTCAGGTCTGGTGTCGCTGTATCGGCCACTGCAGCAATCGCCGTACTCCTCGTTGTCGGCGCTCTTGGCTACCAGAACAGTCAACTCAGCGATGAGATCGACACGCTTCGTACCGACATCTCGGTCGAAGCCGTAGCAGTCGCAACCCTTCAATCTGAACTTTCGACTACCGTGACCGACTCTGAAACCAAGGTCGCTTCTATGAAGTCAGACCTGGAAGCCATGGAACATGAGTTTGGTGCCACTACCGAAAAGGTGGTGCAGCAAGAAGAGATGGTTTCTAAACTCGCTATCGCTAACGATGCTCTGCGTCAGGCTTTGCGAGACCAGAGTTGGCTCACGTACGTCGCAATGAAAGAGGGCTATCAGGTCGAGAGTTGGCTGGCTGGTAGTCAGCAGGCGCCTGCTCAATCCGAAGCTTCAGGTCTGATTGCAGTCAAGGTTGTTGGGAACGAAGCTGTGTTCCAAGTTCACAGTCTTGACCAGCCTCGCCCCGGCTTCGCCTACACTCTCTGGCTCATGGGAAACGGCGCACCACGCCCCGTGGCTCAGTTTGAAGTTAGCGAGATTGGAACGGCAACGGTGCCATTCCTACTCCCTGCCCCACTGCACTACTACTCAAGCGTGATGGTGACTCAGGAACAGGTGAACGAAATCGGAAACGATCCGTCTGGGACGATGGTCATCTTCGCCGAAACTAACTGATCCTGGTTGGGAATAATTAGAATTCGAACCCGTCCGAAGTAAATCTCACCTCGGGCGGGTTAACTATCCGGAGTTTCTCCCGATGAGTACGGATTCCAGTACGGAAGTCTGGGTTTGCGACCGTTGCGACGCAGAGTTAGTCGATCTCCACTGCAAATTACGATGCGACAAATGCGGTTTCATGAGGGATTGCAGCGATCCGTAACACGGTTGATTTAGCTAATTAACTACTGGCAGCAATCGAATCGATGTATCTTGAAGAAGCGCGCCAGAGTCGCAACTTCAACCATGACCAACATTTGCACGCGATCAACATCTGTTAAAACACTTGTGACGGTATCGGCACTGCTGTTACTCATGTTGTCGCTCGCATGTACCAGAACTGATCCGGCACCCACCCCGACAGTTCCGCAGGTGACGGCTGCCGAGGTTGTTGATCTCTCTCGTACCGCAATGCGCGATCTCGACAGCTTCTCCTTCGAGATGACCCACGCCTCAGGATTTACAGCTCTTTCCGGCTCCCTCAAATTGACCCGGGCCAGTGGACTCGTTGCTACAAACGGTCTCGATCTAGAAGCAGAGGCCAATATAGGTCGGGCATTTGTTCGAGTTGAGGCCGTGGTGATCGGAGAGCAGACATGGATGACAAATCCACTGACAGGTGTGTGGTCCGAGATAGCGCCTGAGGACAGCCCGTTTTCGTTTCTGGATCCCGTCAAATTGGTAGCAGACATTCTGGGCGACACCCGACAAGCGGCATATGCTGCAGACTCGCCTTCAAATGGTGAATTCACGATTGTGGGAACGATCCCCTCTCGGTCGCTCGCTGCCCTCGTTGGATCAGTCGAACCAGATGCGGTCCCTGAAGTCGAACTCACGCTCGACGCGGAAAGTCACTTGCTGAAGAAGATCGTGATTTCTGGGATCGTCCAGCCCACCGACGACGAGGACACTGTCCGGGTAATTACGCTCTCGGAATTCGACATACCGAACTCGCTGGAACCGCCGATCTAGCCCCATGTTCACACGACTCAGACAGGCTGTATCTCCCTACAAATTGCTTCTACCTCTGTGTTTCGGTGTGTTCATCGCTGCCGACGACCAGACGGTTGTTGTGACGCTGCTACCCGACATGCTGGCAGATTTGCGTGTTGGTGTGAGCGAACTCGATCGTGCTTCGTGGTCGATCACCGGCTATTTGATTGGCTACACCGCGGCAATGCCGCTGATGGGTCGCATCTCAGATCGGACCGGTTATCGGCGGGCTTTTCTGTTAGCGATGGCGGTGTTCACTCTCGGGTCGGCGCTGGTTGCTGTTTCTCCCGAGATACCGCGCTGGCTCTACGGTGGCGCTCCCGAATATAACTGGCTGATTGGCGCTCGGGTGTTTCAGGCTATCGGCGGCGGGGCGGTAATTCCGATCTCGATTGCGGCGGCAGGTGAGCTGGTCGATGGCAAGCATCGTGCGATTGCGTATGGACTCATCGGCGCCAGTGCTGAAGCTGGCGGAGTGTTCGGGCCACTGTGGGGTGGCGGAATTACAACGTGGCTTTCATGGCAATGGGCGTTCTGGTTGAACATTCCACTCACGATCATTGCGGCGCTGTGGATAATGCGAAATCCTCCCGGCAAACGTAACAACGTGAAAATCGATGTGCCTACCGCCACAGTTTTCGCGGCAGCGCTGGCTTTGCTGACAATCGGACTCGTACGGATCGGCGAACCTGATGCCTTGATGGCGATATCGCTTACCGCCACTGTTGTGCTGGTTGGACTACTCATCTGGTTAAACAATCGAGCCCTCGACCCACTGTTCCCACAGAAACTATTCAGGTTCCCGTCGTTCAATTTCGCCAACATCACGCATTTCCTCGTTGGGGCGACATTGATCATCGGAATGGTTACGGTACCGCTCATGGCGGCATCAGTTTTCGGTAAATCACCCCTTGAGGGTGGGCTGCAACTACTGCGAATGACGATTGCGATTGGTGCGGCGGCACTGATCGGAGGCTTGCTAACTCAGCGTTTCGGGGCGAGGATACCCGCCATTGTCGGCCTTTTCGTTACGGTCGGCGGGTTCCTGCTTCTTTCGAGTTGGACCGTAGATATCGCCGAACCTGCGCTGACGATCCATCTTGCGATCACAGGATTTGGACTTGGGTTGCTCATCTCACCGATCGCCGAAACAGCTCTGCGCGGGGTTCGGGGCGACCAGAGGGGTGCGGCATCGTCGCTATTGACCGTTTCTCGTATGATCGGCATGACAGCCGGTCTTGCAGCGATGACTGCTCTTGGCACGGTGCAGTTTCAGGACTTGGTGGCGGACGTTCCGGCGTTCTCACTGGATCCCGAAGTACAACAACAGATACTCGATAGTGCCGCAGAAGCGGGAGTTCGAGTATTTACTCGCTTCTATCTGTACGGCGCGATTCTGGCAGCGATAGCTCTGGTGCCTGCGTGGCTGATGACTCGGAAAAACATCGATTAGCTCTCGTCGCGAGCCTTTCGTTCAAAATACCGTCTGAGTTCATGCGGGGGATGCCTCTGGATCGATATTCACCAACGCGACGGGAATCGGGTGGAGGCCGCGATGTCGGTTAGTTCCCGGCTTCGTCCCGGCGTTGCTCAGCGCGACGCTCGGCATCGAGCCGTTCAAGATCATACGAACCGTGATCAACGTATGACATGGCATCGGCCAGTGCCCTGTGACCCGCTTGGTCACGAATCAGCCTGTGCATCAACTGGCACACTCGTCGATAGTCGGGATGCCCCTGCCGGGCGGTACGAAGTTCGAGCATGTGGAACGCCTCTCGGACATTGAACTGCATCGAGTATCGCAGCTTGAATCCGAACGGCACAACGTACTGAGAAACGTCAGGACCGTGTTCGCTCAACACCGTCTCATGAAACTCACTCATGCGACCCATCGCATCGTCCCAGCGCTGTGTCCAACCGACCTCTTCGATTGCAGGAGGAGTCGAATATCCGTGCTTCACACCGAGGCGTTGCCAGTCGAGCGTCAGCATCCTGTGCCGTTGAAGGTCACGGAAGCTGCCGAAGTCCGACAGTACATCGAACCTGTAGAAAGATCGTTCCATGCCCCGACCCGGCTTGTGACGCCGATTCTGACGATTACCGACATAGGCACGTATCACCTCGGCCTTGTCGGAGTCGCTCATGGCGCTCACGATTGTCTGTAGCTGTGTGTCGGGTAGATCGGTATGTGCGTAGAGAGCAGCAGCGGCGATTTTGTCCTCCGCATCGTGGTCCCACTCGACAAGGGTTACTTCCTCGATGCCTTCTGGCGACGCATCGATACCGGAGGCAATTCGCTCCATCGACTCGTGGTTGTTCTGGAAGTATCCTGACCACATCTCGCCACGATCGGGCACATCGACGCGCTTCAAGAAGGCTGGAATCACCTTCCGTAGTTCCACAAGCATCATTCGGGCGTAGTCGCGCGCTTCCTCAAGCGGATGGCTGTTCATTCGTATCAGCATCGACTCGTATGCCTGACCTGTCCCGAATATTCCGACATTCGAAGTGGTTGCTGCGGGTAGCAATCCGCGTGCCGAATCGCACGCTTTCGCGCGTATCGACGATGTATAGATGAATTTCGAGTCGCCGTCTTCACGCGGGAACTGGTTCTCAAAGAACGGCACGCACGTATGAACCAGTTCGGAATATTCGTCGAACAGCCAGTCCATGGTCTTCGAATACTCGCTGGAGAGAGGGCCTGTCTCGATCTCAGGCGGTGCGATGTATCGATACCGCTCGCCAAGTTTCTGATCGTAAAAAATATACCGGGTAGATTGTTCGAGATAGGAGGCGAGGCGTCCCCACTCGAGTACTTTGGTCAGAAGGTTTGACGCCTGTTCGCATGCGATGTGAGCGCCCCCAAGTTGGGCAACGGAATCGTCACCGAACTGCGAGAAGACCCGGTCGTAAAGGCCTTCGGCACGGCTCAGCGAAACCATAGCCTGACTGTTGGCATCTTCTGACAACTCTTCAATCGGCACTTCTGGCTGATCATAAAACTCGTCAAGAAACAGGCGTCTTAGCGATTTCGGCGAACGACTGTATCGGGCGAACAACGCGCCTTTCACAACTTCGGGAAGATTGATCAGGGCGAAGACGGGTCCATCGACGTTCGTGAAGAAACGGTTGAGAACCGATCTCTCTTCCGTGTTGAATTTTTCCCGTACGTACATCGTCCGTGAACCTATCGCCTGCCCCGCCAACAAAGCGAGGAGTTGGATGTCCGCAAACCCGCGACCACCAATTAGTAGTGTTCACGAATTTTTCATGATTTCGAGCTACATGCCTACAGCATCAAGCGGGCGGGATTTTCGAGAGTTTTCTGGAACTCGCTCATTAGCATCGCCGCCTCGGCCCCATCACCGACTCGATGATCAGCCGATATCGTGGCATTCATCGTCTGGCCAACAACGATTGCCCCATTTTTGACGATCGGCTTCTCTTTGACTGCACCGACAGAGATGATCCCTGCATTTGGCGGAACGATAATTGCCGAGAACGACGAGGTGCCGAACATGCCGAGGTTCGACGTTCCGAACGTTCCCTGCGTCATCTCAGCCTGGCTAAGTGAGCCACCTTCGCCACGCGCCCTTTTGCCCATGTCACGAACAGCCCGAGAAATTTCGATAAGCGACATGTTCTGGATGCTGATCACCGCTGGCACGATCAGCCCCTCTTCGAGAGCGATTGCCACGCCGAGGTTGATGTCTGAGTGACCGACTAGCTTGTCGCCATCGAACGTCGTGTTCCATTTCGGGTACTTGAGCAGAGCCGTCGTAACGGCTTTCAGAATCATGTCGTTGACCGAGACTCGATCACCATCGTCAACGATCGCTTCGTTGAGTTGCGCACGGAACGTCATTGCCGGACCCATGTTGACTTCGTGAGTCACGTAGTAGTGGGGGGAGTCTGTCTTTGATCGAACAGTTACCCGGGCGATAGCCTGCCGCATCGACGATAGCGTGATATCTGATCCGTCCACGACAACTGGTGCGCGACCACCTGACGCTGCGAACACTGGCGACGGCGTGAAGTTTTCGACATCTGACTTAGTGATTCGTCCACCGGGTCCCGTCCCTGGAACGGATGCGATATCGATCCCCTTCTCTTCGGCGATCTTGCGGGCGATCGGTGAGGCTTTCACTCGACCGCCTCGCGCAACTACCGGTGTCGGCGCAGGAGTTGGTGTGGTTGGCTGAGCGGGTGCAGGAGTACTGGCAGGAACAGCGGGTGTTGGTGCCGGTGCCTCTGATTTGGGAGATTCGGCAGCGGGGGTAGCGTCAGCGACTTCTGGAATCTCATCATCGGGATCGCCGATGAATGCAATGACTGCCCCGACCTGTACAAGCGTTCCTTCAGCGACAACTATCCTGCGAAGTAGACCTTCTGAGTAGGCTTCCATCTCGACGACAGTCTTGTCGGTCTCGATCTCAGCCAATTTGTCCCCGCGCTTCACGGCGTCGCCCTCGGCCATAAGCCATTTGGCGATGGTGCCTTCCGTCATATCGGCACCCATCGAGGGCATAGTCACTTCACTGATCAATTCTGCACTCCTGCGGGAACGATTGGTTCGTAGAAATCGTACGTCTAGCGTACTCCCCTGTCGGGTCTTGAAAGACCCGTCGATAGAGGGTACACAACAATCCGGTACAGGCGCGCATTATCGCCGCCGAATAGGCGAATTCTGCTCAGTGTTTATCGGGCTTGCTAGCTTTTTCCACTCGGGATTTCTGGCGGTTGGCCTTCGCCACTATCCGCATTTTTCTTTGATGCTCGGTTCGAGCAGCGGGATCGTGTCTGGTCTCTTCGTGCTGTAGTTCTCGATCCATTCGCTTGTACGACTCGAATCGTGTTCTCGAAAGTCGACCGCCGGCGATCGCTTCATCGATAGCACAGCCAGGTTCACCTGTGTGGCCGCAATCCCGAAATCGACACTGACCAACAAATTTCTCGATTTCAGAGAACGTTCTCGCCAGCGCATCCTCGCTGCCAGCAACCAGGCCGATGGTTCGAATGCCGGGTGTGTCGATCAACACTCCGCCGTTGAGGAGCGGGAGCAGTTGTCGGGTGACCGTTGTATGACGACCACGTGTGTCAGACTCACGGATTTCCCCGGTATCCATCACATGTTGCCCCATCAGGCTGTTCACCAGAGTGGATTTCCCCACTCCAGACGCGCCGATCAAGACGACCGTGCTACCCGCCGAAGTGTACTGGCGCAGTGGGTCGGTACCGGCTCCTGTGATGCCGCTCACGACCAACACTTCGACATCAGGAGCCGTTAGTCTCGCCTGATCAATAACATCGCCAGCCTCGGTATCTAGCAAGTCGCTCTTGGAAAGAACCACCACCGGAATCGCTCCACTCCCCCACGCCAGAGCGATTTCCCGTTCAAGTCGAGCGGCGTTGAAGTAAGTTACCGACTGGACGACAAAGACCGTGCTGATGTTGGCTGCGAGAACCTGTTCATCGCCCTCTTCTTTCCCGCGCATCACTCGTTTTCTGACGAGAAGTGAGGTTCGGGGCAAGACAAATTCGATCTCGTCAGGATCTTCGTTCATTCCGGGACGAACGAGTACCCAATCGCCGACAGTTGGCTGTGCGGGCTCGATCTCGGATTCATCTTCAAGGGCGATTCGAGCAAGCGTGCTCACAGCCCGAAAGTCGGAGGTTTCGGCGTGGACAAACGTCGATATTCCATCGACTCTCGCCACTCTGCCCGGTACGAGTTCGGGGTCTTTCGACACGATCTCGACGAACTGCGATCTGACAGCATCGGTGAGTCCGTACTGAACGAGATTTGAATAGTCGCCTGTCATGGGTGACGACGTTCTTTGTTTTTCGATCGGATGATCTGGATTGTCGTTCTGGGGTGGGGTGTTCAACGTGGGTATTCCCTAAATCACCGGGCGCACTCGGGGAGATCTGCCGCACGTCTAAACATGGATATCTAGATAAGAGCCACGATTGTTAGACCTGAGTTTGCTTCCAAGATCGGCGCGTTTGGTCGGAGATGGAGTTCAAGTACATTCATTGAATCGTTCCTCCTTGCGCGCAGCCGCCGAACTACAGGGACTGAGCCAGTCGTGATAAGCGTCACTGTAACTGAACAGATGTTACAGGGTTGCTGGAAATAGTTCCGATCAACTCACAGTAATTGGTGATCGAATACTTGAATCAGGCTCGACGCCTGCTTACAGTCCGTAGCCTTCAGCAACGGCCGCCAACACATCGTCGGAATCCGTGAGAACTTCCCGTTCAAGGCCTCTGTTGTAAGGCCACGGAACGTCGTTCGAACCAACGCGCATCACAGGACCATCAAGCCATTCAGTAGCGAGTTGTTGAAGATCAGCGGCGACCTCGGCCATGATGCCGCCCTTTCTCCTGGCTGTATCAACGACCACGACCCTGTTGGTTTTTTGAACAGAAGAAACGATGGTGTCCATGTCGATAGGACTCAGTGAGCGCAGGTCGATGACTTCGACCGAAACTCCCCGTGCGGACAGTTTGTCGGCGGCTTCGTTCACTGGATGCATTCCATATCCGTACGAAACCAGAGTGATGTCGCTCCCAGAGCGGGTGACGTCAGCCTTCCCTATTTCGATCTCGTAGTACTCGTCGGGCACCTCGCCTTTCGTCCCGTAGAGCAGAGCGGGTTCCGCGACGAGAACGGGATTGTCATCCTTGATCGCCGATCGCATCAGGCCCAGGGCGTCATACGGGTTCGACGGGCAGACGACCTTCATTCCGGGAACTTCTGCGAGCCACGTCTCGAAACTCTGTGAGTGGGTCGCACCGAGCTGGACACCGGCACCGGTCGGCGCTCGAATCACCATCGGTACGCTGATCTGCCCGCCCGACATGTAGCGCAGGTTGGCCGCCATGTTGACGATCTGGTCAAAAGCTACCAGGGTGAAAGACATCGACATGAACTCGACAATCGGTCGAAGCCCGGCGGCAGCGGCGCCGATACCGGCACCAAGAAAAGCCTGCTCGGAAATCGGTGTGTCCTTGATTCGTTCAGGGCCGAATTTCTTCAGGAACCCATCGGTCACGGCGTAGGCACCACCGTATTCACCGATGTCTTCACCCATCATGAACACGCGAGGATCATTTTCGAGTGCTTCCTCGAGTCCCCGTTTGAGCGCTTCTCTTAGAACGATAACTGGCATTGGCGTTAGGCGAACACGTCGTCGTGGATTTCAGAGAGGTCGGGTTCAGGGCTCTGGAGGGCGAATTCGACTGATTTCGCAACCACTTCATCCACCTCGGTTTTCACATCATCAATTTGGTCTAAAGTTACGAGACCCGCCTGAATCAACTTCGCTGGAAATGTAATGACCGGATCGCGCTCTTCCCATTCCTTGACCTCTTCCTGACCGCGGTACTTCTGACCATCAGCGAGGGAGTGGCCAACAAATCGGAACGTCTTGGCCTCGATGAACTGAGGGCCTTCTCCAGCGCGGATGCGTTCAACCGCAAGTTCTGTCGCCTCTTTGACTGCCAGAACGTCCATCCCATCGACTTCAGCGGCGGGTATACCGTAGGTTGCCATTCCGGGATAAAAATCGATTCCACCCGCTCGAACACGCTCGATCGACGAGCCCATTCCGTACATATTGTTTTCGAGGAAAAACAGAACTGGCAGTTTCCAGACAGCCGCAAGGTTCAAGGTTTCGTGATATACCCCCTGATTTGTCGAACCGTCACCGAAGAAGCAGATCGTGAGCCCATCGGTTTTGTTGTACTGCTGCGCGAGTGCGAGACCCGCAGCGAGCGGTAATTGACCGGCGACTATCGCGTGACCACCCATGAATCGCTTGGCAACGTCGAACAGGTGCATCGACCCACCTTTGCCTTTGGACGTACCGGTTGCTCTGCCGAACAACTCTGCCATGGAACGGTTTACATCGAGCCCACGGGCGAGCGCATGCCCGTGATCGCGATAGTGGCTGACGATATAGTCATCATCCCGAAGAGTGGATAGGGCTCCAACTCCGGTGGCTTCCTGTCCGATGTACAGGTGAAGGAATCCGCGTATCAGACCTTTCGAGTAGTTCTCGCCGCACGCCAGTTCAAACTGGCGGATGAGGTACATCTGACGGAACAGTTCAAGGTGATCGATTTCGACACCGGCGCCACTTTCATCCAGACCTGACGCACCGCTCTTGCCGTTGTTGGACGACTTCGCGGATTTTGACGAGGTTTTCGCACTGGGTTTGGTGGGACTTGCCATTAATTATTCAGATGCTGACAAACGTGCTATAGACGCTGAACAAACTACACAGTCTGTTTAGAGGAGGTTGGTGGAGAAACGACCATTCTACCGTAATTTACTGGATCCTCTATTGTGAATTTAGTTTGCTGCGGCTAATTTTGCCGCCTGGAGTACGTTAACCAGAAGCATAGAAATGGTCATGGGACCAACTCCACCGGGAACCGGTGTGATTGCCGACGCGACTTCGGCAACTCCATCGAATTCAACATCACCGGTCAGGCGATAGCCTCTTTTGCGGGTCGGATCTTCAACTCGTGAAACTCCAACGTCAATGACAACGGCTCCAGGTTTCACCATGTCCGGCGTGATAGGTCCGGGGAAACCGGTCGCGGCAATCAGCACATCGGCCCTTCGAGTCTCTGCGCCGATATCCTTTGTGCCGGTATGGCAGACCGTGACGGTCGAATTCGCGCCGATTCCTTTCTGAAGCAAAAGCGCGGTCAGCGGCATTCCCACCAACTTGCTGCGGCCTACAATCACAACCCGTGCGCCGTTCATATCGACCTTCTGCTCGACGAGCATCCTCTGGACCCCTAACGGAGTGGCGGGAGCGAAGCGGGGTTGACCGAGCATCAACAGACCGGCATTTTCAGGGTGCAGACCATCGACATCTTTCATCGGGTCGATAGCGTGGATGACAGCATCTTCGTCGAGATGCTTCGGCAAGGGTAATTGAACGAGAATGCCGTTGACCTTCGGGTCCTTGTTCAGGCCCTCGACGATCTCCACCAACTCCTCCTGGGTTATCGTGGCATCTCGACGAATAGTCGCGGTGGCGATGCCAACCTTCTCGCAAGCGCGTTCCTTGCCTTTTACATATGAGTGTGACGCGGGGTCATCGCCAATCAGCACAACGGTCAAGCCCGGAACTGTGCCATGACTCGCCTTGAACTCGGCCACCCCTACAGCTACTTCATCGTGGACCTTTGACGCCACTACCTTGCCGTCAATAATTCGTGCTTTCACCTTGATTTGGCCCCTGAGATACTCTGAACTTAAATGAGTGTCGAATTTCGTATTTACCGGAGTAAATCGTAACTGAGAAATATCTCAACAAGTATTATTTCGGGCATCATTTGAGTTTTATCTAGCGTTCAGCCCCGGAGGCATCTAGCGCATGATCTACACAGGAATCGACCTGATCGAGATCTCTCGAGTTGCCGGTGTGCTGGAACGATATCCGAAGCGGTTCCTCGACAAGGTGTTCACCGAGGGCGAACAACGCTATGCGCGTGGTCGCGCCCATCAGCTAGCCAGTCGATTCGCCGCCAAAGAGGCGGTGATGAAACTGCTCGGAACCGGCGTGCGCGGCGTGCCGTGGAAGTCGATCGAAGTGACCCGCAAGCGGGGCGGGCCTCCCGAGATTCTGCTTCACGGATCGGCAAAAGCGCGTGCCGAAAAGATGGGAATCACCCGAATTGCTTTGAGCCTCTCACACTCTAGAGACCTTGCCACAGCTTCAGCAGTTGGTGAAGCACGTGACGATGCGTGGAAGCCATGAAACTTGTAACTGCGGCCCAGATGAGCGCAATCGAACTTTCCAGTGTCGACGCAGGTGTGTCGCTGGACGAGCTGATGGAGAACGCGGGATTGGCTGTTGCCGAGGCGGTTCGATCTGGTTTCGGTGATCACAGCGAACTTTACGGCAAGCGGATCTTGATACTGATCGGACCGGGTAATAACGGTGCTGACGGTTTTGTGGCGGGTCGGCATCTAGCAAACTGGGGCGCGAGCGTCACCGCGGTTCTTTGCGCAGAGCGAAGATCGCCCGATCCGAAACGGCATTCAGCTGGTACCGCTGGCGTTACGACAATCGACGGACTTTTGTCAGAGGGGGTCGAACTACTCGAGAAGTTGCTCGAAACAGCAGATCTGGTGGTTGATGCGATTCTCGGTACGGGTCGTTCCCGTCCAATTGCTGATCCACTTTCGTCGCTTCTGTTTACGGTTCTTCAGGCAGCCGTTCCCGTAATCGCTCTCGATTTACCGACCGGGTTGAACTCCGACTCCGGTGAATTCGACCTTGCTGGCCTCCCGGCCGATAAAACCCTGTCCCTCGGTTACCCTAAGCTCGGATCGGCTATTTCTGGCGACCCGAGCTTGACCGGAGAAATCTCGGTGCTCGATATCGGGATTCCTACCGGTCTCGACTCTCAGGTGACAACTGAGCTACTTAGCCACGATCTTGCCGCGACATTTCTTCCTGAACGCCCTACCGATGGGCACAAGGGCACGTTTGGGTCGGTACTTCTTGTGGGGGGGTCACAGGATTACGTCGGCGCAGTCGCTATGGCGACGGATGCGGCAACTCGCTCCGGGGCGGGCCTTACGTTCGTGGCAATACCCGAACCTGTTCATCGCCAGATCGCAGGCGGGATACCTGAAGCGATGTATCGCTCTCTGCCTCTCGAATCAAACTGCGATATCGACCCGTCCAGATCAGCAGAGATCGTGCTTAATCTTGTTGAAAGATCGACAGCAGTCGTTATCGGACCCGGGCTTGGGAACAGCTCATCCACAACCGAGTTCCTTTCGATTGTTCTGGCTCAGACCAACTCCGATATACCGCTCGTCCTCGATGCAGACGCACTCAACATACTTTCCGGGTCGCACCGCTGGTGGGATCGCCTTGAGAACCCGGGAGTACTCACACCGCATCCGGGTGAGATGAGTCGGTTGATGAGAATTTCAACCGGAGATGTACAGGCTGACCGTGTTTCAGTAGCCCAAGAGGCAGCTAAAAGATTCGGCAAAGTGATCGTTCTCAAAGGAGCCGCAACCCTGATTGCATCTCCAGATGGCAGACTGGCGGTGTCGCCGTGGGTCAACAGCGGACTCGCTAAAGGTGGCAGTGGCGATGTACTTGCGGGTCTACTCGGCGGACTGCTCGCACAACTTCCCACCGAGTTGTTTGAAATGGCGGCACTCGCTGTGTTCACTCATGGCTACGCTGCCGATATCGCAAGGCAGGAGTTCGGTGAAACCGGAATGCGTGCGACCGACGTTACGCGTCAGCTTGGAGCCTTCTCTCGGGATTTCTCATAGATAGATCGTAGTGGTTGCTCCGTCTGATTCCGTGCGCCAATGCACCCGTTGGCGTGTAAAAACCTCCGGTTTGCCATGCGACGCTCTTATACTGGAGGGACAGTGACTTCATTACTTGCCGTTGATATCGGCAACACGAACATCACGATCGGCGCATTCGACGGTCAGGAGCTTACCGCCACCTGGCGATTGGCGACTCGCGAGTCTCGCACAGTCGATGAACATTCGTGGGCTCTTCAAGGTGTGCTCCGTTCGAAGGGTGTTGAGCCGGACTCATTCGATGCCGTTGTCATCTGCTCGGTCGTACCGCCACTGACGGAAGACTACGTAAATGCGCTGTCGTCGCTCACCAAAATCGAGCCGCTGGTGATCGGTCCCGGTGTGAGAACCGGCATCCGCATTCACTACGACCGGACTCAGGATGTGGGAGCCGACCGCATCGTAGATGCCGTTGCAGCTCATCAGTTGTATGGTGGCCCATGTGTGGTCGTTGACATCGGAACTGCAACGGTATTCGACGCTATCACGGCAGATGGTGACTACATCGGCGGTGCGATCTCACCCGGTATGGAAATCGCCGCAGATGCGATGTTTCGCAATACCTCCCAGCTTCGACGCGTCGAGCTTGTTGCGCCGGACCGCGTAATTGGCAGAAGTACGGTCGCGTCGATGCAGTCGGGCTTCGTCTTCGGGTTTGCCGAGCTTATCGAGGGCATGCTGGCACGATTCAAGATCGAGTTGAACCCTGATGCCCCCGAGGATGTCACGGTGGTCGCTACCGGTGGCCTGGCGAACTTGATGGCACAACATACAGAATCCTTTAATCACGTGAATCCAGAGTTGACTCTCATCGGGTTGCGTCTGGTTCACGAAATGAATAACGTCTGAACTGGTGTCTGGTGCATGATATGCTGCCTTCAATAAGTTCGATCCAACCAAACTCACGCCCCCCGCTTGAAGGCAAGACCGTGGTTCTTGGTGTCACGGGATCTATTGCGGCTTATAAAGCTGCCGATATAGCCAGCAAGCTGGTTCAGGCAGGTGCGATTGTCGATGTGATCCTGACCACTGCTGCAACTGAGTTTGTTGGTACATCGACTTTCGAAGCGCTGACTCACCGACCAGTTACTACCGGGCTCTGGGAAGCCCACTCCGAACTCAGCATCGACCACGTTGCCCTCGCCCTTCGAGCCGATTGCGTGCTGATCGCTCCAGCCACCGCAAACACTCTGGCAAAGCTGGCACTCGGAATTTCAGACGATCCACTGAGTGCCACTGTTCTTGCAACTGAAGCACCTGTGATAGTTGCGCCGGCGATGGATGCCGATATGTTCGCGAGTCCAGCAACACAACGAAACGTGGAAACCCTGATAGCCGATGGTGTTGTGGTTGCCGGTCCTGCCGACGGAAGGCTTGCCTCAGGACTTATCGGAAAAGGACGACTCGTGGAGACAGCAACACTGGTTGGCCTTGTACGCCAGGCAATCGGTCGACGGGGGGACTATTCCGGGCTGCATGTGATCGTTTCGGCGGGTGGAACAAAACAACCAATTGATCCGATCCGGTTCATCTCGAATCGTTCAACAGGCAAGATGGGATACGCCATCGCGGAAGCGGCACGTGATCGAGGCGCAAAAGTAACGCTGGTCACTGCCGCCGATCTGCCTGATCCCGCAGGAGTCAGTATCGTTCGAGCGAATACTGTCGACGAAATGCGGGACGCGATACTCCCAGCATCTGCCGAAGCCGACTTGCTCGTGATGGCTGCCGCCATATCGGACTTTACCCCGGCACTGGTATCAGACAGGAAGATCAAGAAGACTGACTCAGGTGGCATGTCGCTTGAGTTGACCAGAGTCGAAGATTTCATGCCACTCGCTCACGGTCGGAATCTTGTGAAAGTTGCCTTCGCCGCTGAAACAAACGATGTCGAGGCCAACGCTCGAGCGAAGGCGGTACCGAAGGGTGCCGCATTTGTCGTTGCGAACGATGTAAGCGAACCCGGGAGTGGATTTGGCACCGAGACCAACAGGGTGACTTTCGTTGACGCAGACGGAGGCTCCGAACCGCAGCCGCTGATGGGAAAACTCGACGTCGGTCATGCAATACTCGACCGTGCACTCCCGTTGCTGACAAAGCGCTTGCGATAACGAAATCTGCACTCAAGTCCGTGCTCGCTCTTATCCTGAGATTCTGGTCGATTCATCGCCGAATTCGCGTGCCCAGATAGTGGTTGATGCCCTTAGAATACTGACCACAAAAGTCGATCCAAGCAGTTCAACGCATGTGCTGAACGAGGTGTCCGATGAGGCTGTACTGGAAACAGAAGAAAAAAGGGTTCGATCTGATCGTCGAGAACGACGAAGGTGACACATTCTCGGTCGGTGGCGTCCGCGACACCAAGCGTGGGATAGAAGCGCTGGCAAAGACCACGGGATACGATCCCGGGCGAGCTGTCAAAGGCCTGAGTTCTGTCGAGGAAGGCCGTACCTTCGTCGAACAGTTCGAATCGTGGCGGGAGTTCTTCCCCGGCGAGGTACTTTCACTCGAACCCGACATCGTGCCACTCGAACAATAGTCAGGCTCTCGTAACTCATTCATGAATTCCGTCGACCAATCGATCCTCGATACGCTTGCTGAATATGATTCCGCCACGGTACAGAACGCGGGCATTCTGGTTCGAGGCTACGTTCATGAAGACGACGACTATACCGACCCCAGTATTCGTGAATACATATCCCCAGGTGAGAAACCTGCCGTCGGGTACGCGCTGACTTCAACATGGGCACCGTTGAACGAGCCCGCCGAGATCAACACGAACCGGCTCGATTACTTCGATTCGATCGCCGATGCGAACGTCCCTGTGATCGTGGTGCAG
The DNA here is from genome assembly GCA_024275195.1 of Chloroflexota bacterium. Classification (GTDB taxonomy): domain Bacteria; phylum Chloroflexota; class Dehalococcoidia; order Lucifugimonadales; family Lucifugimonadaceae; genus Lucifugimonas. The sequence goes on along the minus strand of JAJRZP010000101.1, from coordinate 10,920 downwards.
CAAGACGTTGATAAACCGGCAAGGCGCGGCGCCATTATCGGTGACGGCATGGCGTACCAGATGAGAGCACTCGGTGCGGTTGGTGCGCTGGTTGACGGGAATGCACGTGATGTGCCCGGCATCAGGCAGGCTGGCTTGCCTCTCTGGGCAACAGGTCGGGTTCCGGGCCATGGGCCGTTCAACATGATTGATCACGGAATCCCGGTGACTGTCGCCAGCCTGAAGATCAACCCCGGCGATATTCTGGTTTGCGATGGTGATGGGGCCACGCGTGTGGCTCTCGACGAGGCGGCCGATGTTGCCAGAATGTGTGCAGAAGTCCGCGCCAGAGAAGGCGCGCTGCACAAATTCTTCTCAGTTCCCGATTTCCATCTGGATCAGTGGGAAGAGTGGAAGTCCCAGGGATAGCCGAGCTTTCCCTTCAGCCGCCAATGGTTGATGATTGCGACCGGTTGCGTATGAAGGCACTAATGCGCCTCCAACTATTTCCCGAGGTATTCGAGGGATCTCGCGGGATTCAACGTTCATTCGTGTCATCGGTCTAGCCGAGCAGGGATGTGAGCCGCGTCGAGATCCCTTGTATGTTGTTTTGGGTGTGAGAGATTGAATTGCAGCGCGCTCTTACTTTGCTGGCTTCTCTAGCGCTTCTGCGGGTTCGATCTGAGCTGTGTACCGCCAGTCGGTGGTTGACGTGCCGGATTTGAATCCGATCGATGTCGCACCTCCAGCAGCAGCCACATCCTCAGTCACCAGCCGCAAATCCAACTCACCAGATTCGTCTGACTCCAACACCAAGCTCGATAACTCGCGGTTCAGGCTAATCCCGCTCTCGCTCTTCGCTTTGCGAATTGCCGAGATGGCGTCGCAGGCGGCCTGGAACGATGCTGCATTCTCGGGTGGTTCAACTGAATCAAGCTCTTCAACGGTGGGCCACGGAGCTTTGTGAATCGAGGGATGACCCGTCTCCTCGGCGAACACCCAACTCCATACCTCGTCCGTTATCGTCGGCACGATTGGCGCAAACAGACGAAGTACGACGTTTAGCCCAAGTCGCAACGTCGCAACTGCCGAAGCTCTTCCCTCGGGGTCATCTTCGGAACGTGAACGCTTCTTCAATAGCTCGATGTAGTTGTCGGTGAATGCACCCCAGAAGAATTTTTCAGTCTCTTGAAGCGAAACTGAAAACTCGAAATTTTCGAACGCCTCGCCCGCAACCCGCACAACTTCTTTTAATTCGGCGATAAAGGCACGATCGAGCTCGTTTGTGATCGGGCCGTCTTCTGCGGTCTGTGCAAGGACGAATTTACCGGCGTTGTACAACTTTGTAACGAGTTTTCCACCGATCTTGAAGATCGCCTCGTCGTGGGCAGCATCGGTGCCCAGCTTGAACGAAGCCGACCAGTACCGGACCGCGTCAGCGCCGAATCTGTCGAGAGTATCGACCGGAGTTACAACGTTCCCTTTCGACTTCGACATCTTCTTTCGGTCAGGATCAAGAACCCAGCCAGAAAGGTTTATGTTGTGCCAGGGAACGGATTCCTGATGCAACATTGCTTTGGCAATCGTGTAAAACGCCCATGTACGAATAATGTCGTGACCCTGCGGACGCACATCCATCGGGAATAGCGTGTCCATCTGGTCGTCTTCATCACCCCAGCGCGCCACCGTCTGCGGGCTGAGTGACGATGTGAACCACGTATCGAATATATCTGGTTCTCCAACAAAACCGCCCGGCTCGCCACGTTGGCTTTCGTCGTAGCCGACAGGGGCAACCGATTCAGGATCGACGGGTAGCATTTCAGGGGTGGCAATGATTGCTCGATCGTACTGGGGCTCGCCCTGACCATCGAGCGGGTACCAAACCGGGATCGGCACTCCGAAGTACCGTTGGCGTGAGATGCACCAGTCGACATTCAGGTTCTCTGTCCAGTTCTCAAACCGTTTTCTCATGAACTCCGGGTGCCATGTGATCTTGCGCCCCATCTCGATCATCTGATCTTTCTTATCGAGTAGTCGCACGAACCACTGTCGCGTCGTCAGGTACTCGAGAGGGCTGTCGCCCTTTTCGTAGTAGCGGACAGGGTGCTGAATCGGCTTCGGCTCACCTTTGAGCGGCGGACCGTTGCCAGTCGCTGAATTTTCGGGATCGCGCATCAGATCGACAACTATCGACTTTGCGGAAGGCGAGCGTTTGCCGACGATCATCTGGTAGTTCTCGTTGGCCCTCTCAGGCTTGAGGCTCTCCCATGCACCGCTCGTAGCCTCGCTGGCAAAAGAATGATCGAGGACTCGCCCGTTTCGACCGAGAATCTGCCTTAGCTCCAACCCTTCCTCGCGCCACCATGCAACGTCTGTCTGATCACCGAACGTGCAGACCATCAGGATGCCGGTTCCTTTGTCAGGATCGGCTTCGGTGCTGGGGAAGATCGGAACCTTTGCGAAGAAGCCGGGAGTGATGGCATGCTTCCCGAATAGACCTTTAAATCGTTTATCGTCAGGGTGTGCCGTTATACCTACACAGGCGGCGAGTAACTCGGGGCGGGTCGTTGAAATCACAAAGCTCTGGACTGGTGCATCCTCTTCGAACACCCCGAACTCAAGATCGTGATACGCCCCTGTCTTCTCTCGGTCTTCTACTTCTGCCTGGGCAACCGCCGTCTGGAAATCGACATCCCACATGGTTGGTGATTCGAGCTGGTACACGTGCCCCTTCTTGAACAGGTCGAGGAAGCTGCGCTGTGCAATGCGTCGGCTCTTTTCGTCGATTGTGGCGTACTCGTCGCTCCAATCAATTGAATACCCCATCCGGTTGAAAGTGTCTTTGAAGGCAACTTCGTCAAGCTCGGTAACTACGCGGCAAAGCTCGATGAAGTTCTGACGGTTGATGACAAGTTGCTGATTCTTCTTGAGTCCCAACTCGGCTCGTTTGGCTTCGACATCGAGGTTCTCGATGTACGACACGTTTCTCTCTGCCCGAACTGAGAAGTAGTTCTGAACCCGTCGCTCCGTAGGCAATCCGTTGTCGTCCCAGCCCATCGGGTAGGCGACGTTCCAGCCTGCCATTCGCTTGTAACGGGCGAGCAGATCCTGATGCGTGTAGGAAAAAATATGCCCGATATGAAGTGAGCCACTCACTGTCGGTGGTGGCGAATCGATCACGAACGATTTTTCACGAGGAGCGTTCGGGTCGCGTTTCGCAACGCCGAGTTCGTTCCAACGTTTTCGCCAATGCTGTTCACGCTCATTGATATCAAAGCGCTTTGGAAGATCGCCAAACTCTATCGATTTCATCTGATTACTTTCCTAACGCTGGTTCAGTCGAATCAACAAAACCCGGTTGTCGAACGCGTGTGACTCTACTTTTTCGCATTTCAACTTAATCTTGAACAACAAAAAACCCATCCATATCAGAAGCTGTTTTTGCTTCGTCAAAGGACGGGTCTACCGCGGTACCACCTTCGTTGTTCACTGCTGAATATTGCCAGTGAACCACTCAATTGGCTGTAACGGAGCGACCGGGTGAACCTACTGATTTTGTGAATCGATTGAAACACGCACTTTCAGTTCACCAGCTCGGAGACGACTTCACGATAGCAAGGTTCCGGTTCGCACCAACCACCGGATCTCTCGAACCCTGCAAACACACTACTACTTCTCGTCAAAGCTGATTCAATATCACATTCAGGCTAGTCGCGTCTGAGCTCGATTGCAATGCCAAATGCTGCTCACGTATTTTTCGAACGTTTGGGTCGTTTGCGAATGCGCTGCTGTATTTTGTCCGACTGAACGAGCTTCTTTCGCTGAATATCGCTCTGCCGCATACGTTCAAGCTTTGCAAGGCCTTTTCGAGTATCGCTTGCGATCTTCGCCGGATCAGACCGTTCCATCCGCAACTTGAACAGCCAGTACACGAACGCGTCTTCGTCGGCGAGGGAATGTTCGTCGCGATGGCGCCAACCCTCACGAGCCGGCTGTACGCCTATCTCGAGCTTGAAGAACCCCCATAACTGCTCGCGCGTGTTTCCGTAGAGTGTTTCGTACACGATCTCGAGCGAATGATCACTCAACTGACGACCGGCAGCAACGCGCCGGTGGGTGGCTTCCTCTTCGACCGCGGCGACAAGTGCCTGCTCGACTGTAACTCCATAAAAATACGACAGGTGTGCCCTGAACTTGTCGACACCGACAGCGCGCATGAACTCCGGTTCTTCAAATCCGGCGAATAGTACCGGCTCAGAGATCCAATCCCACCAGATTTCGTGATCGATCTCGGCGCCACACTCACTCAGCAACCGTTGTGCCAGTAGACGCCAATTAAAAGCCTCGCCGCCGATCAGGTAGTCCAGACGTTCACCAGCGATATCTTCGTTTGCCAGTGGCCATATAGCTATCGTTTCGAGAACAGAAATTTTCCAGTCATCATTCGGTTGATCGAGTTCGGACTTCAGGCGTGCGAGAACCGCGCTTGCCTCCTTCGCAAGTGAGTCGGTTGAGGTGCTTGATTCTTTGCTACTGGCCACGGGATTTGTTGAATGCGTATCGCTCTGACTTTGGAAGAGCCAAGAACGCCATTAGATTCGAATAACTAAGTGTGTTGATCACACGGTTTGACTCGACCCAGCCCCGTATTGCAGTACTGACACCGAATCGCATATTGTCAAACTGCCACGTGTGGTGCGAGTCAGTGCTAATTGCGAAGATCACACCCATGTCCATCCCTCTCCGCACGTGCTCTGCGCTCAGGTCGAGGCGATCTGGCGACGCGTTGATCTCCATCACTGTCCCAGTTCGAACCGCGGCAGCAAAGATAGCGTCGATGTCGATCAAGACTGGAGAACGTTTCCCCAGCAGACGAGCAGTCAGATGGCAGATCACATCGACATGTGGACTCTCCATTGCCGCGATCACCCGGTGAGTCATTGTATCTTCATCCTGGTCCATTCCTGAGTGAATAGACGCTATGACCAGATCGAGATCGGCGAGCAACTCATCGCTGTAGTCGAGCGAGCCATCTGGCTTGATGTCCATCTCTGTACCGGTCAGCAGCCTTACGCCAGCCGTTTGGTCGAGTTCTCTGACGGCAGCGTTGTGAGCAAGAAGCATGTCGGGCTTGAGTCCGTTGGCGACCGTTGCGCTCGGTGAGTGGTCGGTTATCGCCAGATACTCAAGGCCACGCTCCAGAGCCGCTGCCACCATATCCTCCATCGAATAACGACCGTCTGACCAGTTGGTGTGGGAGTGGAGGTCGCCACGAATATCATCAGAGGTAACGATGCTCGACAGATCGTCGTCAACTGCGCGCTCTATCTCACCTGCGTCTTCGCGCATTTCTGGTGGGATGAAACTTAATCCCAGACGACCGTAGGCATTTTTCTCGGAATCAAGTGGCTCAAGTGTTTCAGATGCTGAATCGAATAGACCGTCTGAAGTGAACTTCAGTTGTTTTCCAGCCGCCAGTTCTTCAAGACGTATCCCGTGGCTGATCGAGCCGGTGGCGTAAACAAGCGCGCCAGCGAATGCCTCGGGTCTGACCAGATACATAGAGAATTTGAACCCGGCTCTGTCGGTGAACACGGCATGCTTGTCATCGTGGCTCAGGACGTCATAGACGTTGGAAAGGGTCGTGAATGCATCGATAATTGTTATCGCGCTCTCGTTGTCGGGAACACTGCAGAGGATATCGATGTTGCCGACAAGTTCGGACATCCGGCGCACGCTCCCGGCTACCTCGATTTGAGAGATATTCGGGCAGCGAGTCTTTAGCTCGGTAATGACGTTATTTGCCGCCTCGATCGCCGATCCGATTCCGATTCGCTCGCCCTGGTCGACGCGCATCTTCGCGTGCCGAAGAATTTGTGCAGCACTTTTTTTGCTGATCCGAGGAAGCGACTGAAACTCACCCGATTCGATGGATGCTGCGAGTTGTTCGAATGTACTGATTCCGAGTTCGGTTGCGGCTGCCACAGCAGTTTTCGGACCAATACCGGGGATCTGGACAAGTTCCAGAACTCCGTCGGGCAGTTCCTCAAGCAACCTTTCGAGAAGACCGAGCCGTCCGGTACGGACTAGCTCCTGCGTTTTTTCGACAATAGCCTCGCCGAAACCGGGGATTTCTCCGAGGCGGGTCGCATCGTCAACGATGCCGGCGATGGGGAACGGTAGTGATTTGATCGCGTCGGATGCGTTCGAATGTGCGCGAACCTTGAATACGTTCTCACCTTTTGCCTGCATCAACACCGCGATGTCGGCAAACACTTTTGAAATCGAACTATTGTCCATAGACAACAGGTTATCTCGGCGCAAAGAGTTGAGGGGACATATCCCTCCTATCTCCATGAGGAAGCAGATCCCAACGCTGGCTTGTTACCAAACGTCCGAACCCGCAAGCAAGGCAATTCGAAATCATTCAATATTTCGAGCGCTCAGTTAAAACAATCTGGGATCTGAATAACGTTCGAACGTTCGAACTGGCGAACTGGCGAACTGGCGAACTGGCGAACTGGGCCACCAATGCATGTTGAAAACCGCCGCGGGGGCAAAGCTTCCGATTGATGCACAGTCGTGAACCCAGAATTCTTTCTCGGCGACCACCAGAGACCGTCGCTATCCGAGTTTATTCGCTGTTCTGCTTCGCCTGCTTGCGCTGTAAACGTTCGAGCTTGCGACGTTCCGCGCGGGTCATCTTCCGGCCATCGGGAGTGTGTGTTGGAATCTGAGCAAGGCTGCTGCCACCACTCTGCCCGCTTCCATGTCCGGAGTTCACGTTCGACATCACGGAGCGTTTGCTGGCTACCGCACTCGCCTTCTGGGTCGATACGTCGGCATCGGCTTTGACAGCATTCGTCTGTGGGGTCTGTGTTGGCGGTGGCTGCTGAGTCAAAGCCACTCTGAATATCGTCCGAGCAACGGTCGATTTGATAGTTGTGTCGAGAGAGGTAAACATCTGGAACGCCTGTCGCTTGTAGGCAACAAGCGGATCACGCTGACCGGCGGCCTCAAGGCCAATTCCTTGCCGCATGTTGTCCATCGATGTCAGATGCTCAACCCAGTGCTCGTCGATCGTACGAAGCATGATGGTGCGCTCGAGTTTATGCAGTAACTCGGCCCCGAACTCCCCGGTTCGTTTGTCGTAGATGGTGTTGATCAGTTCGAGGAAGGTTTCTTGAGCCTCTTCCGGCCGCATGTCATAGATATCGTCTTTTTCGGGGAATCCGTCATACGTTGGGAAGACCATCAGAAGATCGCGGTACAGTCCGTCAACGTCGTAATTCTCTGTGCCACCGTTGATCCGGTCGGCAACAATCAGCCGTACTTCTTCCTCGAGGTATTCGGTGATCGTCGGACGCAGGTCTTCGCCGTCGATAATCCTATCGCGCAGCTTATAGATCACATCTCGCTGGGTGTTCACCACATCGTCGTAGTCGACCAGATACTTCCGTATCTCGAAGTTCTGCGCCTCGACTTTGGTCTGAGCGGTTTCCACTGACTTTGAGACCATCTTATTTTCGATAGGAACATCGGCTTCCCATCTAAACAGGTTCATCGCACCTCGGATGCGGTCTCCACCGAACCTGCGGACGATGTCGTCTTCTGTGGAGAGATAAAACTGTGTCTCGCCGGGGTCGCCCTGCCGACCACATCGACCACGAAGCTGGTTGTCGATGCGACGTGACTCATGTCGTTCTGTTCCCAGAACAAATAGCCCGCCCTTTTCGATTATCAAGTCGTGATCGGCTTGCCACCCGGCCTCGGAAGGTGTGGTTACATCGGGATTGCCGCCAAGGATAATGTCGGTTCCACGACCAGCCATGTTCGTAGCCACAGTAATCGCGCCAGCCTTACCGGCCTCGGCAACCACGTTGGCTTCTCGTTCATGCTGCTTGGCGTTGAGAACATTGTGCGGAATTCGCTTCTTCGTGAGCAGTTCTCCCAGAAGCTCAGATTTATCGATACTTGTGGTTCCGACCAGGACCGGGCGTCCGTCGTTGTAAAGCTCTTCAATTCGCTCGGCGATGGCATTCCACTTGGCTTCCGCCGTCATGTAAATGAAGTCACCGTGGTCGATTCGTTGGATTTCCCGGTTGGTTGGGATCTCGACAACTTCTAGCTTGTATATCTTGTGCAGTTCTTCTGCTTCCGTGGTCGCTGTACCTGTCATACCGGCGAGCTTCTCGTACATGCGGAAATAGTTTTGAAGGGTGATAGTTGCGTATGTGTTCGATTCCCGCTGCACCCGAACACCCTCTTTGGCTTCGAGTGCCTGGTGAAGACCATCTGAAAAACGACGCCCCGTCATCAATCGACCGGTAAATTCGTCGACAAGCACAACTTCCGAGTCCTGAACAACGTATTCACGGTCTTTTGCGTAGATGTGTTCGGCACGAATGGCGTTCTCAGTGAAATGGGAAAGAACGTCATTTTCTGGTGCGTAGAGATTTTCGATCTTCAGTTCACGCTCAATTGCGGCGATTCCCTCTTCTGTGAGGACGATTGTCTTGCGCTTGTCTTCGATCTCGAAATGAACTTCGGGGGTGAGCTTCTTTGCCAGAACCGCAAACCGGCGGTACTCCTGTCCCTGCTCTTTTGCCGGACCAGAAATGATCAGTGGGGTTCTTGCTTCATCGATAAGGATGTTGTCCACTTCATCGACGATGGCGTAGACACGCCCACGCTGTACGCGTCTGTCGGCCTCCTCGACCATGTTGTCGCGGAGGTAGTCGAACCCGAATTCATTGTTTGTGCCGTAGGTGATATCGCAGGCATATGCTTCCTGCTTCGTGCCTCTCTGGAAGTTGTCTTCCGGCAGGCGGACGGGAGGTGCAGTGTCGGCCTCATCCTCATCGTGTTTTTCATCGGCTTGCGCCTCCAGTGGCGCATCCGGGTTGAAAACCCACGAAGCGTCGTTCTGCAAGCAACCAATAGTCAGGCCCAGAAAATGGTGAATTGCTCCCATCCAACCGGCGTCACGTTTGGCAAGATAGTCGTTGACCGTAATTACGTGAGCGCCTCTTCCCGTAATCGCGTTGAGGTACGTCGGCAGCGTTGCAACCAGCGTTTTACCTTCACCGGTGCGCATCTCCGCAATTTTGCCCTGATGTAATACGATCCCACCGATCAACTGCGTATCGAAGTGGCGCATACCAATCGTACGGCGTGACGCCTCACGAACAGCGGCGAACGCTTCGGCTAACAGATCATCGAGGTCTTCACCGTCGTGATAACGCTCTCGGAGATTTACGGTGACACTCTTCAACTCATCGTCGGTAAGTTTTTCGAACTCGGGTTCGAGTTCGTTGATCTCATCGACGATCGGTTGGATTTCTTTCAGGGCTTTTTCGTTGGAGTCGCCAACGATTTTATTGAAGAACTTGAGCATAAATGGCTAATGGCTTCCACCACAAGGGTCGGTTCGGAAAAAGTAACTGTTCACCATCTATTTTCTGGTGAACAGTTCTCCTACTGAACGGCCTTCATGAATTCGCCTGATCGCCTCACCAAGAAGAGGCGCTACTGAGATTACTTTGATCTTTGAGTTTACTTTGTCTTCGGATAGTGGTGCCGTGTCGGTAATTACTAATTCTTTGATATGTGAAATATCTGTAATCCGTTGTGACGCTTCTCCGGGCAACACGCCATGCGTTGCGACAACGTAAACGTCACCAGCTCCGCGCGCAATGATGGCTTCAACCGCCGCAATCACTGTCCCGCCGGTACTTATCTCATCGTCGAACAGAATGACCGGATGCCCGCGTACCTCACCGATTACGTTCATACTCTCAACTCGGTCTTCATTTCCGAGTCGACGTTTCTCAACGATCGCCAGTGGCGCACTGACCGCGTCGGCAAAGTAACGGGCCTTTTTCGAGATACCTATATCGACTGCGACAACAACCGGATCCTGAAGATTGTGCTGTACGAAATAGTCGACCAATTGCGGCATCGCCGTCAGCTCGTCCACTGGAACATGGAAGAAGCCCTGGACCTGCCCGGCGTGAAGATCGAGCATTACCACTCGGTCGGCGCCCGCTGTTTCTAGCAGGTCGGCGACTAAACGGCCGGTTATCGGCACGCGTGGCTGATCCTTCTTATCGGTACGTGCGTAACTGTAAAACGGGATGACTGCCGTGATTCGTCCCGCAGAAGCCCGTTTCGCGGCATCGATCATTATCAGCATCTCCATGATGTGATCGTTCACCGGCTCGACGGTCGACTGAAGAATGAACACATCTTTCTGACGCACGTTTTCAAGGATGCGCACGAAGGTGTTGTCGTTGCTGAACTTGAACACCTCGATCTGACCGACATCCTGCTGGAGATACTCGCAGATGTCGCTCACCAACTTCGGGTGTGAGTTCCCGGCGAAAATTACCGGATTTCCGTTAACCCCGATCATTAGATCCCCTTGAACTCTGGGCGTCGTTTCTCGCGCAGCGATGCCATGCCTTCTGCGTGATCTTTCGAGGATAACGTGATTGCCTCGGCCGCGGCGGTTATTTCGAGAGAAGTTTCGAGATCCATCGACATTCCCCGTCGCATCATTGTCTTCGCAAGTCTTATCGCAATCGGCGGTCCGGCAGCAATTCGACGCGCCATCTCTTCCGCGGTGTCAACCAAATCACTGCCAGCAACAACGCTATTGAGAAATCCCAGTGATCTGGCTTCGTCGACTTCCATGAAGTTGCCGGTATACATAAGTTCAGCGGCTCTGGCAGCACCCAACAGCCGAGGGTAAAACCAGGTGCCACCGTAGCCGGGGAACAGCCCGACATGGATATATGCCGCCATAAAGCGGGCTGTGTCCGACGCTATTCGAATGTCGCAGGCGCACGCCAGATCGAAACCAGCACCTACGGCAGGTCCGTTGATCGCGGCGATAACCGGCTTTTCCATCTCGTAGATACCAAGAATTACCTTTCGAGC
>JAJRZP010000100.1 GCA_024275195.1 Chloroflexota bacterium | reverse complement strand
CCCAACAGCCGAGGGTAAAACCAGGTGCCACCGTAGCCGGGGAACAGCCCGACATGGATATATGCCGCCATAAAGCGGGCTGTGTCCGACGCTATTCGAATGTCACAGGCGCACGCCAGATCGAAACCAGCACCCACGGCAGGTCCGTTGATCGCGGCGATAACCGGCTTTTCCATCTCGTAGATACCAAGAATTACCTTTCGAGCGAGCCGGAACCCTCGCCGTAATTCCTCTGCCCCGCCGGGACCGGGTTTGTGGGGGCCATCACCGGAGCCACCGGACATTTCGTCGGTATCTGCACCCGAGCAAAACGCACGACCGGCACCCGTGATGATCACAGCACGTATCGAATCGTCAACTGCTACTTCTTCCAGTGCGCTGGCAAGCGATTGCAGCAAATCGTTACTGAGTGAGTTGAGGCGGTCGGGCTGATTTAGCGTGAGAGTAGCGAAGCCAAATTCGCTGTTTAAGTCTCGTATCACGCTGGAACTCATTCGATCCTTGACCTGCCGATCTTGCCAGAATTACGTTGAGATTCTAGCACCAGACAGGGTTGAGGATGTGCAAACGCCCACCACTCGCGATCTGATTCTGAGGTTGCTCAAATGCGCGGTTTCACATCTGAACAGCGAAAGACTTCCTGAAATTACTGTGCCATCCCCGAAGCGGGAGCGCATATAGATGTCGGTTCAGGCGGCCTGCTGGCCGGGTTGCGTAATCCGAACGCTGGGTGTCTCAGATGGGTCACCAAACAGACGGGCTGCCATCTGAGGTGAGAGATCTTTCGAGAATCCACATTGCAAGCACTTCAGAAATGTGCCGTGCGAGTCGCTGTCGGCGTGAATGTCACCAGTGCACCGTGGGCAGGATTTCAAGTACAGCATTCCAGTCCTCTTTCCCATTTCCAGGATAGATTTAGAAGTGCCAAAAGGGTATCTGCGTATGATCCGGTGCCAGACCGTCCCTGCCGACACACTTGATGTGTGCCAGCACCCAAATTGTTGAGCCGGTAGTTTCTTGCAAACTGCCGCGGCAACCGCTAGATCAGCTCGTCGTAAGCGCCCTGCTTGTATCCGAATACGATCTGCGACCCGTCGGTCAGTATCGGTCGCCTGATAAGTCGTGGTTCGCTGACCATCAACTTGATGAGTTCATTGTCGGTAGCCTTGCCTTTTCGATCCCTGTAAGGCTTCGAACTGGGACTCTTCCAGGCGAACATTTCTTCCACCGAAGAGAGTTCACTGAGACTTTTGATTTCATCAAACGTCAACTGCTCTTTGAAGAAATCGCGAAACTCGTACTCGACACCAGAATCATTGAGAGCCCGACGGGCTTTCTGACACGTACTTCAACGTGACCAGCAGTAGTATTTCAGCACGACTGACACTCGCTATTCTCCAGTTGTTCGGGACAATTGAGCATAGAGTCCGAACCATAGCTGCGAATTCACCTTATTATCATTGTTGGAGTTCGCCGTTGGGTTTCGCTGCACGATAACAGTAACTAAATTTGATGAGTAACCCGGTTCACCATAACCCAGATGATGCTGATGAACTATCGCTACGTTCGCTGTACCGGCGCGTACTGGGTCGCTCACGACGCGGTTCCCACAATTTCACGAACCTAAGCATCTACTCGTTCGGTCTCTCAGGGGTGTGGACAGGCGTTGGCGCGGGAATCCTTCCGTTCAAAGTTCTTGAGGCACTCGAAGTCGGACGCATTGAGATCCTCGGGTACACACTCGATAAGAATGGCACTCTTGGAATGTTGTCGCTGCTTGGCCTGATTGTTGCTGCAGCCGTTCAGCTTGGATCGGGAGCCCTGAGCGATCGCGATCCACGTCTGGGCAAACGGCTACCGTATTTGCTTGTCGGCGGAATTGGTCTGGCTATCATCACAATACTGTTCGGGTTCACGACATCGTTTATAACGGTGTTGATCGCTATCGTTGCGATGCAGATGTTCGGCAACTTTGCCCAAGGCCCTGCAAATGCACTGATTATCGATCACGTTCCACCGCGGGAGCGTGGTGAGGCAGCAGGCATCCTTAACCTGTGGCGGCTGCTCGGCGCTGGGTCAGTAACAGTAGTCATCTTGCAGTTCATGGCTCGCTACGATGCCGACGACTCCCCGGAGTGGCTCTGGTATTCCATAGCGCTTATGGTCGTTGTGCTGCTTATTACCGTGCTGTGGACCGTGATCTCCGTTCGGCCTAGCACCGGATTGTTTTTCCCGAGAATCAGGCGAAAATCACCTCAATTGGATAACGCCACCCGTGATGTAAAACGTTCCAGGTTGAAAGTCAACATCACCCGTAGCTACTTCGCATTCCTGGTGGCGCTGGCGTTCGCAATTGCCGCGATGTCATCAATGCAGATCTATGCGCTGTTCTTTCTTCAGGATGTTGTCGGTCTGGAAAATCCTGCAGATGGTGCAGATCTATTGGTGGTAATCATCGTGGTTGCAGCCGGCCTGACCGTTCTCCCTGCTGGCTATCTGTCTGACAGATTTGGACGTACAAACCTTTTCATGTTCGCTGGAATCAGCGGAGTTACTGCGTCACTACTACTTCTGTTCGTCGGCTCGATCGGACCCGTCCTCGCTATCGGTGTTGTAATCGGTATCTCGGTCGGCCTGTTCATGACGCTGACATGGGCGGTGGCTAACGATCTGGTCAGTCGGGCATCGGCTGCGAGGGAACTGGGTTACACCAGTATTGCGACGCTGGCAGGAGCCGCTGCAGCGAGATTTGCCGGAATCGGCATCGATGAGTTGAACAATATCTCGGAGAATCTGGGCTACAAAATGATTCTTATCTCGGTTGCCATCGCATTCGCGCTATCTGCCGCGATACTTGCAAAAATTGCGAGAGACACGAGCTTCATCGAACCCAGCTCAAACCTCGATTCATCGGTGGCAGTATCGGCATCGGATTGATCCGATCATCGCGTCATCCGCCGATATAATGTTGTCTCATCTCACATTCAGCGATGCTGTGCGCCATCAGGCCAATGGCATTCCGAGCTTTGCACTGGACTCTCCACCAATGGACGTATTTCTCGCCAGCCCTCGTGGTTTCTGTGCCGGTGTCGATCTGGCGGTCGATATCGTCGATCTGGCAATCCAGCAGTATGGAACCCCCGTCTATGTCAAGCACCAGATCGTTCACAACCCCAAAGTGGTTGCCGATGTTGAAGCCAAGGGCGCAATAACGGTCGAGGACGTCGAGGAGGTCCCCGAGGGGTCGGTCGTTGTGTTTTCGGCCCACGGATCGCCTCCCTCGGACTACATGAAGGCGAAACAGCGTAGTCTGACCGTGCTCGACGCCACCTGTCCGCTTGTTACGCGCGTTCACAACGAGGCGAAGAAGTACGCCAAGGAGGGGAAAAAGATCGTCCTTGTCGGGCACGCCGGACATCAAGAGGTGATCGGAACAACCGGCCAGGCCGATATGCAGGTCATCAACGAACTTGATGACTGGGATCTACCGCACTGGGATGAGGAGACGGAGGTAGCGGTACTGACTCAAACCACCCTTTCTGTCGACGATACCGCGCTGGCAGTGTCGAAAATCAAGGCAAGCCACCCCAATGCTGTGGTTAGAAACGATATTTGCTACGCGACCACAAATCGTCAGGCGGCTGCGACAGAACTCGCTGATCTGACCGACCTGGTTCTCGTAATCGGTGCGCAGAACAGTTCAAACTGCAACCGGCTCAAAGATGTTGCGATCAAGAAAGGTGTTCCTGCATTCTTGATCAATGGCCCCGAAGAACTCGATAGTGAATGGTTGAAAGGTGTAGAAAGAATCGGAATCACATCCGGTGCTTCAACTCCTGAGAAGCAGGTTAAAGCTGTAATCGAGGCTCTGAAACCCGAGAATGTGTTCAGGGTCGGCCCCGGGGAAGAAACCACCACATTCGCAATTCCCCGCAGTCTTCGATCTCTGGTTGACGACTCATCACGCCGAAGCAAGGATGAGATGATTCCTGATGAAGATTACTAATGTCGAATGCCTGGTTCTCGATGAGGAATACCCGTACGTAGTTCTTCACACAGATGAAGGGCTCACCGGCTTCGGCGAGTGTTTCAGGCGCGCACCGTATGTGTCGAAGGCCGCGATCGAGACAGTTTTTGCGCCACTCGTAATCGGCAGATCTCCGTTCGATTCTGAAGAGATTTGGGACGACATGTTCAGGGCGGGTGCTGTGGCCGGACCTCAGGGCGCACTACTGACCGCTGCTGCCGGGGTCGATCTGGCACTCTGGGATCTCAAAGGCAAAGCCCTTAATACGCCTATCTACAACATGATCGGGGGGAAACGGCGTAGCAAAATCAAGGTTTATGCCAGTTCACTGGTCCGCGATCTCGCACCTGAGGTCGAGGCGAAACGAGCCGCTCATTTTCGCGATCTTGGTTACACCGCATACAAGATGCATTCGGCGATTCCAGGCAACATTGATGATCCGCGCGATTTGACGATCGCGACCGTCAAGGCGATACGTGCGGAAGTCGGATACGAGATAGATGTCCTGGTTGACGTGAACGGCGCATATTCCGTCCACCATGCAATCGAGATCGGTCGACAGTTGCAGGATCTCGGTGTTTTTCATTTCGAAGAACCTGTCCATAGTCGTAACTACGCCGGGATGGCAGAAGTTGCTGACGCACTCGATCTTCCAGTTGCCTCAGGTGAGAACTGTTTCACGCGGTGGGAGCATCTCGCGCTGATCCGTGAAGGTCGCCCGGACATCGTGCAACCCGATGTTGTGAAGGTCGGCGGCATCACAGAATTCCTCCGTATCGAAGCGGTATTGACCGCCCACGGTGCGACGATGACGACCCACAATACGCAGCCCTACGGTTCGACGGCGGCACACGCTCACCTGCTCGCGCCGAGCAATAATTTCCCGTACGCACAGGAGTACAACATTGAGACTGTTGGCATTCGGGACAACGACTCGATTCTGGACACTCCTTATGTAGTCGAGGATGGCTTCATTCGAATTCCCAATGGACCCGGGCTCGGGCTTGATTACAATCTCGAAAAAATGCGTAGTCGGAGTAGTGATCGCCCGTCGTAATTATCGGAGGCGTGGGATCACATCCGGTGACGCGCGGATGGTGACGACAATGCAATGTTCTGGACGCTATCGTCAGAGTATCTTTCCGAAGAAGGTCTGCGACCTGTCAAGCTCAACCCTTCGTCCAAGATACTGAATCCAACTCAGCATGACGGTGCCTACTGTGTCAGCGAGACATCGTGAGAGACGCCATCGTGTCAGTTGGGGTTGGACTCAGCCAATCTACCCACGTTCAGCAGAAGAAAATCCTGTGATCAGCTTTGGCCACTTGATAACCGATATCACCACTGCAACCAGTCCGCCTACTGCATAACCAGTGAGGGTTGCTGAGACTCCGTACTGCTCGATTAGCCAGCCACCTATGACAAGTCCCATAGGCAGGCCGTAGACCGCAAGCATCCGGACACCCATTACTCGCCCGCGCATCTCAAACTTCGTGAAGGTCAGCAATACGACCGACATCGAAATCATGCAGAAGCTAATCGATGCTCCGATCAGCGCAAGCAATGGCAGTCCGATCGCGTCTGAATCGGTTCGGGTGAACAGGATGAGCAGCACGTACCAGAACACCATCGTCAGCATCATAAAACGTTCTGGACGGCGCGAGTGGACTATCGCTGCCATGATCAGCGACCCCACGAGAGCGCCGATGGCAAAAACTGCCACCATCAGGGCAAGCCCGTTTTCGTCGTGACCGAAAACGTCACGAGCAACCACAGGGAGCAGTCCGTTTGTGAGAGGGAACGCAGTGAGGTTTACCAGAAATGCAAGGAACATTATCGGTTGAATCACCGGTGAATCGATCATGTACTTCATACCCTGCTTCATCTCAGCGAGCGGGTTTACATGCTTCACCGGAACTTTCGATCGAACCGCGTTTATCCCAAGTCCGAACAGCACGCTAAACGTGTAGAAGGCTGTTACTCCGACGTATGCCCAACCGAGCCCGAGTTGCGACAACAACGCTGCGCCAAGAAGTGCGCCAACTATCCTCGCCGTATCTTGGGTTGTTCTTGCCAGTCCCGACGCGTTCATCAGCAACTCTCGTGGAACCGTGTCTGCGATCAGCGACTGGCGCAATACGTTGTCTGCCGGGCGAAGTAGCCCGCTAATGCCCGCTATAACGAATACGTGCCAGGGCTGCAGAACATCGAATGCGGCGAGTGAGAGAAGCGCTAGCGCAGAAACGCCAGAACCGGCGCGTAAGAATATGAGCAACGTCCTACGACTCATGCGGTCCGCGATGACCCCGATCACCGGGGCAGTCAACGTACCTGAGAACCTGAGTGCTCCGAGGAGTCCGACGAGGAACGGTGAGTCTGTTGCCACAAGAACGTACCAACCCAGAATCAGAGTCTCCATCTCCGATCCCCACGTCATCATCGAATCGGACGACCACTGGAATCTAAAGCTGCGAATTTTGAACGCAGCCAGCGGGGTTACCCTTACGGTCGGCTCACGAGGTGGGCGAGAAACCCGCCCGGGCGTGGTAGCTACGGTGACCATGGCTACTTCAGACAGTTTGGGTGAATTGGGTGACGGACTGTTCGAATTTCCTGAGCCGTCAGCTACCATCGAGTTGTGAATTTTCCTTTGCCAATCAAGAATCCCGATACTCGAACGTTCGCCATGTTGTTCGTACCGTTTGTTGCCATGATTGTTCTCGCAGCATGCTTCAACGGTTCATCGGCTCCGGCTTTTATCAAGTCATCCGATTGCACCAATCTGGACCATGGAGCGCTTCCGATCACAGACGTTGCCCTGTCTGCCGACGCTCGCGTCGTTACTGTACAGGCAGAGGTTGCAAATAGTTCCAGTGAACGAGCACAGGGACTGATGTGCCGGGAATCGATCCCAGCAGGCACGGGCATGTTGTTCACCTACGCGTCGGACCGCACCAGCGGATTCTGGATGTACAACACATATGTGCCGATCGACATCCTGTATATCGGTTCATCGGGAGATGTCGTCGATATGATTTCAATGTCGCCCTGCCCTCGTGGATCTGCGAACGACGACGAGTGGAAGCTAAAGTGTGCGACCGAAGCGAGCGAGTATGTGCCAACCGGCACGTGGCGTTACACATTAGAACTGCCTTCCGGGTGGCTTGCCGAGAACGGGATAACCGATTCGATAGCTCGGAGCATGAGCATTTCATGGTCCGGTATACAGATTGATGGATGAACAGTATTTAGCCTCGCTGGATAGACACCCTTCCAGCGACAGATTGGAATTACACGACTCTTGAACGGCCGAAATCGAAATGCAGTGCTCGTAGTAACCGACGGTATCGGTTTCAGCCGTAGCCGATCGAAACTTGTGATCGAGGCTGCATGGGAAGAACTGTCAACCGCAGACCAAGAGCTTCTCGTTTCAGCGGCTGAACGAATCGGCCGAGATTCCATCTGGGCAAAGAACCTCCTGTTCCCGGTTCAGGTCGAGTCGCTTCCTGCCGACACCCCAACCCGAGAAGCCCTCACCTGGGTCAGTGACCTTCAGACCTGCCGTGGATTTTTGAACAACGGTCTGCTCGAACGCATGGAAATACTGGTGCAATCCGTCGCCGACCAGCACCGCTACGTACCGTGGGCTTCGGGAGCGAGGAATCTCTGGGCACTCCGCAACGCACATCTGTCGATACCGACCAGCGCTTCGGGAGTCTGGGCAGGGTTCGAAGATCTCGATCCCCCTGTGCAGGGCAATTCAGAGACCGGTCATCAACAGATCGGGAACACCCGGCTCGCACCACAGCTTCCTCTGGAGATCACACGTTCGATAGATACCGGTGAGTTTTTCGAAAACTCGGCACTTAACTCGACAATCTCGAAAGCGAAAGACCGGGGCGCAACGATCAATTTCTGTTTTTTGCTTTCTGGAGTGGGCGGCGGTGACGGGCGCGTACACAGCGCGTGGAACCATCTTGAGGCGTTTCTTGAACTGGTGTTCGAGCGTCATCAGGTGCCGCCCGAGAAGGTCCAGATGCAGGCGATTCTCGAT
>JAJRZP010000099.1 GCA_024275195.1 Chloroflexota bacterium | reverse complement strand
GCCCTGAATCTTGCCGTCCACAACCCGCAACTCATCGAGTTGCTCCGGAGTAAACGACTTCACCGGATGTCTGTAAAGCCCAACTACTTTCGCCATACAAAAATCTTATACCCGGCTACTCCTCTTCGTCCCATCCGCGAATGCAGTAACAAAATCCTCGCTCCGGCCAGAGCCACCAGCAAACGCACACGCCCACCCAGCGATGCCATTCATCGACTCAACCAACGGCAACGGCAAACCCAAACTCGCGGAAAACGTGGCTGCGCCACCTAGAAACGGGACGACCCCCTCCCGACATCGAAGTGCGTTCGTAGATCGGGATTCGCAACGATGTAGTCTTTCGAATCCATCACGATATTCTCCTGCAGTTGAATCGTCATACCTCCGTCAACCGTAAGTACCTGACCGGTGATGAATGACGCTTCGTTCGAACAGAGGAACCCCACCGCATTGGCGATGTCCTCGGGTTCACCAGTGCGGCGAACCGGGTAGTGCAACTCGAATAGCCTGAAACCAGCGTCGTTTCCAACTTCGTTCCACATGGCGTTACCACGTTCCGTGACGATGTGACCCGGAGCGACAGCGTTCACCGTGATTCCGAGCGGTCCAAAGTCGATTGCCATCTGTCTTGTCAGACCGATCGCTGCTGCTTTGCCTGCTTCGTAGATCAATGACCGTGGTGCCTGCAAAATCCCGTGAACCGATGCCATATTCACTATCCTGCCGACATTTCGGGTGGGTGGGCTTCCATGCCGTCTCCCGGCACCTGTCCACGGCGCAGGAATGTAGTTCGGGTCGGGTCCTGATTCTTCCATCGCAGGCACCGCATACTTCGCACCGAGGTAAAGGGTGCCGACAAGCAGATCCATCCCCGATTGCCACGCCGCTGGCTTGACCTCTACTGCGCTGCCGATATTGTCGGCCCCGCCGCCGTACGCATTCTGAATGAGAAGATCGAGTCTCCCGAACCGCGACATAGCGTTGTCGACCATTCCAGTAGCGATAGCGGTTTCGGCGACGTTGCCCACCATAAGCTCGGCATTTCCGCCAGATGCGCGAATTTCCCTGACAGTGTTCGTGCCCGCCTCTTCGTTTATATCGACTATCAGAACACTCGCGCCATCGGCCGCCAACCGCCGCGCACACCCGGCACCAATACCGAGCGCCCCACCCGTAACTATTGCACTCCGATCATCAAACCTGCCCATTGGTTCGCCTCTGAAATTCTATTTCCGTTTGCCTCTGCCAACTGAAGGGCATTGTTCCAGACTTCGATAACCGATGCAGGCGTGCTTTTGCATTACAAATCCCAGTTGCACCCCGCGACAAGGTTGCGATCGAATTGGTGCGGGGAGAGAACCACGACAGATAGCACACCCCAAACGTTGAATTGATGCATACTCGACTCGACCAATCCACAAACACGGCGTAATCTGCGTCCGTCCGTTAGTTCGAGCACTCTTTTGACCGACTCGCAGGAGCAAACACTTGGCATTCGATGTAGTTATTCGAGGTGGAACAGTAGTCGACGGCACTGGCGCACCACCAGTTCGAGCTGATATAGGAATCAAAGGCGAGCGAATCACCGCAGTCGGCGACATCCCTCAATCAGCGGATGCTTCAGTCAAAACGGTTAACGCCGCTGGTCTCCACGTATCTCCCGGATTCATCGATGTCCACTCGCACGCCGACGCAGCACTTCTCAACGATGGACAACACGTCAGCGGTATTCGTCAGGGAGTCACAACGGAGATAATTTCACCCGACGGCCTCACCCTCGCCCCTCTCTCTGCCGAAAACTACAGGATGTACCGCTGGTATCTCTCTGGAATTCTTGGATTCGCACCCGAAAATCTCGATATGTCGTCAATCGAGGCTTCGCGGAAGAACTATCACCACAAAACTTCATGCAACGTTGCCACGTTCGCTGGTCACGGCCCGATCAGGCTTGAAGCCGCCGGTATGAACGATGTGCCGTTGACCGGTGACAGACTAACCGCCGCTAAAAATTTATTGCGAGAGTCGTTCGAGCAGGGGGCCGTCGGCTTCGCAACTGGGCTCTCTTACTATCCGAATAGCTGGTCAGACACCGAAGAACTCTGTGCATTGATGGAGGTCGCCAGAGAGTTCGACCGTCCTATGTCGATCCATCTCAGAAATCACAATGGAGATCGAGCTTTCGGCGGCGGGGGCGTGCCAGAAGCCATAGAAATTGCCCGGCGAACCGGCACAGAACTCCATTTCGAGCACTACCGAACCTCTACAAGAAATGCCGGACTCGTCGAACGGCTCATGGAGCCTATCGACAGGGCGAAATCTGAGGGTGTAGACATAACTCTTGAGACGTATCCGTATCCGGTCGGCTCCTCCTTCCCACAGGCGTTCTTCCCCGGATACTTCCATGAGGGTGGCCCTGAGCAGATGCTCGATACTCTCAACGACAGCAAAAAGCGCACCGAACTCATCTCACGGATGAGTGAAATTTCCTACACGACACCAGAAGGCAATGTGTGGACCCATATTGGCGAGGGAGGGGACAAGGATTTCGAAGGCTGGCTGTTCGAGGACGTCGCGGGAGAGTGGGGCGTCTCGGTCGAGGAAATGATGTGCCGAATGATGGCGGAGACATCGCTGGCGTGCGGTATGCGGGTTGCACCACCCGGCAACATAAGTCAGTGGCGTCAGGTCGAGGAAGACATAATGCAGTTGATGGCACGTCCCGACTACATGGTTGGTTCTGACTCAATTCCTGTTGGCGGTATGCCTCACCCGAGGGCTTACGGCTGTTTCGCTCGAATGGTCGGGCGGCTTCGGCGTCGGCATGGCTACCCGCTGGAACAGGTGGTCCAGCGCATGACCGAAAATCCTGCCAAGCGATTCAACCTGACGGGCCGCGGGGTGATCACTGAAGGAAATTTCGCTGATCTCGTTATTTTTGACGAACGGAACATCAACGATCGCTCTACTTTTGAAGATCCGGCTGTCCACCCTGAAGGTGTCCCCTACGTGCTGGTGAACGGGAAAATTGCCGTCGAAAACGATGCGGTAACTGGCATTCTTGCCGGCAAGGCGATTCCGTAGAAAGAGTGGAATCACCAGCATTGCTGGCGCAGATATCAGAAGTTAATTCCTATCTCAGGAAGGACTTGTAGCGATCTCTGCGAACGAACTATCTACCCGCATGCCTTCGTTTCTGGTGTTGGCAAGAACAATTGTGTCGGCCTCTACTTCGCCAACCGCCTCAAGTAAGCCCTCCACCCACACGGAACGAACACCTTCGCTAGGACTATCGTCCATGCGCGAGTAACACTCATGTAATCGCGATCCTAAGAAGATAGTTAACAGGCAACCACCGCCCGGTGTTGAGGAGATCGCGGCGGAGGAGATATTTTGACTATGAGCTTCTCACGATCCACACACCGGCTAATTTCCGGCGCTATTAACCCGGTTACGAATCGATTCTCCGCCGCAGTTGTGGCGACTCTCGCAGCGCTGGTCATCTCTGTTCTTGGCTCCAGCCAGTGGGCAAGTGCAGATTCTGGAACCACGGTTCCCGATCACGATCCCAGTCCATCTGTCTCTACGACTCTCGATGCACCTCGCCACGTAACTGCGAAGCCAGGTGACGAATCTGCCGCAGTCGCATGGGTGAAACCTGCCGAGAACAAAAGTGACATCGAACTAGATGGCTATATCGTCACCGCAAATCCGTCAGGAATATCCGTCAAGACTGACGACGACGACACACTTGTAATCATCGAAGGTCTCGAAAACGGTACCGAGTACACGTTTACTGTTGTCGCGTTCAATGAAGACGGTGCAGGTGTTGTCTCGAAACCTTCGAACCCAATCATTCCCGAAGAGGGAATTGAACTCGACGAAGAAGGGCTAGAACGACTTCGTGAGCACCTTCGTAAACTTGCCAGTGAGGCGCGAGAACGATTGAACGAAGCAGAAGAGCGCGCACGAAAGAAGCTGGAAATAACCAAAGAGCGACTCGATGATCGGCTTCACGAACAGAGTGATCGAGCGAACGAACGTCTGGACAAGGCGATCGAAAAAGCCCGCGAAAAAGATGACCGAAAGACCGAGAAAGCGCGCGGTTGGTTCAGTCGTTTGCAGGAACAGGTACGCAGGCAGCTTGAACGTGCCGAAGGAACCGAGCGCTACGACAAGTTACGCGACCGGGCAGAGAAAAAGCTTGAGAAGGCCGGAGAAAAACTCCGCGACCGGCTTGAGCTATCCCGTGAAAAGACCGACGCACGTATTGAGAAGGCCGAGAAGAACGTTGAGCGTCGAATCGCCAGAGCAGAAGACCGGGCAGAGAACGCTCTTGAGCGAACTGAGGAACGGCTCACCAGACGAATCGGCAACTTGAGTGATCGGTTGCAGGAACTAATTCGTCGTCTGCGAAACCTGTGGATCGAGCGCACAGTAAACGCTGACTAGCCGAACACTCGCTCAATATCAAGGCATACGGACAGCCTCATGCCCATAATGCCCCAGGATGGATGCCGCTTGGCATCCATCCGTCTCGTTAAAGTAGAGAAATGGATTATCGGCATAGTCCGCCGTCGCCTCCGATCGCTGTAAACGAATTTCTGGATTCCGTCGCCAGCTTCGGACCTCACGATGGACGCTAAACTGCCCTATTCCCGGTGGATCAGTTCAATACGAATGTCGCCGGGTGCTGCGATGAACGCAATCGATACGCCTCCGCCATTGTCAATCGGACCCTCTTTCAAAACCGCTCCCAAGCCCTCGAGCCGAGCGATATCTGCCTCCATGTCGTCAGTATCGAACCCGAAGTGCTCAAGACCGTAGTGCGGATCCGCATCTGCAGGGCCAAGCGTTTCGCCAGTTCGTTCCGACGAAATATTGATTGCAAGACCACCTTCGGTCATGGTCGTGATAAACCGGTCGCCGACGGGCCGGATGTTGTCGGATTTGATCTCGACGTTGAATGCCTCGACAAACCAGTCAGCAGTTTTCTTCGGGTCGCTCGACTTCAGATGAATGTGATTTACGTTGAACGGCATTTATCTCTCGCTGTTGATGTTGGTAGGAGTTGGCTTCGGATCATGGCTGAAAATCGCATGCCGAGGTTACGTACGAAGACGATGTGCGTCAACGAAAAATCGAGTGATGCGGCTTCCTTCCGTCTCAGAAACTAAACATCAGTGTGGATATACTTCGGGCAACAATGTCCATTACCGCTCGGAGACACAAGTGATCGTTGTACGTCAAATTCGACAGACCGATTCCGAGGCCGTTCGCGCACTTGACTCCAGCATTCAGGGCGACGATCGATCGATCACATGGGACACTTACGTCGAACGCCTGTTGTCAATAATCGAACTCGACCGGCTCCAGTACCCGCCCTGGGGCTGCTTCGTTGCAGAAGACGACAAAGAACTCGTCGGGTTTCTGTTGGCCGAACGCCAGACAACCGCCTACGGCCTTCCACCCGGGGCTCGAATTGTTGCGATGGCAGTCGAGCCTTCACGTAGACGCAGCGGTATCGGCAAGCTACTGGTCAGGGCGTTGGAGGATCAGGCTCGCAGTGAAGGAATCGCGCAGATCTATTCCGTACTACTCGCTGAAGACAATCGGGATTCCCGATTTCTGGAATCTACCGGGTTCAACGCATCCGACCTAAAGATTTACGCCAAACGGGTTTAGGGGCACTGCTCGTCGAGTCAAGGCAGCATTCGCTCCGAGCCTGCTCGACCCTCACGGAAAAAAACCGAGATGTTGGCTAAGCCGTGGTCGACCAACCGCAATTCAGCAACACATCGACCACACTCCGCAGCGATACTCACCGAAGATCCCTCGACACGGCCCTGCTGCGACCAGAAGCCAGAAAAGAGTAGTGCAGGAGATTGGCGGCGAGTCTAACGTTCAGCCATTGCAACAATAAGCTGTGGGTGAATATCGGGTCGCCCTATCACGACGACCGGTAACTCGTCATCCTTCGCCCAATCGATCGGCTCCCCGCGTTCGTCCGAAACCAACACACCAAGTTCACTTGCGATCATTGCCCCGGCTGCAAAGTGCATCGGCTCTATTCCGTAGAAAACGGCCGCGGGCAATCGACCCAAACACACCAACGCAATCGGATACGCTGCCGATGCAAATGTGTTTATCTGGCTGACAGAGGGAATCCACTCAAGCCCAGATGCCAGCTTACGCCGCCATTCATCCGAGCCATCGACTTCGAGCCCAACCGTCGATTCGGAAAGCTTCTCCTGCCGAAAAGACGCAACGAATGGCTGGCCGTTGCGCTTCACTCCGCCATCCTTTGTTGCAGACAGGGTCTCGCCAGACGACGGTAGCGACAACGTCGCCGCGACTAATTCTCCGTCACGGCGCAGTGCAATGTTCACACCCCAGTGATCCATCCCTGTGCTGAATGGCACAGTCCCGCACAACGGGTCGACGAGCCACGTGAGCGAATCGTCGACAGAGAGACTTGTAGTGCTCTCCTCAGAAAGAATTCGACCCGGCACGCCCGCAGCCCGTAGAGCCTCGGCGATTGCCCGGTCACTCGCAAGATCGGCATCTGTGACCAGTGCGTTTGGAGATTTATAAAAGGCACCAGGTGCGTTCGTAGCTTCTACCCTGAACATAGCGATCAGAACTTTGCTCGCGGCGGCGGCGGCAGATTCGGCAGCCTCTACAAGCTGCACAAGGTCGAGATCGTTGCGGTATTGATTGTTCAAGTGGTGATATCCGGGATTTCGAGTGCCTACCGTGCCGGAGTCGCAGCAGGAACCATAGATTTTACTTTCGATAAGACTCGTCGGGTATTCTCCGCCATGTACTCTGTAAGTAATTTTGACGCCGCGCCATTCGCACCATTTCCAACAAGAATACGGCCTTCTCGTGCAATATCGTATGCCGACTCAAACAGCTCGCTCTGCAAAACACTCAGGTCGGCCCTGATTTCTGATCGAGCCTCTGCACCCGCCTGCAATCCATGGTGCGTCAGGCGGTAGAAATCCCACCATGCGCTATCACTGCTCTCCCTTTGATCGCCAATTCCAAGTGAGACCGGTAGCTCTCCCTCGATAAAGTTCGGCAGGAACACTGTCATGCAGGGCGAGTACAGACCCGTCCAGTAGACCGGAAGTCTCTCGTCGTTTGAACATAGATCGGCGATCAGGCTCGCGGTCGAAGCTCCGGTCGAATCACCGGTAGCTCGATGCAGGCAGATCGAAGTGTGACTGGCAACGTCAACGACCTGTGCTTCACCCGGATCAGTGCCATCTGAGTGATCGGTGAGCACGTCCATCATCGACCGCACGTCCAGTTGCCCGGCTCCGGCGCGCAGCATCGTCTCAGAACGGCACTGCCGCGTTGTGCCACTCGCCGAGTTCTGTGGATCACCAAAGACACTCCCAAATGCGAAGCTCTCTCCAAATCCCATCTCAAATAGACCCAGCCGGGCAGCCTGCGTCTTCGCGTGTGGAGACACACGATCTGCATCCTTGCCGATCTGCCCGACATTCGAGATTGAGGTAATGCTTTCGACCTGCTCAACTGCCCATTCATGCCCAACACACTCAACCACATATGCGGATACTGGATCGGCTATCAGATAGATATTGTCGTACGTACGCACTCCGCTATCGTTCGAAAACTTGCCCTGACCGAACTCAGATACGAGACTGGTGATCACATCGACAGCCTCAACCGCAGATCTTGAACGTTCAAGTCCAAGACGAAGGACTTCCATACCGATGAGTCTCGGCTCGCTTGCCTCTGGCAACAGCGAGGGCAAAGCCTCGTTCCCAATGACAACCTGATGCTCGTTAAAGCCGTGCTCGTATCCGGCACACCAGTACGGCTTCGATCCAACGTGGCGATACGTGTGACCGACCTGCGGCACATCGACGAACTGTGAACCTGAATACCCCCCCGAGTGATCTGCGGCAGGAACGAGTACCAGCGGTTGTGTCTCATCTTGAGGACGATCGCTGTTTTTAGCGAATACCGTGTTCCGGCCGCGCGTCGATACGCTCAGGGCAACCATGGTGTCGCACGAATCATCCCATCCCGTACTCAACGGAGTGACCTCCGCCTGATTATTCATCCGCATTTTCAGGTGACTTTCTTCAACTCCCGAACAGAATGCAATCGCAACTCAACACTGCCCGATCGGAATATCTGCTCCCCGAAATCTTACATGCCCCCTTCATGGATAATTACGGATTTCAAACAGGTCCACACCTAATCTTGGATTTGGCCGACTTCGATGTCGGCAGCCAACGGCTCATCAAATCACGGGGGCACTCAGGTGACTCAGTCAACGATAAATTATGGGATTGAACGAAACGTCAGCCTCGGATTCGAAGAGGCGGTCGAGACGGTAATTGCAGCACTCGCCGAAGAGGGATTCGGGATCTTGACCGAGATCGACGTTCAGGCGACTTTAAAAAAGAAGTTGGACATCGATCGACCGAAGTATCTGATTCTCGGCGCATGCAACCCAAACCTCGCGTACAGGGTTCTGGAAGCCGAACCATGGGCGGGGTTGCTTCTACCGTGCAACGTAGTGGTTCAGGAGACCGACAGCGGAACTAAAATCGCTTTCATGGATCCTGAGATCATCCATCGCGAAACGAATAATGCCGAGATATTCGATACCGCTTGTGATGCAAAGGAACGACTAACTAGGGTCGCAAATAGCCTTCCAGCGTAGAAACTGGTCGCACCCACACCTTAGAAAACCGGTAAGCTTTCGCCGCGGTTGTTATGCAGATACAACCGCGGATATATGTCGGGGGCAGACAATTATGACCGGTAGCAAAATTCTCGTTCTGGGCGGTGGTTTCGGAGGTGTTCAAGCGGCAATCGAAGCGCGCGCGTCGCTCGACGCCTCCCACGAGGTGACAATCGTAGATCGCAATCGTGTTCCGCATCTGTGCGGGATGAACCCGCTGCTGATCGTTGGTGAACGGGACACCGACAAGGCAGGAAGGTCGCTGGGGCGGCTCGCCAACCGTGGGATTAGTTACGTTGAAGGCAATATCGACTCGATCGATACCTCGGGCCAAAAAGTCGTGACTTCAGTTGGAACTCTCGACTACGACTATCTCGTTATAGCCCTCGGCGCAGCCTACGACTGGGATGCCGTTCCTGGTGCCAGCGACGCATACTCGTTTTACGACTTCGACTACGCACGCCACCTACGCCGAAGACTGAGCCGAATCAAGAGGGGCAGAATTGTCATTGCCGCCGCGAAGCCGCCGTACAAATGCCCGCCCGCACCGCTAGAAACCGCGATGATCATCAACTGGTGGGCGCGTAAAAAAGGTATTCGCAAAGACATCGATATCTCCGTCTACATCCCCGAGCCCGGACCACTGGGAGTCGCTGGAAAAGAGGCATCGATGCGAGTCCGAGCTGCCCTCGATCGACGGGGAATCGAACTCGTCACCGCCGCTGGTGTAACGGAAGTATCGCCCAACGGCCGGGAGGCGTCGTTTGCCAATGGCTCATCGACGATTGCCGACATAATCGCCACTATCCCGGTTCATAAAATACCCGACACTGTTGCGGCGTCCGATGTCGCAAACGGAAAACCCTGGGTCCCTGTCAACCGGGAAACTCTCGAAACAACGACTGCGAACGTATTTGCGATTGGTGACGTGAACGTCGTGCCGTCCGGAGATTTCGCTATTCCGAAGGCCGGAGTATTCGCAGCCGGACAGGGCGTCAAAGTGGGTGAAATCATCGCCAGCCGAATCAACGGCTCGGCAGAGCCGGAGCCATACGACGGTCTTGGCTTCTGCTTCATGGCATACTCAGGCGGGCGTTCAGCAACAGTCGGTGGAGAGTTCCTGGCCGAAGGCGGCCCCGATACCGTGCTGACTGAGCCAACGGTTTCAGGCATGAAGAGCAAGGAAAGGTTCGAACGTGACTGGCGCAGTTTCAAGATCTAAAGTCAACTTTGTTTCAACCAGAGGAAATATCAGATGATCGCAGTTCGTCGCACTTATCTCCCAAAACCGGGAACCGGTGGAAAGCTGGCAGCACTGGTCAACGAAGCAGGAGCAGCGATGGAAGCCGCCGGTTTCGAGAGGCCAACTATATACAAAGGCTGGCACGGCTCGCATGGCTTGCTGCAGACCGAGCAGATCTGGAATTCAATCGCCGACTACCAGGCATCACGCGGCGCAGTACGCAATACACCCGGTATTACATCGATCTTCGACAAGATCTATCCGCTTCTCGCCCAGACCCATACCACGGAGATCTTCGAGATCGTCGAGTAGGCTCTCTGGCCGTTGTTGCGGGAGTTCTCGAAAGAACCTGACAGGCAGGCAAGGCTACAAGTCGCCCGCGGTGATCCTCGCTCCCAACCGAACTAGAATTTCACACCGACCGTCTCGACCTGTATAAACGCATAGAAAGCACCCTCGGCCTCTACCCAGTCGAGCCAACCTTGAGAAATCTCCGATAACTCACCCTCTGTGGCGATCCCGTATTCAACGGCGCGCGTCGCGATATCAGATCGCAATATGCGCTCGGCCCATTGCTCACCCCACCACTTCAATCCGCCCTTATCTGCGAAAGTCCAGGTCGAAGTAGTCACGGTAAGATCGTCAAAACCGGCATCAGTAAACCACTGCTTCAGGCGACGGCCTGCATTGGCATCCCCTCCATTGCGTTTGGCAACACGGTGGTAAACGTCGAAAAATTTTGCCAGCCTATCGTCAGGCGGCCACAGCGCCGAAGCTCCCCAGTCAACTTCACGAACTGCGCAGATTCCTCCGGGCCTCAGCACTCGGCGTACCTCACTAAGCGCACTCACAGGGTCAGACAGGTGCTGCAACACCTGGTGGGCGTATGCCGCATCGAAACTATTGGGGTCATAGCCGGTTTCGTAGACGCTGTTTACCGAAAAATCGATATTCGAAACGCCTCTCTCAACTGCGCTTCTCCGAGCCTGTTCAATCACCGCTCCAGAGCTATCGATTCCCAGAACCGAACCGTCAGGTAGCAGGTGCTCCGCAAGATCGATGGTTATCGTCCCCGGACCGCATCCGAAATCCAGCAATCGCATTGGCGAACTCAGTCGCGGCAACACAAACGCCGCCGCCTCACTTGCGCGTCGGGCCGAATGCGCCGCAACGACAGAGGCGTGATGCCCATGTGTGTACTTTTCTGAATTCGATCCTTGTATCGACTCTGTCATACAGCTATATCTCTGCTCTCTGCGGTAACACTGCGACTGGTAGCGAACGAATCACATCGTCATGGCGTCTGCCCAGAACTCCATGTCGAATTCAGAAAACCTCCGAACACAAACCATTGCGAAAGGCTGAGACCTCTCCTGAAATTAGCTCAGGCTGGCGGGGGAGCGGGCGCTTCACGTCCAGCCCCGACGAAATCTACATCAACCGAAGCCACATCTATCGAATCAACCACCGAATAACAACATCGCAGAAAACGTGCCTATGGCACCGCCTAGTATGCAGTCCAATCGGCAGGCACATCACTCGAAGAAACTGATCTGCGTTCTTCCGCGCTTTTGATCGTGGCCAGCGTTGCCGCCAATTCGGATCGACCATCCTCACCAGAATACCGCACTGGCGTACCGGCAAGAACTGAATCGACCCAGTGCTGTAACGCCGCCTGATGCGCAGCATCGTAGTAGCTGTTGTTCGACAGCCACACCCTGTCGCCAGTATTGCCAGCATCGACCACGCGAGACTTACCATCGCGATAGAGGACAACTGCAGGCGGCTGTGACAGACCGGGTGCAGCGCCACCGCCCTCGCCGTAAACCACCAGAGTACCTTTGGTACCGTGTACGGTTGTCACAAAGCCCACTTCACGAGCGGCCTCGCCATTCGACTCGATCTGGTTCCACGTGCTGTCGATTCCATTGTCGAAGCTCCAGGCGACAGAAGTTATCGCCTGGCCAGTCGGCGCACCTGTTCCGGAAACGCGTTCGCTCACCGTCTGACCAGCCTGTGAATGTGCGGTTACAGAAACTACCTCCGCACCAGAAGCAAAATAACGAGCGGTAGCAAAAAAGTGAGGTGCATGGTCCATGATCCACGGGAACCTGCCACCACCCGATAGTTTCGGATCGACCCGCCACGGGGCATTAGCTTCATGACTCATCCCAGAAAGCCTTTCAGCCTCTTCTGAGAGCATTATCCAGGGGCCTTTGGTCTCGCGGATGTGCAATACATCACCAAGATCACCACTATCGATGACTGCCCGAGCAGCGACGACCGGGTGATGAAATACATAACTTTCACCGATCATCAAAAGTGTCCCTGCCTGTCGATGAGCTGCAACCATGGCATCTGTCTCGCCCAGCGAATGCGCCATCGGCTTCTCGCAGTAGACATGCTTTCCTGCCCGCGCCGCGGCAATTGCTTGTTCGGCATGTACAAACGGTGGGGTCACCAGATCAATTGCGTCAACATTCGGGTCGTCGAGAACGGCTTCAAGCGATGTGAAGTCTTTTGTCCCGGTCTTCTCCGCCAGTTCACCAACGCGATCAGAATCAATGTCGCACACTGCGTACAAGTTGGCGTTGGGTGCAGCAGCAAGGCTGCTCAGGTGAGCCGGTGCCGCGACCTTTCCGGTTGCGCCAACTAAGGCTACGTTCAGGCGATCAGGAGCCATTTTTGTTAACTTTTCTCAAGTGTTTCTACAACGATTATCATCTCAGGACTACTGTCATCAAATGGACTACGATTCCAATCGCCAAATGTACTTCGCAATGAGAAGCCGGCACGTGCCAACGAATGTCGTAGTTCGCTCAGCGTGCGAAATCTAAGCTCATTGAGCGAGACCAATTCATCGCACGTCTCAGACAACAGGTAATGATTTTCGTATCGCACCCTGCCATCACCAATTTCTAACATCTCGTACCACCACTCGATCTCACCAAATATCGGATCTTGAAAGACTCGATGTGAGTCCGATGTCGGCCAACCAGAGAATATCTCCACACCGGGATTTCGACTTTCGAAAGCGAAATATCCGCGCGACCCGAGAGATGCTCGAATAAACGAAAGGGCTGCCTCCCAGTCCAAATCGTCAATGAAAAACTGCGCGACGTGCCCGGTCATTATTACCATCTCGGCTTGCAGGCTCTCGAGTTGCTCGACGCCGCCTGAAATCCAACGAATGACCTCCGCATTTGCACCAGCACGAGCCAGATCGAGCATTGGTCGCGATGGCTCAACTCCGATCATTTCGTGGCCTGCGGCCGATAGTTCGGATGTAAGGAGCCCGGTGCCACACCCTACGTCGATTATCGAGGAGATCTCTAATTCTGAAGCCAACTCGACATAGTAACTTTTGTAACTGTCGATCGGATTAACGGTGTTGTAAATGGAAACAAGACGCGAATCGGAAAATTCGCTGTATGTCGGCTCCCATTCCCTGCTGACCATATAACCAACCATGAATCTCACATCAATCGAGGCCGCCAGATGGAGTCTGCGTCAGTGGTCGAGCAGCTACCGCGTCGCCAACAACCTCATCGCCCTGGGAACGTCGATGACCCACGGACCGTCCATGCTCAAGGTCGCGTATACCTTCTGATCAGGTAGCAACTCGACCTCACGTTCGCCATCCAGTGCAATCGTACCCGGCTTTAGATCAATTTCGATCTTCTCGCCCGGCAGAAATTTTCGCCACTCGAGAATGTCAACATCCGAAATCATGCCCGGAGCTATTGGAGCCCGAACGGTCGTCGCGTTCTCCCCCGGCTCGCCGTCTAAGCGAATGTAGAGACCATGCTCGTCATCGATCGAAATCGGCATGATTCTCGATCCTATCGACGAAAGCCCAATACTCGCCGGTTCGGCACGGGTCAGGAACATCGCATGAAGTGTCTTCGTGTCCCACACAGCCCTCGCACCGACAAACATCTGCGTGGAGATGGCGGCATCTACCAGCGCATCGTCCCGTCGTTCTCCGTCAACGTAGATATCGATCCGCTTCGAACGTCTGCATGCCTCATCACGAGAAATCACCCCGGTAGCCATTCCACCTGCGACGATCCCCGCCAGAGTGCCCTCGGTGTTTGCTGGAAACACGTTGTTGGTTCCTGTCGAAATCGGCACCAACGGCACTTCACCGCAACCTTTTGCCACGACTCGGTTCGTGCCGTCGCCTCCGAGAGTCACAATGCAGTCTGCACCCCGTTCGACCATCGCACGGGCAGCGTTCGTCGACGCTCCCTGATGATCGGCAACTGGCATTTCGACATAGTCGATATTGATCTGGCCATCGACATCGTATGAGGCGGATCGCGTTAGACCTGAGTGATCGGGCATGACCAGTATTCGATCAGTTCCGGTCGAGACGATCCCTGAGAATACGCGACGAAGGATGTTCGCTTTTTCCTGATTGGAAACCACGCGGCCATGTGCCACAAGCCGACGAATATCTTTTCCTGCCGCCGGATTCGCAATTATTCCAACGGTACTCAATTACCCGATCTCCCTGATGCCATATGACGACGCTCAGGCCTTCATCCAACTCGGGTCGCTGAGTAACCTGGCAATCGATCGAACAAACTCGGCAGCCGGAGCCCCGTCCCATGCTCGGTGGTCGAACGCCAGGCTCAAGTTCGCAATCGAGCGAACAACGATTTCACCGTCAACAACCGCTGGCTGCTCGCCAACCGTTCCAACACCCAGTATCCCGATCTCAGGCGGATTCAGCAGAGGATCGAATGTGTCGATGTCATATGAACTCAAATTCGTGATCGAGAACGTGCTGTTGGTCATCTCGTCGATCGAAAGGCTGTTCGACTTTGCCTTCTTGGCAAGGTCTCGAACCTCCTGTGCTATTTCAAGCAACGATTTCTTGTCGGCGTTCTTGACTACCGGAACCAACAAACCCTCGGGAACCGCCATCGCAATCCCGACATTCACTTCATCGAGAATACGAACTTCATCGCCTATCAGGTGGGCATTTGCAACCGGGTGTTCATTGAGCGCACGCGCAACGGCAACAATCACCAGATCCTGAAACTGCGGTCGAATCTTGTGCTGTCGCCACTCGCCAACAAGCTGACGCTGATATGCCACTGCGTCCGTCACATCGGCTTTGGTCGATAACGTCACGCTCGGAATCGCTGCGCTCTCAGACATCCGTCGGGCAATCGTGCCACGAAGACCCGATAGCCTGACAATTTCCTTTACAGGAACGACCGACTCGGGCAACGGAGCGGCGGCGGTTGTGCCTCCAGCAGGAGCAGCGGCGGCGGCCTTCACATCGTCTTCGGTCACGCGACCACTGGGCCCCGTTCCAACTACACCAGCAAGGTCGACACCCATCTCTTTTGCCAGTCGACGCGCACGCGGTGTAACGATCTGCTTGCCACCTTTTGTGGCAGCAACAGGAGCAGCGGCAGTCGTTGCGGGAACCAGGGGAACTGAAGCTTGAGCCGAACTGCGTATCGGAGCTATCTCTGGCAGATCAGATTCTGAATCGCCTGCTTCCAAGACGTACCCGAGAACGGTTCCGATGTCGACTACCCGACCTTCTTCGACATCAATTCTGCCGAGGGTGCCATCAGCAGTCGCTTCGACTTCAGCGTTTACCTTGGAAGATTCGATCTCGACGAGTTGATCGCCTTTCGCAACCGGGTCTCCGACAGCTTTTAGCCACTTGATGACTTCTCCGTCGTTCATCCCCATGCCCCACTGCGGCAGGGTGATTGGTGCAGACATAAATACCGTTCTCTGGCCAAGATTCGGGCGCAACGTCTCTCGGCAATGTCCTTTCGTCTGGGCTTGAACAACTCAAACGGACAGGACTCTGAAAATAGGGTCAGGAGTAACGCGCCGGCGGCTAGTTTAGCGCAGATACCGACCAGATCGGCGGGTCAGTTCCGGTAACTTCTCACTCCGCAAGGGATTGTTCTGTTGTCAGTGCAAAGTTCAATTCATGAGATAGCCCGCTCGTCGGTGCAATTGAGATGCCAACGATATCGTTCTCGTCACCGACGCTCCAGCGACTCAACACGATATATCCGCCGGGGCCTTCCCACGACTCGGGAACACCATCCAGCCCATTCCCTCGACTCTTGTAGTCAGGGCTAGCTGCGAAGGTCTGAGAAAGCTCGGTAATAAACTCGCGTGCGTCTGTACTTGAATCCCAGGCTATTGAAACTGCGAGCGCAGTCTCGCCGGAGTCGTTTTCAAAGACCGCATAGGCATCTCCACCCCATCCGGCTGCAGCAGTCGCGGCAGACGCACTTTCGCTGCCAATCGCCTCTAACCATGTACGCAGGAAGAACTCACCCAGCACGTTCTCCGCCTGAACTGTCCATTCGTCACCAATCGCATCGTCTGGAATGTCTACTTCAATCGGCAGTTCACCGTCGAGATACTTTTCGACATGAAGCACCTGCTCTGTGCTTTTCGGCGGGTCTGCGAACACGGCATCAACCGCTGCAAATCCACCCATCTGGAGGATGATCGCTACAAAAGCCGCGCCATCGGTGTACGGGAACTCGAGGCTCTTCTGTATGAAAACTGGTGAGTCGGGGCGCTCGGATTGGGCAGCAAGCGCAGAGTCGAACAACTCCACCAACTCGAGAAAATCGTAGTTGGCAAGCATGTACTGAGATTGTGCCGACGTCGCATCACCTTCGATCAGTGCCGAAATCGCAATCGACATGTCATCACCGGTCGCCAACTCCTCCAGCACTTCAAGGTCGAACTTAGCGTCCTGCAAGCGGTGAACATACTCATGGGCATAAGTCAGTTGCGCTTCGATATCAATAGAATCGACTCCCGATTGATCATCTCCAAGAACGAAGAACTCCTCTTCCTCCGGGTCGTAAAGTCCCAGTACCTGGCTGCCGAATAGACCCTCGTA
Source organism: Chloroflexota bacterium (assembly GCA_024275195.1). Lineage (GTDB taxonomy): Bacteria > Chloroflexota > Dehalococcoidia > Lucifugimonadales > Lucifugimonadaceae > Lucifugimonas. The sequence continues at coordinate 8,401 of JAJRZP010000099.1, read as the reverse complement.
AATCTCGCCCAGATCGGAATCCAGAGGAATAACCCCGAGAAGCTTGAATAACGCTGACTCAAGAATGATCTGGCTGAGAACCTCAGGGTCGGTCAGCTCCTCCTTCAATCGTTCCTGCATTCCGGCCTGATCGACAAACCTGTACTCAACGGGTGGGGGCGCGTCAATCCCACGAATCTCCTCTACTCCACGCTCGATCGAAGCGAGAAGTTCTTCAACCGTGAGTATCGGAACTTCGGATTCAGGAGTCGAGAGGCTAGCAGTGGCCGTTGTCTCTGGCACAGAAGTTGGCGTTGAATCAACATCCGGGTCGCTCAGGCATCCGATCGCCAGTAACAATACGAACGACACGGGTAGCAACAGCCTGAAACCGGTTGCCCTTACGCAAACGCGACCAAAACCACTCAATTGATCGGCGTGCCCGGTAGCAGGGCGTCGGCAAGCTGGCTGAAGTCGAGTACGGTCACATCGGGTTCGTACATCTTGTATGTGTCCTCAAACGGCAAGTCGTACCGATCAACATAGGCACCACGTAGCCCGCATGTCCGGGCACCCATCACATCGAACGAGTTCGCTGAAACCATGATCAGATCACCCGGCTCCATGCTCAAATTACGTGCCGCCCGTCGGTACACTCCCGGTTTGGGCTTGAAGTAACCGGCCTGCTCGACAGATATCACGTCGTCGAACTCGTACTTGATCCGATTCTTCACAAGGTGATCCAGAAACCATGGATTCCCGTTCGAAAGAGCAATCAACTTGTATCGCTCGCTCAACCGGTCCAGACCCGCAATGACCTCAGGAAACGGCGAAAGTTCCTGCCAGCCCGCCATGAACGTCTCGACCTGCTCCGGGGTCGGATCCAGCTTGTTTGCGCGAGCAACGTACACGAACGCCTTCTGCACCGTCTCGAGATAGCCCGAGTGCCCAAGTTCAACCAGCGTGTCCTGATACTGCTCGATTCGCTGCCTGTACCGCAACTGCTGCCACATAACCGCCGGATCAATCTCGGATCCTCGAGTATTCAGGAATATCTTCAAATGCGGGGTAAGTGAACCGCCTAAATCCAGAACAGTTCCAAACAGGTCAAAAGTAAGCGCTGTGCAGTTCTCGAAAACGGGATTCAATGAAGGGCTCCGGGAATACTTGGGGATGACGCATCTCTCTGGCAATGCATCTAGCGTAACGCCTGACCACTATCTCCGTGGGAATTCTTTCAGCATGGGCACGCCCTTGTCACTGCAAGCTAACCCCGCGGCATCTCGCCCTGAACACTCCCGATCATTGGCATTCCTGAGAGCTTTTGCAACATGCGCTCAGGCAATATCGACCGGGTCGTATCGGCACCTTGAACCATTGTCATTGCGGGCTTAATGGCCAAAAATGTGTGCTTTTTGCGGCGTAAGCTCAGTTTGGCTCAATTGTTAACTGTGGCCGTAATCTATAAACCCGGACTGGAGTGACCTGGCACCTGAAATCGGACTCAGCGTTGCTCAAACTCGCTGATTGCCACCCTGGTTTCACGCCCGATCTGCGACATTCTGACCAAAAAAACAATCACCAGTTCATCGGATCACGACGATGAACGATCTCCGTTGCCGCCACCACTTCGACACGAAAAAGCCCCGGTTACCCGGAGCTTTTCATCAACAATCTCACCGAATACGCGCCACCACCAACTACGATTCCAGAGTGCGCTTTACCCCGGCGGTTATCTTCGCGAAGTCCGGGTACACGAGCTTCTCAAGCGCAGGCGAGAATGGGATGTGAACCTGCTCGGAGGCAACTTTTTGAATCGGTGCCTGGAGCGACCAAAAACCCTCTTCCGCAACAATAGAGGCGATCTCCGATGCTGCGCTGCAAACCTTGTGGGCAGGATCGGCAATCACAAGCCTCCCCGTCTTTTCAACCGAATCGAGCACCGTTTTCTTGTCGAAGGGAACCAGCGTTCGAGGGTCGATAACCTCAACGGAAATCCCCTCAGTGGCGAGTTGGTCGGCAACTGCAGCGGCGATATTGACCGCACCCCCGATACCCACAACCGTAACGTCTGTGCCCTCTCGAACGATCTTGGCCTCGCCAAACGGAACAACAAGCTCGCCCTGAGGAAGATCGGCATTGTCCGGCACGTCGCCTCGCATACCAAACAGCGTCCCGTCCTCAAAAACAATCGTCGGATCGTCGTCGCGAACGGCTGCCTTCAGCAAGCCTTTCATATCTGCCGGGTTCGATGGCACAACAATCTTGATCCCGGGCATATTCATGAACATCGGGTATGAGCGGTCTGAGTGGTGCGCAGCCGCACCGCCGCCGTAGAACATCGTCGCCCTGAAAACAACCGGCAGCGTTGCCTGCCCGCCAAACATGTACCGCATCTTTGCGGCCTGGCTGATCAACTGATCCATCCCGACCCACATAAAGCTGGTCAGTGTTTCTACGATCGGGCGCATACCGACGAGCGACGCCCCGATAGCGGCTCCGAAGAATCCGTTTTCCGAAAGCGGAGTGTCGAGCACCCGCTTCTCGCCATAGTCGTTCAGGAGGTCCTGCGTCGCCCCATACACGGCTCGACGAATGTCCTCACCCATGATGAACACATTCTCGTCACGTGCCATCTCTTCTGAGATTGCCTGATTTATTGCTTCTACAAATACGGTCTGAGCCATTTTTATCTACTACCTGCAAACTGCGAAATATCTTGGTGGGCTGAGAACATCGAGTAGCGAATTACGGGAACGGGATTGGATTTGCCCACATGTCGTCAAACAGTTCCTCAGGCTTGGGGAACGGACTATTTCTGGCGAACTCGGTGGCCTTCTCAACCTCGTCTACGGTCTCGGCGTTGATGGCGTCGCACTCTTCCCGGGTCGCCATCCCCTGACTAATGAGGGTGCCTTCGAGAATGGTCAGCGGATCGCGCTTGCGCCAGCTTTCGATCTCCTCTTCGGTTCGGTACTCACCGCGGCGGACTCGCCCGAGTCCCAATGAATGCTCTTCGTACCTGTAGGTCAGACCCTCGATGAGGGTCGGCCCCTGACCTGATCGCGCACGCTTCACAGCCTCAGCAGTCGCCTCGTACATTGCAATCACGTCCTGACCGTCAACGAGTATTCCCGGCATGTTGTACGCGGAAGCTCGGTCGGACACGTGCTCAACAGCAACCGTCTCGGCGTAAGAAGTCGTCACAGCGTACTGGTTGTTCTCGCAAAGGAAGATCATCGGTAAGTTCCACACCGAAGCAAGGTTCATCGATTCGTGGAGCGCACCCTGATTTGAGGCTCCATCGCCGAAGAATGCAAGCGAAACGAAATTCTCGCCCTTGATGTGTGCTGCAAGTGCAGCACCTACCGCGACCGGAACCGATGATCCAAGAATTCCTGATTCGCCGAGTATTCCAATCGAGTAGTCCGCAAGGTGCATCGATCCGCCCTTGCCTTTGCAGTAGCCATCGACTCGACCGTAGAGCTCAGCCATCGCTTTGTCGACACGACCGCCCTTGGCAATCGGGTGTCCGTGCGAGCGGTGGTTACCGGCGATGTAGTCAGTGTCTTCCAGCGCAGCACATGCGCCGACAGCAACAGCCTCTTCTCCGATATACGGGTGGGCCGCCCCGGTAAATTCACCAGCCGAGTGGACTTCCATGACTTTCAATTCGAAGTTTCGAATCATCCACATACGGCGAAGCATCAGCAACAACAGATCGCGGTCGATATCCACGGTTAACCCTCGGGTCTCACAGCTAGACGAAACTTCGCGGCAAAATCTCAACTGCCGCGACCTCGTACTTATTCAGTCGCATAATCCGGGGAAACAAGTGGTTCGGGGGAACAACAAACCCCGGATGAACTGCGAGATTATAGACCCGCCAGAATGAAGCGTGTGCCGAGTTCTTGCCAGATCACCTATACAACAACAGCAAAACCGATAGCGATCAACGCGCTGATATTCAACACGACTGCCAGGATGTACTTTGCGATGAACGAATGCTTGGACGTCTTGTGCCTGAACCTCCGCATCGCCCAGATACCGCCGGGCCACCCTCCAACTAGGGCCCAAACTAGAAGAGTGCGCTCTTTTACACGCCATCCTCCTTTCCTCGCACGGTGCTTGTCCCACCACACAGCGATCACTGAGCCGAGGTTAACAGCAAGCAATGCCACGGTGACAAAAAGCACCAATTGTTGGGTTGCAGTTTCCACGTTGGTTTAGGTCTACTAAAAATTTGGGGTGCAGGTAGACAAAATCTACCCGGATTTTATACTGCGCTCAAACTGGGCGAAAGGCATCGAAAAATGCTAGAATCAAGCCCTCGTTTACAGATTACGTGAACGCACGCGAATCAACTCTGATTCATCACCTGTTCTACTGTCTCTTGCACACGCGCAGCAATAGCTCGACCTGTGTGCGAATCCAGAGGCTGCTCGGGTGTCGAACCGGAAGTGTTTCGCGTACCGCACCACATGGTAAGGACCACGAATGGCAAAGCGAAAAAGCAACGGTGCCGACATCATTGGCGGGTCGGCTGACTACAGCGCCGACGACATCACCGTCATGGAAGGCATGGAGGCCGTCCGAAAGCGGCCCGGAATGTACATCGGCACAACGGGTGTTGAAGGTGTCTTCCACCTCGTTCGTGAGATCGTCGACAACAGTGTTGACGAGGCAATGGCAGGCTTCGCCAGCCGAATCGATATAACAATCCACAGAGATGGCTCCGTGAGCGTTGTCGACGACGGTCGTGGCATCCCTGTTGACAAGCACAAGAAAACCGGTCTCTCCGCACTCGAAACGGTTATGACCACCCTCCACGCCGGGGGGAAATTCGGTGGCAAGGGCTATCAGGTCTCGGGCGGGCTTCACGGAGTTGGTGCATCAGTGGTGAATGCACTCTCCGAATGGACCATTGTCGAGGTTCGTCGCGACAAGAAAGTCAGTACCCAACGGTACGAACGCGGCAAGGCCCATGGCGAAATGATTGTTCGCAACCCGGATGAAACCGACCTGCCCGGCACCGGTACCAAAGTCACGTGGATGCCAGACTCCGAGATATTCCCGGAGATCGCATACGACTGGGACGTCATCTCTGGCCGATTCAAGGAAATGGCGTATCTGAATCAGGGTCTCACGATTCATCTGCGATCTGAATGGCACGACGACATGTGGCCGTTCAACGATGTGACTTACATGTTCGATGGCGGTGTCCAGAGCTTCGTCAGGTCTCTCAATCGACGGCGTGGAGCGGTACACCCGAATGTGATGTACGCACAGGAAACGATCGATGACGTTGTCGTCGAGGTGGCGATGCAGTACAACGATTCGTTCATCGAGAACTGCCTCTCCTTCGCCAACGTCATACGCACCGGCGATGGTGGCTCGCATGTCACCGGATTCCGATCGGCACTCACCCGTGTATTGAACGACTACGCACGTAAAAACAGCATGCTTGGAACCGGCAAGGACGACATCAAGAGCCTCTCAGGCGAAGACACGCGTGAAGGTCTGATGGCTGTTATCAGCGTAAAGGTCAAAGACCCTCAGTTCGAAGGTCAGACAAAAGGCCGCCTCGGCAATCCCGAGGTAAAGGGTGCTGTCGAGCAGATCGTTGGTAGAAAGCTCTCCGAGTTCCTTGAAGACAACCCCGGTGACGGCGCACTGATCATCAACAAGTCGACCACGGCCGCCCGTGCGCGTGCTGCTGCCAAGAAGGCACGCGATCTCGTAATTCGCAAAAACGCTATGGACGGCGGGTCGCTCCCCGGAAAACTCGCCGACTGCACGGAAAAAGACCCCGCATCGTCAGAAATCTACATCGTCGAGGGTGAATCAGCCGGTGGCTCAGCGAAGCAGGGAAGAGATCGCCAGTTCCAGGCCATTTTGCCGTTGCGTGGAAAAATACTGAACGTCGAAAAGGCTCGACCGGAACGAATGCTTGCACACGAAGAAATAGCTGCCCTGATCACGGCGCTCGGCGCTGGCCTCGGCGAAGACTACGACGAAGAGAAGCTGCGCTACCACCGTGTCATCATCATGACGGATGCTGACGTCGATGGAGCACATATTCGAACGCTCTTGCTGACGTTCTTCTTCCGAAACATGCCGCAGCTAATCGGTAACGGGCATCTGTACATCGCCCAGCCACCGCTGTTTCGAGCCTCCCGCGGCCGGTCGGCAAAATGGCTCTACTCAGAGGCCGAACTCGATGAATGGACCGCAAACCGACTTTACGGAACCACCAAGATCACTGCAGAGAACGACGCGGCCCTCGAGCTGAAAAGTACCAGGATCGGTAAAGTCCTCACGCCACTGCGTGACTACATCGATTCTCTTGAGGTTACTCGAGTTCTTAATATTCCCGAGGGTGTCATAAGCAAACTCGTCAAAGACCCGGAGTACTCTTCGCTCGATTTCCGACCCATACAACAGGCCGAGCCAGAAGCTATCACAGAGGCGGCACAGCCGTCGTTGTTTGATGACCATGAGAACTCGGTCGACACGAACGAACCGGCCGCACCCGGTGCCGAGGTACAGGATGACGATGTTGTCGAGCCGGAAATAGTTCCCGATCGAACATTCGAGATCGATGGCTACACCCTCACCAGAGAAGTATTCCAGAACCCGGCAGTGCTACGCCTGCGTCTCATCTACCCGCTCATCAAGCAGGTCGTCGAAGCTGGCACACTCACGATCACCAAGGGCGATGACGTGGTCGCGTCAAACGTCGCGTGGCACGAACTACCGGCCGCTCTCGATGCCAACTCAGACAAGTCGGGCGTCAACGTACAGCGCTACAAGGGTCTTGGTGAGATGAACCCCGAGCAACTCTGGGAGACAACTATGGATCCACAGGAGCGGGTAATGCTCCGGGTCACGGCCGAAGACGCCATGGCTGCCGACGATATCTTCCGAACACTCATGGGAGACGATGTCGAGCCTCGCCGAAACTTCATCCGAGCAAACGCACTCGAAGTAAAAAACCTCGACGTGTGACGAGTCACTCTTTCTCCGACAGGTCTACGGTTGGCTGAATCGCCGTATGAAGTCGGCAACAAGATTGCGTGACCGCAAACGGCCTCTCGAAATAATCAAAGAGGTCGTTTCACGTTGTTCGACACGGTCGCTGCCAGAGCAGTAGCTGGGTGACGGTGAATCAGCCCGATGCGGGTGTCCTCGGCGAGCAACTCTTCTATCGCTCATCCGACCCTTCAAAACGGTAATAGCACACGACCTACACCATCCAGTCGTGATGCAGTTCGGCGCGAACCCTGTCCATGTCGAGGTCAATTCCTAGCTCTGGCTTCTCGTTCAGCACGAACTTATTGCCGTACCGATGGCACACTTTCACCATGTTGACTTCTATACTCCTAATTAGTATAGTCCTATTTGTACTAACCTATCCTGTACTATGACTGCGGGGACTTAATGACAGAACGCCCCTCCCTTCCGAAATCCGCGTATGTAATCCTCGGACTCCTAAGTTTCGGTGAAACGTCAGGCTACGATCTAAAATACCTCGCCGATAAAAGTGTTGCCTACTTTTACTCCAGCCCGGCTCGCAGTCAGATATACACAGAGCTTCGTCGGCTGGCCGAGCACGGCTTTGCCACCGAACGCCAAGTCGAGCAGGCCGACCGACCCGATAAGCGCCTCTACTCGATCACCGAGGCGGGCGAGGTCGCTCTAAAGGCATGGCTCGAAGAATTGCCTGCTGCTGCGGATGCCTTCAAAAGCCATCTGCTGTTGAAGATCTTCTTCGGAAGCCGAATGAACCATGCAACGCTCCTCGATGAAATTCGTTGCTATCGAGATGACGCCCTCGGGTTCAGGAAAATGCTCAATCAACTCCAGGCCGAGTGCGACGGAATCCCGGGGTCGTTGTTCACCTATCTGACGATCGCCCAGGGCGTCGCTCATAGCAATGCCAGCGAATCCTGGGCCGATGAAGCGATCCAGTTGCTTGAAAAGGCCGATAAAGAATTCACCTGGTCGAGCGATAAGACCTAGCCTGCACGCGCCTGGCACACGTATCGGATACACGAACTACACACCCAGAACTGTTCAATGGCAACACATACCCAGATCAACCACACTTTTACAACTCGCCTCGCTACCAGACTCGAACAAAACTCACGGCGTGTCATCGCCGGGGTGCTAATACTCACACTGCTGTTGACTATCCCGTACTTCCTCCTCAGGCCCGAAGGAGAAGCATCTCAGGACCCATCGGGCGCGGTATTCGACATCATGGAGGACATCGACTCTCGATTCGAGTCCGAGATACACGGCACAGGTTGGATCTTCGAGTCTCGATCGGGAGATATCCTCACCCGTGACGGGCTACTAGAAGTACTGGAGAACAGTCAGGCACTACGAGATGCCGATAGCCGTGGCGAGCTGGCACCTG
>JAJRZP010000098.1 GCA_024275195.1 Chloroflexota bacterium | reverse complement strand
TTCATGCAGCCGAGAGCTAATTGTTTCAGATTGTTCTTACACGAATTCCGTCGAGCTGCCTCGCGAGCCGCCTGAACCGCCGGCAAAAGCAAAGCGACGAGAACGCCGATGATCGCGATCACCACCAACAGTTCAACGAGGGTAAACGCTTTTCTTCGTGTTGTACGACTTCTGGAGGAGACCAATGACATCACCTAAACCCTCATGGCTGTTAGAACGAACCCAGGGGAACCGCCACGCGGTCCCCCTGGGCTGCGGGGTAGAACAAAATGTCCTCAGCGTTCATCAAATGCCGAACTTATTCTCGCAAAACTCTTAGCAGACCTTCAAACGACGACATCGCACGCAACCCATCACCAATAAGCCAGCGGCGAGGGCCAGCAACCAACTCGTTGGCTCAGGTACTGCCGCACCTGACAGACCCGAAAGAGGAGGAGCGGTACCGTAGGCACTCTCCCAATCGGCAAGATCGCTGGCGCTTAGAGGATTTGACGATTCACCCCGTTGCCACTTGAGGAAATCAAAGCCATCGACGTCGCCGTCGATGTCATAGTCGCCAGCAACCAGTGCCCGCGAGGCAACGATCACTCCTGAGAAAGTCATGTCCGTGATGGCACCTTCGTTATACACCATCTCATAGGGAAGAGTGATCGTCTCCACATTGCCGCTAATGACTCGGGTGAGATTTCCAACTGCCGTGTTGAGTACGAAGTTGTCAACAAAGCTATCAGAAACCGGATCGTTCGGGGGGCTAGGATCAAAAAAGTCGAATTCGCCATTGGCGGTTCGGAGAGTCATCGCGCCCGCGACTGGATCGCCAAAATCGAGCGACCCATAGGGGATATTCATGACAAGATCACGCTGGGCAATTTCGACGATGCCTAATCCCGCAAGGGTAAGGTCTGCCTCACCTCCAAGAACCGTAACCCCAGTAAATTCCGCACCGTTAACTGCTGGGAGAATCGCGCCAGCACTGGTATGCTCGACCGCGGTGATGGTGCTATTGTCGTCGAACGTCAAGGTGTTTCCCACGAGCCGGGCACGCAATACTCCCTGCAAAGCGGTACTCAGGCTGCCTGCGAACTGCTCGACGACAGGGGCTCCCGAAACCGTTCCTCCCGTCCAATTCATCGTACTGGCCGACGAATCGAGGGTGTACTCCACGAGGTTATCATCATTGGAGAAAAGGAACTGGTGAGGCCGCAGGGCGGCGCTGCTGATGCGAACTTCGTCGACCTGGCCCTGCATGTAGAGTTCGGTATAGCTCCCGCTATCCGTAAACCCCTTGCCGATGGACCAAATGTCGGTACTGGATATCAGACCCGTTCCCGTGATGGTTTTCGTGTCTTTCTCCCAGGTATAGCCGTTGCCATCGTTCCGGTCGACGTAAATCGACGCAGTCCCGCCACTAGTCGCGTCGCCAGTGACCACGAACGCTACGTTGATCCAAGTGTTCTGGCCGATCGCGACTCCTGCTTCGGAACGGAGCTTTCTCCGGCGACCACCATCCCCATCAAGCACGGTTACCCGAACTCGGTCGTTACTACCATCGTAGTAGATGTTGAACGGTCGGTTTAAGTCGTTCTCCGGTGCTGGAGGTGCTAGTGGCTGGCCCTCTTTAGAGAGCACTCCACCAAACGTACCTGCAGCACTGGTCAGACGAAACGATGCCTCGACGGTATAGTCTTGGAATCCCGTATCATTCAAAGGGGTGTAAGAGCCCACGGATGAAAGTGTTTGCATATTGGCTGCCGTAAGATCAAGTGCTCCCACATTGGCGGCACCCGTTCGTGGTATTGTCGCGGCAGGCAGCTCGGTCG
>JAJRZP010000097.1 GCA_024275195.1 Chloroflexota bacterium | reverse complement strand
CCTCTTCGCCACCCGGGTAACTACCCAACTCATGAACACGATCAGAACGATGCGGAGTCCATCGGTTGCCAGCCAGTTGCCGGTGGCCGATCCAGCACTTTTCAGGTACTCGACTGCGGGGTCGACATTGTTGCCGAGAACATGAAGTATCCCGAGTATCGCGGCGACGCCAAATACAGCAGCAACGAAAAAGTTGGATATCCAGGAATCGGCGGCCTGAACAGCCATCCCGACGTCGGCAGTTGCTTCGTGCTGGTCCAGACCACGCACTGCTTGCCGCAGTCCACGCCGCAGGATAATCCGGACGAGCCACCAGGCAAGTACAGCACCCAGAGCAATCAGCAATGCCCAGAGTCCGCCGTCCGCCATCCAGGCCATAAAGCTGCCTTCCGCGGGATTTCCTAATAGATTGTCGAGGAACGAGTCTTCCATAGCGTGGTTCGTCGTGATGGTTCACGCGTCAAGAAATCGCACTCGACGCGGATGGGTGGTCGTTAACTTGATACAGACGATACAGAACACGCGTCGCCCTGAACTGGACGGCTGTTACTTCCCGCTACTTTCCCAGATTGTCACATACGGGCCGCTCTCACCTGAAATTAGTCCGGCGAGATCATGCTGGGTCGCGTCACGAATTGATTTTCGCTCCTTTTCCACCAGCCCGAACAATTGTTCGTTTAGTTGCTCGATATTGTGAGGAGAAAGTTTTCTGCCGAATAGTTCACGAGTGGCTTCCCGCAACTGTTCAACGTCAAGCGCAAGCAGAGACCCTGCGAAGAAAAGAACTCCCACCGTTCCACCGGGTTCATTGGAACCTTCAGGAACACTAATGCCAAGTTCGGCAATAATTCTCTTGAGGGAGTTCGCCCTGACCACAGCCTCGACCTGCTGCGGAATTCCCATCAACTCGAGAAAACCTATGTCGTGTCGACGAATAAGCTTCGAAAAATCCTGCTCAACTTTGGTGTAAAAGTCTTCACCCAAAATATTCGAGATCGACAAACTAAGGACGACAGGCCCTCCGGGTCGATTTTCTCGGGCATCGATCGCTATGAACTCTCGTAAGTGAGGAAATATACACAGCATTATGTCGGCGTTTCCGCGGCCAGAGTCAAACATGCTTCGATTTTAACCTTAGCGGAAACCGAATAGCTGCTTCACTCGTTGTAATATTCCCACCTTTTCACCCCGTCGAGCCTTGTGCCAACTTTTTTCTGCTGAAGCAGAACGCCCGAGATTTGAGTCGCGCCGCTTCATAACATCCCTTATTTCGCGGTCTTCACTCTTGTCCAGCCAGTATCCGGCATCATCAGGGCAGGCTTCGATCTCAAGGTTGTAGCCACGGTATCGGCACCGGATCATTTGTTCGCCACAGTGCGGACAAAGATGATCGATCACTCGTTTGCCAAACTGACGTTGGCCTTTGACCATCTCATCGCTGGCGGCGTTGTCTTCGAGTGACTCAAGTGCAGCGGATGTTATCCAGATACCATCGCACTGATCGCATTTGAAAGATTCTTCTCCCGATGTTTTAGACTCAACGATACTAGATTGATCGACCGGGCATGTAAGTTTTGGCAACAACGCGCTCCTTCGAGATTGAGAGGTGATATCTGAATTGTACGAACAACGCGGCGATAATGTTTCGCAATGGGATCGTCGCTATCTAGTCAGCATCATGCGATGTTTGTGTCTCAGGCTCATCGAGCGAGTACCTGAAATCACAGTGCGCTGCACCTTGCATGATAGTTTGAGTCCGCACAAGTTTGACTTCTGGATTGAATCCGGCGCAAAACTCAAAGTCTCTTGTGCATGAGAAGATATCTCCAAGATCACCGAACCCAAGAGCGTTGTACATCTCGGCGTACTTGCAGCGTGTTACGTCGAAAGAGTATCGGGCGGGAGTGTTTTCGATGATCTTGACTTCGAGCGCACCATTCCTGCTCCAGGCGTCTTTATTCGCCGCATAGTCATCGAGTTTGTTCGAGCCTATGCCTCTGGCAAACTGTGCGCCTTGCTCGCGTGCGAGCTTGGTGATCGCTGATCGGGCGATATCGTTAGCGCGTTCCACACCTATCTCCTCCTGAAACGCACGGATCATCGGACCAAGAACCATCGCCTCGACCTGTCGTCGGTCGATTACGTCCATCTGACTCGGATCAAATGCCATCATCGGCTCCTTCTAGTGCAGAGTGTCGTTTGATTACTGGAGTGACAGGCTCATCGCCACGGCTCCACCACCGGCGTGACAGATCACGGCAAGCCCGTTGTTACCGCGGGTAGCCTGTAAGCCGTAAATGAGTGTTACAAGTATTCTTGAACCACTCGCTCCGATTGGGTGTCCGAGGGCAATCGCTCCACCTCGGATGTTCACGCGATCCCAATCCCAGTTCAACGCCTGTCCGTTTGCAAGCACCTGGGCAGCAAACGCCTCATTGACCTCGATAAGATCGAACTCATCGATCGTTTGGCTCGTTTTGTCGAGAAGCTTTGTCACTGCAAGTCGCGGTGCGTCGAATAGCATTCCCGGTTGGTTCCCAGCGTGGGCATATCCGGTGATACGCGCTATCGGCCCACCAGATACCTGCGATGCGAAACCTTCGCTTGCCACAACAACCGCAGCGGCACCATCGCTGATCGACGACGCGTTGCCGGCGGTGACAGTCGTGCCTGGAGGAAAGACAGTTCGTAGAGCCGCCAGTCCGTCAATCGAGATATCGGCTCGCGGCCCCTCGTCGACAGCTACTGTTGTGACTGCTCCTCGCCTGCCGACGACATTTACCGGCGTGATCTCGTCATTGAAGGACCCTTCCACAGATGCAGTTGACGCCAACCGATGACTGCGTTCTGAGAATTCGTCCTGTTGCTCTCTGGTTACAGAGTATTTTTCACTGATTGCCTCTGCGGAACCACCCATATGACGGTTTTCGAACGGACACCATAGCCCATCGTGAATCATCGAATCGATCAGATTGGCATCGCCCAGCCGTTGGCCGGTGCGGCTGTTTGCAAGGAGATGCGGAGCGGCGCTCATGTTTTCCATGCCACCGGCTACCACGGCTGACGCTTCGCCAAGTTGGATCGCCTGTGACGCGATTACAACCGCCTGCATTCCCGAGGCGCAGGCTTTGTTGATAGTTAGCGCAGATGCCGAGTTTGGAATACCAGCGTTTATCGCCGCCTGTCGAGCCGGAGTCTGACCAAGCCCTGCCGACAGCATATTGCCCATGACCGTGTACTCGATGTCATCGGCCGACAAACCAGATCGATCAACCGCAGATCTGATCGCAGTTGCGCCCAACTCTGTAGCTGGCGTACCGGCCAGGCCTCCCTGAAATTTTCCGAGTGGCGTTCGAGCAGCACCGGTAATGAACACATCGCTTTTAAGCGCGTTGACCATGGAATGGCTTCCTGACGACTGGAGCGTGAAGTTGATTCGTTGAGTATAAATCTACTACGTGCGGTGTGCAGTCTCAGGCGGAGACGACGCGAACGCTCAAGCCATCGGCAGTCAGTGCAATTTCACCCCGCTTTAGTGCCAGTGCATCGTTACCGAAAATTTCCCGCCGCCAACCGGCAAGGGTTCGAATATCGGGGTCATCTTCGGTAGCCATGCGGTCGAGCTCTTTTCGATTCGCAATAAGTTGTGCTGCAACACCGTTCTCATCGCTGCGCAGTTTCAGCAAGGCTTGCAACAATGCGACCAGAGTTTCGTGTCCTCGAAGAGGTGGTCGGCCCTTCTCTGGATCCGGGCATTCGTCATCTGGGACGGCAAGTCCAATTTGGACTGCATCAAGCAACGCCCTACCGTCACTTCGATTTGCAAAGCGTTCGTTGATTCCACGAACCCGTTCGAGATCTGCAGGTGTTTGAGGGGCATTCAATGCAATCTCAGCGAGGGCTTCATCTCGGCATACCCAGCCTTTCGGTATGTTGCGTCGTTGCGCACTGATTTCTCGCCAAGCCGTGATCTCGCGAAGAATCGCCAACGCTCGCCTTGTTGGTCGGCGAAGTCGTACTTTTCGCCAGAGTTCTCGGGGATCGACGTCGTAGAGAGCGGTGTCCCGCAGATGCCTCATTTCCTCATGCGCCCAGTCAGTTCGTTCCTTTTCATCCAACTCTTTAGTCAATTGATCGTAGATGTCGATCAGGTAAGTCACATCGCCGATTGCATAATCGACCTGCCGGTCGGTCAATGGCCGACGAGACCAATCAGTCATCTGTGATCGCTTGTCAATCGTCTCGCCGACTATTCGTTGGACCAGAGTTGCGTAAGCAGGCTGATCGCCGTAACCGCTGACCATGGCAGCGATCTGCGTGTCAAAGACCGGCTCGACCATTCCACCGCTGGCGTTGAACATGATCTGCATGTCCTGACTTGCCGAGTGAAGCACCTTCAAAACTGAGGTGTTTCTCATGAGATCGTAGACCGGTTGTAAGTCGATTCCCTCAGACAGAGGGTCGATGGCAACAGCCTCATCTCTGGTGGCAATCTGAATCAGACACAGGATGGGCCAGTAGGTCTTTTCACGGACGAACTCTGTATCGACGGTAACGAACTCTGATTTTTCGGCACGTGCGCAGAAATCGGCGACATCGGCGGAACTGGTAATAAGCACTCAATGGGTATACACCAGCCTGTAGCCACACGCCATCGATATTCAGGTTTTAAGCCGTCAGTCTGGGTCTGTACTGCAACGCCTCTGCCACGTGAGATGTGTTGATATCTGGTGAGTCAGCAAGATCGGCAATAGTGCGTGCGACCTTGCTGACTCGGTGAAGGCCACGAGCCGAAAGGCTCAACTGCTTCATCGCCATCTGCATTAGGGACTGCGCCGCGTCTTCGAGAGCACAGTGATTCCAGACCTCCACAGGCCCCATATCTGAATTCGACATCAGGCCGGAATCGGCGAATCGTCGGCGCTGTATCGCTATCGAGCGAGAAATCCGCTCCCGAACAACATCGGAGTTCTCCGAAGATGGCGGCGTGATCAGTTTCTCGTACTCGACTCTCGGAACATCGACGAAAATATCGAAACGATCAAGAAGTGGGCCCGAGATTCTTCGTTGGTATTTACTGACAGCGCTCGGCGAACACGTACACGCCTGTTCCGTATCCCCGCTGTAACCACACGGACACGGGTTCATTGCCCCAACCAACATGAAATTTGCAGGAAAGGTGGTGGTGCCCTGCGCTCTGCTGATAGTCACCACTTTGTCTTCGATTGGCTGACGTAGCACTTCCAGTGATGCATGGCCGAACTCAGGCAGTTCATCAAGAAATAAGACCCCACGATGACTCAGGGTGATCTCGCCCGGCCTCGGGTTTGCGCCACCTCCGACCAGCCCGGCATTCGAAATGGTGTAGTGAGGCGCTCTGAACGGACGTTCGCTGATCATCGGCTTATCAACAGGAAGGTGTCCGGCCACGGAATAGATAGTGGTGACATCGAGTGCTTCCTCTGATGTCATCGATGGGAGGATAGAAGGCAAGCTGCGAGCCAGCAGTGTTTTGCCAGATCCCGGGGGGCCTGCCATCAGTAGATTATGCCCACCGGCTGCGGCTACTTCGATAGCTCTCTTGGCATGCTCCTGACCACGCACATCGGAGATATCTGGCCCTTGCTGGCGTACCGCTCGGTCGTCGCTTAAATCTGATGACTCTGCGATCGGTTCGATTTTCTGTTCAGAACGCAAGAAGGCGATCATTTCGGTCAGATTACGCACCGGAAACACTTCGATGCCGTGTACAAGCGCTGCCTCGTCGGCATTCACGGCCGGCACAAATGCACGTGTGAATCTCTGTTGTTTACCGACGGCGACCATTGGAAGAATACCCTGCGTTGCACGCAACGAACCGTCCAGTCCAAGCTCGCCGAGGAGTAGAGAGTTGTTGTCGATTTCGGGGACCTGACCGGTGCTGGTAAGAATTCCGACCGCTATTGGAAGATCGTACGCGGGTCCGGATTTTCGGATGTCTGCCGGCGCCAGACTGACCGCGATTCGTCGCATCGGAAACTCAACACCCGAGTTACGAATTGCGGCGCGTACTCGTTCTTTGGATTCCTGCACTGCCGTATCGGCAAGGCCGACGATGTAGAAAGCGGGAAGTCCAGGGGCAATATCTACCTCGGTCTCGACGACAACACCATCAAGACCGACCAGGGCGCACGTACGAGTTTTTGCAAGCATCGTGATACTTCCTACAGCACATTCACAGGTAAAGGCAGATTCCTACTCAAGTGAGCATCTTAGAGAGTGGTGAGTACAACTCAAACCTGAACTGTCACCACGGTTGGGCAAACCATATTCAAACCATTGCCAAACCTGATATCGCGCCCAGACGAGGGACATTGTCAGAGGATAGTCATAAGAAATGTCCGTGAATCGTTCATGTCCCGACCGTGACTGGATGCGGAATACGAAAGTACAGGAATAAACCATGCCGACGATTCTTGTCGTTGACGACCACGAAGAGATACGCGAAGCGCTCGCTGAAATCCTCGAAGAAGAAGGTCATGAGATCCTTCAAGCCGCTGATGGTTTGAAAGCACTTGAAGTGATCGCTTCGTCGAGTCCCGATGTTGTACTGCTTGATATTGCAATGCCGGGAATGGACGGACTCGAGACGTTGAGGCGCTTGAAAGACCAGCCCGAAAGTTCAGCCCTGCCAGTGATTATGGTCACAGCGCAAGGTGACCGTCAGAACATGGTCAAGGCCGTTCAACTCGGCGTACGAGACTACGTGACCAAACCGTGGGAACCCGGCGAAGTAGAGATGTGTGTTAACTGGGCTCTGAAGGCCGCAAGTGTCGCGGTGGGTCAGCAAGAACCACCTATGCTCGCCCAATCTGCGTAGATACGACTGGCGTTCGCCCCAATCCTTCGTGATGTAAAAAATCTGTAGCGGAGGATTTTGCGCGCCTGTGGATATTAGCCACCGCGGTTACGCAGAGATGTGCTGACACGCATCCAAATTGGGTACGATAGACGGCAATTGTCGTGAACTCGGTCGGACTGAGGGTGAACCAGAGTGGACGAACGCGCATATAGAGGGCGAAAGCATCCGCCGTACTGCACGTGCGCAAGTTGCACAGCGGAGCGATTGAGGCGCGGTGCTGAATCAGGCCCTCGAGGATTCGCCATTCGGTTACTTCGATTGCTGCGTCTGAAACGATGATTCCTAAAGGCTGTGGGTCCCGAAGTATTTCCCCCAAGCCCAACCAATTCCAAGGCCGATAAGAACTGAAAACGGTATTCCGAACAACACGCTCACCAGCGTGACGTCCCTTGCGTTTGTCACCGAATCATCGAACTGAAACAGCGAGATAGCAAGGAACACGATTCCCATCACAAATCCGAGGCCAGCCCCCATAAGTGCCGGTTTGCTAAATCTCAACTGAGTTGGCCTTTCGCGTTTTTGTACTGTGCAGCTAGCCCGCGTAGTACGTTTCGTAGTTGTTTTCGCATGGATTTCCGTTCGACACGTGCATTCGTTTTTCACTCGGTTCAAGGATGATGGAAATAACGCTGCGTTGCCAGCCTGTGATTGGATGATCGTTCGGGTGTCGACATATCGACGTTGGGAATCCTTCGTGATCAGACAGCAGCGATTTCGCGCCTTCCAGTGAGACTTTCCCTTCAGTGACCTGTTTTTTGAGCAAATTCTGTCCACGATCTCGTCGCTGAAAAGACTGACCGTATATTTGCTCAGAATACTCATCGTTGTTGGGAATAAGAGCCGGGTGTACGCAGTGGTTGGTGTGCACCAGAACACCGTGGGCATCAGACCCAACTGATTCGACCGATTCCGGAGACAACTCAAGGTTCAGCGGGCCATTGTGCGTGATCATGGCTGCATTGGCTGTTAATGCTCGTGGAGCAGATTTAACAACATGCACAGCTTCGGATGCCGAATTTGACTCAAGAATAGCTCGCACGAAGAAGTACCACGGCACACCCGAAGAATCCGACGGTCCGTTCAGGGCATTCATACAAATCCCAATACCGGCAGCATTGAAACCCATGTAAGCGACGACCCCGGGTTGCGTCCACGACGTAAACGCGACTTTCCCTGTGCCTTTTCTGGTGATGACCGCGGATAGTGGTGCCATTTCAGGGTCGTTGTCCCAGTTCTGACCCGCAAACCCATTACCTGTCGCCGAAGCCTCAGCCGAAACCATTATCGACGTACAGCCATTCGTATTGTCAGCAAGCATGTTTCGGGCATTGAGGACCATGAGGCGTTCGGCCGCAACCCCTGCTGCGTTTGCGGTGGCGTGCAACTCTTCAAGTGGGTCGGGAAAGAACTCTGCAACACGTTCGAAGCTGTGTCGAGCCAGACCTCCAGCACGCTCCCATGAAATTTTCACTTGAGACCCCAAGTTGAATCGATCGAGCACGAGTTCCGACAGTGCAACTATCTTGTCGCGGAAACTCTCACCGATCTGGTGTCCCATCTGTGAAGGTGAGCCCTCGACGGTCAATTCGGGAAACCTTGGACGCGTGGTGATAGTCATATCTTGAATCTTAGTTCTTTCCAGTAGTACGTTCACGATAGTGATTGCCAGAACCGGACGGAAAAAAGAGTACAGGTTAGTTTGCTAGACTCGCCGCCTCTCAATAGTTCGTCACAAGTTTTTAGGATATGGGTTAATGGAAACAGACCAGGTTAAGGGCAGAATACTTCGCTCGGCAGAATGGTTTGGATCGAGAGATCTGGAAGGATTCTTGCACAGGGCTGGTCTAAAAAATCAAGGATGGTCGGAAGAATCGTTTGCTGGCAAACCCGTTATCGGAATCGCAAACTCATGGTCGGAAGCCACTCACTGCAATGCTCATTTGCGTGATCTCGCCGAGCATGTCAAACGTGGAGTTCTCGCCGCAGGTGGATTTCCAATCGAGTTTCCGACCATCTCACTGGGTGAATTCTTTCTGACACCTACTTCGATGTTCTGTCGAAACCTCATGTCGATGGACGTTGAAGAGATGATTCGAGGTCTCCCAATCGATGGAGTTGTACTACTTTCTGGTTGCGACAAAACCACTCCCGCAATGCTCATGGGCGCCGCCTCTGCTGATCTCCCCGCGATTGTTCTAACTGGCGGTCCTCAGTTGAAGGGGAATTGGAAGGGTGAGGAACTGGGATCGTGTACCGACTGTCGTCGTTACTGGTCGGAACTTCGGGCCGGAACAATTTCACAGGCCGATTACGACTCGATGGAAGCAGCGATCTACCGATCACCGGGTCACTGCATGGTGATGGGTACTGCGTCGACCATGGGGGCTATTGTCGAAACACTCGGTATGTCGCTTCCCGGCGGGGCTGCTGTTCCGGGGGCTGATTCAAGAAGAAAGATTCTTGCAGAAAGTTCCGGTCGAACTGTAGTCGATCTCGTCGAGAAAGGAATTCGACCCTCTGACATCCTTACGCAAGAGGCTTTCGACAACGCCATTCGCATGTTACTTGCGGCCGGTGGCTCTACAAACGCGATCATCCATCTGACGGCGATCGCGGGACGAGCGGGGATAAAACTACCGCTAGAACGATTCAATGAGCTATCGGAGTCGACTCCGGTTATCGTGAATCTTAAACCCGGCGGTAAATACCTCATGGAAGACCTGTTCTATGCAGGTGGTATCGAAGCTGTACTCAAAAAGATGTCCAGTATGCTAAACCTTGACTGTCTTACGGTCACAGGCCGGTCGCTTGGAGACAACATTGCCGATGCGGAATGTTTTAACGATGATGTGGTGCTATCGCCTGATGCCCCTCTCGCCAGAGAGGGCGGTCTGACAGTTCTGCGAGGGTCACTTGCACCTGACGGCGCGGTGATCAAGCATATCGCTGCATCTCCTGAACTGATGAAACACACTGGCAGGGCCGTCGTATTCGAAAATCCACTCGATCTTAAGAATCGAATCGACGACCCGAACCTTGATGTAACCAAGGACGACATTCTTGTCATGAAAGGCGCTGGTCCCATTGGAGGCCCGGGAATGCCGGAGGCTGGCTTCCTCCCGCTCCCAAAAAAACTGTTGGCCAAAGGTGTCCGCGATATGGTTCGGATTTCTGACGCTCGAATGAGCGGTACGGCGTTTGGAACCATCGTGCTGCACGTTTCGCCAGAATCGACTATTGGTGGCCCACTAGCGCTTGTGCGGTCGGGCGATATGATCACGCTGGACGTTGAATCAAAAAAGTTGGACCTCGATGTTGATGATGCCGAGCTAGAAAGACGTCGTGCGAATCTACCGGCACCAGCGGTCGATGGTGGCTTCACACGTGGCTACGGGAAGATGTACGCACAGCACATTACTCAGGCGCAGGATGGCTGCGATTTTGATTTCCTGATCGGCAAGTCACCAGTCGAGACACATGTTGAAGTGGCTACCCACAACACCGGCTTCCATACCGGCTGAGCAATGGTGAACTCTCTCTGAATTCAGGAACGAAACCCGGATGAATTAGTTTCCGCTATTGCACGCTGCTACTTAAACATCGGCAGAGGCGGTATTTATCTATCACGTTGCAACGCTAAGACGGGCATCTATTCGGGCGTCGGTGCGTTTGCTGGCAGAAGTTCGGCTGCACGCATCTCGTCCCAGAGTTCAGCGGTGATCGGCTGCCGCACCATTTCGATGTTCTGCTCTAACTCGGCTATTGATTGAGCCCCTGGAATTACCGTTGCGACTGCGGGATGGGCAAGAACAAATTGGAGTGCCGCAGCTTTCAAATCAACACCGTGTGAAGCGCATATTCTGGTCAACTCTCGAGCCGTCGCGACCAGATCGTCTGACGCACGTTCGTAATCGAACGTGACCGGTTGTGACAGGTCACGGGCGAGTATTCCTGAGTTGTACGGACCTCCGACTGCAATCTTTACGTCGTGTGCCACGCAGGCCGGGAGGAATTCTGACAATCCCGAGTGATCCAACAGCGTGTACCTGCCAGCGAGCAGAATTATGTCGAGGTCGAAACGCTGGATAAATTTCAAGGGCATCTGCCACTCATTCATGCCGCATCCAATGGCCTTGATCGTTCCCTGCTCACGCAGCTCTAAAAGGGCTGGAAAACTTTCATTGATGGTCTGTTCTTCACCATACGGTTCAACATCGGGATCGTGGACGTAGATGATATCGACGTATTCAAGATTCAAGCGTTCCAGACTCTCTTCGATAGAGCGGTGGACATCGTCACGCGTCCAGGAATTCAAAGGAACAAGCTCGCCGATGCCATCTGGGTCATCGGCTGCGGATATCCCGCCGGGAACGAGGTTCAGGACTCTGCCGATTTTGGTAGAGACCACAAACGAAGCCCGCTCGGTAGATGTGTAGGACGATTGCCCCAACCGCGCCTCGGCCCGCCCAATGCCGTAGAGCGGGGCGGTATCGACATACGAGATGCCCAGTTCCTGCGCCCTATCGATAATCTTTATCGCCTCGTCGTGGGCTGTGCCACCGTACAGGCCGTCACCGAGCACCATTCCACTCAAGGGCGCAGTGCCGAGTCCAAGCCTCGGCACCGATATACCCGTGCTTCCTATCTGGATTTTCTGAAACGGATCCATCCCGGTCACCTATCCGAATCTTATTCGCGCAAAAGCCGTATCGCCGCTTATTTCGATACCAGTGCGGCAATTGCGTCGCCGACACCCTCGGTTGTCGAAGACCCACCAAGGTCAGGTGTGAGAATCTCACCCTGCTCAAGAAGTTGAAGAACTGCTGAATCAACATCTGACGCTGCTAAGTTCTCACCGAGGTGGCGAAGCATCATGGCTCCAGTCAGTATCTGCGCCATCGGATTGGCAATTCCCTGCCCTGCGATATCGGGCGCCGAGCCATGAGTTGGCTCGAACATTGATGGAACAGTAGTATCGGGGTTGATGTTGGCACTAGAAGCCAAACCCATGCTTCCAGTAATAATCGCCCCGATATCGGTGATGATGTCTCCAAACAGGTTTGGGGCGACTATCACATCGAACATTTCCGGCCTGCGAACGAGGTCCATACACGCGGCGTCAATGAGCAGCGATGCGGAATCGATGTCGCTATATTCCTCGGCCACCTCAGCGAATGTGCGATCCCAGATGGTCATGTAGCCGAGGGCGTTGGATTTGGTGATTGAAGTCACGCGGTTTTTCTTCCCGCGCTCTCGGGCGAGATCGAATGCGTATCGAATCGCTCGTTCACAGCCACGCCGGGTGTAAACCGCTGTTTGAACCGCAACTTCGTCGGGTGTCTGATGGTAGGCAAAACCACCGATATTCAGGTACTCGCCTTCAGTGTTCTCTCGAACCACGGCCAGATCGATGTCGTATGGTTTCTTGCCTGCTAGAGGTGACTCGACACCGGGGTAAAGTACCGAAGGGCGCAGGCAGATGTACTGGTCGAACCTGCGGCGTATCGGCAACAACAATCCGTCCAGCGTGATGTTGTCTTGAATATCGGGATGCCCGACCGCACCAAGGAACACTGCGTTGAAATCCTCAAGGGTTTTCAACGAAGATGATGGCATCATTTCACCGTTTTTGAAGTAGTAGTCTGAACCCCACGGAAACTCAGTGTAATCCCACGTGATCCCATGCTTCGACGCGAGTGCGTCCAGCACTTTCATACCTTCGTTTACTACGTCTACCCCGATGCCATCGCCTTTAACGATTGCGATCTTGTAAGTTGCCATTCTTGAAAGTTCCTGTGAATTTTTGGAATTGGTTGTGGTTTTAAGCGAGTCGAACCTGCGGAAAACTCGGAGAAATGGGTGACTGTCAGGAGAGAGAACGAGGTCTGATCAACGTGAAGATCCCTCAATAATCTCAAGCACACCTGCGATGTCGTGCTCGTTCTTTCCCTGCTCCATCATCCGGGCAAACATCTGTTGAGATTTTAATGCGAGATCGAGTGCAAGTCCCTCTTCAGCGGCGAATTGCTTGATGATCCCCATATCTTTGTCCAGATTGCGGACAGGGGCTGCCGAATCGGCGAAATCCCGAGCTGCGGTTATTGGCGCACTGCGTTCGACCATGGTACTTCCACCCCAACTGACTGCAAGGAGGTCGGCCGCTATCTGAATATCGACTCCAGCCGCGTTTGCCAGTGCAAACGCCTCGGCGGCAGCGACGGTGTTTACTCCTACTAGAAGCTGGTTTATGAGCTTCATCGCCGTCCCTGCCCCGCTAGGGCCCATCAGTTGTACATTCGCACCCATCATGGCGAAATACTCGTGTGCCGTCTCGTAAGCCTCTTCATCGCCACCTACCATGATGGTTAGCGTGCCCGCAGACGCTCCTCCCGGGCCTCCTGAGATTGGTGCGTCCAGAAAATACGCTCCATTCGCTGCAGCCGCCTCAGAGCAGGCGCGAGACGTTGCTATGTCGACAGTACTGTGATCAACGACTACCTGTCCGGGTTTTACGTTGGCCATCACACCATCGTCGGCAAGGAGAAGATCACGAGATGTCTTTACATCAGGAAGGCAGACAAGTACTACGTCCACTTTTCTCGTCAGGCTGGCAACTGATGTCGAACCATCGGCTCCGCGGTCGATCATTGCCTCGATCTTAGATTGAGTTCGAGTGAACACGGTCAGATCGGCACCTTTTTGGAGCAGGTTGTCGACCATTCCTTGGCCCATGTTTCCAAGACCGACAAACCCGACTGACATTATGTAGAAACTCCTGATAATGAATGCTGAATACGAGCGATGCCACTGCCGATGTGGTGAACTTCCAAAATTGCTTCATCGGACGGCGGAGCGATTATATCCGCAACTTGAATGGCACCGCCGACTCGATTGGTAATTCTTGATCCAAATGCTCTCGCTTAAGTAAAAAGCGCCGAACAATTTCGGCGCTTTTTCTATTTTACCTGTGTGTATGTTGGCCGTTAGTCAAGCTGGCGCAATCTGGGGTCGAGCCGGTCACGCAACCAGTCACCGAAGAAGTTTAGCGACATCACAACGAGGAAGATCGCAAATCCCGGGAAGAATGAGATCCACCACGCCTCTTCGATGAACTGGCGACCGTCGCTGACGCTTTTGCCCCATGCTGGTATCGGGTCTGGGATGCCTGCCCCGAGGAATGACAGGGTCGATTCTGTCAGGATCAACTGTCCGACGCGTAGCGAGGCGACCACCAGAATCGTGCTGAACGTACCTGGTAGCACGTGCTTGAGAATAAGCCGAATCGACGATGCGCCGGCGATTTTTGCCGCCATAACATAGTCTTGCCCACGAATAGTCAGTACGTCGGCCCGAACCTGACGAACGAACGGTGTCCACGCGACGAGCGCGATTAATAAGACGACCACGCTCTCGGCAGCACCACCTTGCGTCAGGAATAGTTGAGCGATCACGAGCGCGATGAGAATGAACGGCAGCGCAAGCCACACGTCCACAATTCGCATTAATATCTCATCGGTCCATCCACCAAAGTAACCGGCAACAACACCGAGAAGCGACCCGATGATGATTCCACTGGTCAACGCGTAGGCCGTTACTTTTAGAGACACCCTTGCGCCGTATACAACTCTCGAAAGCACATCACGCCCGAGGTTGTCGGCTCCAAGGATATATTTGCCGCGCGGGAACGAGTTTTTCTTGGCTCGCGAGAATGCCGACTTGCCTTTCGTGGTCTCCAGATCAAAATCCGAAGCGACCGGAACCTGATTGAACTCCGGGTTTGCCTGCCCCCATGTCGGAGGGAAGTTGCGGAAGCCGAGTGACTGTTGATACGGATCTGAAGGCGATACGAACGGGGCAAATATTCCTGAAAATACCAGAACAACCATAATGAACAGCGGAACCAGAGGCCATCTTCGTATGAAGTAGAAAGTCTGCGAACCTGCTGATCGTTTGGCGACCGAACGTGTTTCAGCGTCACTGGTCGTTTCTTCGATCGTGTTTGTGGGTTGAATGTCAGCCTGTTGAGCCATATGCCTGCACTAGGTGTTGTGAATCTGAGAAAGTTCGGTTGCGATTAGTCGTACCTAATTCGAGGGTCGATGTACGCGTAGAGCAGGTCCGTGATGAAAGTCATACCTACAAAAAGCATGGTGAAGAAGAAAACCGCACCCTGCAGCAATGGGAAGTCGTTGTTGTTCACAGCTTTGATCGCCATGTCGCCCATGCCGGGCCACGCAAATATTGTTTCGACGAGAACCGACCCGGTGAGGAAGAATGTCAACCCAAGCGTCATGCCTGTCAAAGGTTGAATCAATGCGTTCTTGAACGCATGCTTCCATATGACCTTGTTGTTGCCTACCCCCTTGGCTCTGGCAAGCCGTACATACTCCGAATCGAGTACTTCAAGCATGGCCGTGCGCGTAATTCTCATATAGAACGCGAACCCTCCGGATGCAAGCGTTATTGTCGGAAGGACTAGATACTCTACGTCCCAGATACTTTTGCCTTTAAGACCTGCCGGGAAGATTTGCCACTGAACAGCAAATAACAGAATTAGAACCAAGCCGAGCCAGAACTGTGGCACCGCCTGACCCAGCAATGCGATAAATCTGCCTATATAGTCCCAGATAGTTCCGCGTTTCACCGCAGAAAGGACGCCAAGGGGTATACCGACCATGAATGACAGTAAAAAGGCTGCTGCACCGAGGTGGATTGTTGATGGCAGTCTTTGAGTGACGATACGCGATACGGGCTTACGGTCGAGTATCGTCTCGCCCATATCACCTGTGAGTGTCCTGCCGAGCCAGAGTGCATATTGAACAGGAATCGGACGATCCAGTGCCAGTCGCTTTCGTAGGGCGGCTTCGCTCTCTGCAGTCAGCCCATAGCCTGATGTTGCGTACAACAGAAGCGGGTCGCCAGCAGCTCGTGAGAGTAGGAAGACCGTAAAAGTCGCTACAACAATACTGACAAGAGCGAATATAAATCTTCGAATAATAAAGCGCCGCATTAGATTCCTTAACTTGCGCGAAACCCTGCCCTGTTTCCAAGCTAGGCGAGCCTACCATAAAACAGTCGTATCTCGAAGGTTATTTTCTGCATTTCTCGAACAGATTCCCATACTTTCGGTACATACAAATCTCGTTAACTGAGAGGAGGCTCACCGAATGGTGAGCCTCCTCTGTTTTT
>JAJRZP010000006.1 GCA_024275195.1 Chloroflexota bacterium | reverse complement strand
CAGATGGAAATTACCGTCATTCACGTGCTTCCACGGTGCATCCAGATAGAAACCACCCTCAGCATGATTTGAACTGGCGAAGATCACCCTCTTGACCCCCGCACGTCGGGAGGCCTCGAATACGTTGTAAGTCGCTACGAAGTTATTCTTGAGGATCGAATCCCAAGAACCTGCGGGTGAACGGTCTGCGGCGAGATGAACAACGGTGTCGATACCGGTAAATGCCGGTGTGATAGCGTCGAGATCATCGAGATTGGCGACCGTGGAATCTATCTCTGCGACCTCGCGCAGATCGAGAGACGAGAACTCGTATTTCTCACCGAGCTTGTCGATCATGATCGAACCGATTAGCCCGGCGCCACCGGTAATTAGAACCTTTCGTTTTGGCTCTGGCATTCGCAGTTTCAACTCCTGACGTATTCGAGATCGCCCGTGTGGTTAGAAGCGGTGAGCATTCGGCTTGAAACTTGCCTCGTAGTAGTCGGCGACGTTAGTACCCGGCGGTGCCAGTTCGTCGATACTTTCGAGGTCTTCTTGCGTAAGCTCGACTTCCAACGACCCGAGGTTGTCGATCAGTTGCTCCAACGTGCGTGGGCCGACGATTGGCGCGGTCACACCCTGTTGTGCGCCAACCCAGGCGAGCGCAACTTGCGCAACGGTTGCACCGTGAGCAGCGGCAATGACTTCAAGCCCATCAGCGATATCCATGACACCTTCGCTAAATCGCTTTAGCTTGCCGGGGTCGGTTTCGTCTCCGAATCGAGTGCCAGAAGCCTGTTGAGCCGTTCGTGTGTATTTTCCGGTCAGTCCACCAGCCGCCAACGGAGACCACGGAATGAACGCAAGGCCGTAGGTCCGACACATCGGAATGTGCTCTCTCTCGGCGCGACGGTCTGCGAGGTTGAACGGCGATTGCTCGCTGACGAATCGTGCCTGTCCGAGCCTCTCCGAAGCCCAGAGTGATTCGACCACCTGCCACGAGCCAAAGTTGCTCGTTCCTGCATACCGAATTTTCCCCGAACTAATCAGGTCGTCCAGTGCACGCAGCGACTCATCGATCGCGATGTGCGGATCAGGCCGGTGGAGTTGGTACAGATCGATGTGATCGGTCTTGAGCCGTTTCAAACTCGCTTCGCACGCCTCAATGATATGAAGGCGACTGTTCCCGATGGCGTTCGGGTCATCTGCCATTCTTCCATTGACCTTCGTGGCGAGAAATATGCTGTCGCGCTTGCCGTTCCGCTGAAGTGCTTCACCGACAAATTCCTCAGACGCACCCATGCCGTAGACATCGGCGGTATCAAGGAAATTGATTCCTTCACCAATGGCGTGATCGATAATCTTGCGCGTGTCATCGAGATCGGTCTTCTGACCGAACATCATGCAGCCCAGTACAAGAGGGCTGATATACACACCGGTCCGTCCGAAAAGCTTGTATTCCATGGGATCCCTATCACGAGCCAGATTCTTAGCGGAACAAATCATACCGGCTGCACGTTATACCACTACAGGCTCAGAAAAAACTGGGCTATCGGATACTTACGCCAAACCTGTTTGGCAACGTGAAGACTGCGAAGGCATTCGGTAGTTCTTCACCACGAGGGACTGTCATGAACAATCGAATCAGGCCGAGGTTCTCACTGGGTGTGATCGTACTATCTGTGCTGGTGCTGGTGATTGCATCAGCATGCGCGGCCGACTCAGGAGACGACAGCTCATTCGTGTCGGGAGAGCTCGACTATACGGGAGAATTTAGCGAGGGCCCCACCGCCAGGTTCGATGCCGGATACGGAATGACTGCGGAGCAGTTTGACGATCTGGAGCGGAAGAATTTCGCGGCAGGAGGAGTCGCGGCAACGCCGGTTCCCGTCGTGAGGGAACGAGGGGGTTCACCACCAACGAACGCTACTTCTGATTCTGACGGACAATTCTTGGTTGATCCCACCGGTGATGCTCTCCAGTCATCATCAGGCAGCAGCCTGGCTTCTATCGAGAACGAGATCGCAGCAGCCACTGACGGCCGCGTGATCATCCGCACCGCGGATCTCAACGTCACGGTAAACAACGTCACTCAGGCGATGGACGATATCTCGAATATCACCACCTCTGCCGGTGGTTGGGTTGTCACCTCCGTTCAGCCCCGAAACTACCAGGGAACAATATCGATTCGTGTTCCTGCCGATCGCTTCGATGATGTGATCGAGCAACTTTCCGATCTCGCGGTAAAAGTGAAATCCGTATCGACGCGGAGTGAAGACTTCACCGAAGAGTTTACTGATGTGACGGCAAGAGCGCAGACACTACGTGACACGCTGAACACATTACGCACGCTTTACGACCGGGCAACTACAGTCGAGGACGCAATAACGATTCAGAAGGAGATCACCAGCGTACAGAGCGATCTAGAAGCCCTTGAGGCCAGATTGAATTTCCTCTCACAGAGCTCGGCGTTCTCGTTCATTTCCGTATCTCTCGAATCTCTACCAGCCGAACTCAGCATCGATGGTGGCGAAGATGTCACGGCGGCAGTCGGGCATCCTGTCACCTATCGTGTCAAGTTCACTCCACCAGAAGATATAGATGAGTTCTTGATCACGTGGAACTTTGGCGATGGAACATTCGAACAAACCACCGACCGTGTTGCTCCCACTGGGAACGGCGAAGAGTTGATCTCTTCACCGATCGTTCATTTCTTCGATCGGGATGAAGACTCGCCGTTTATCGTGACAGTCGAGATCCGTGGAACTGGCGATGCTGGGCTGGCCGAGGGTGAAGACACGCTCGTGACCACTGTCAGCCGCTTGCCGGTTATCGAGGTATTCGCGGGCGAGAACCAGGTCGTAGAATCGGGTAGCAAAGTCGAATTCACCGCATCATTCACACGCCCCGAAGGCGTTTCCGACATCAAGTACTCGTGGAACTTCGGCGACGGCTCGGCACCGGTTGAAAGCAGCATCGGCCTGGCCGAGGACAGCGGTAAGGTCAACACGGTTCATACGTACCAGAACTTCCGGCCGAACCCATATGTCGTCGTACTGACGGTTACCGGGCAGACGGAGGTTGGTGAAGTCGAGGCGAAGGGTGAACTGCTCGTGTTCGTCCGAGAGACTATTGGAGTGTCAGCCGCAGAGTTGGACGCGGGCAATACGACCCGGGACGCAGTTCGAACCCTCCAGTCGATCGGCGTGATCCTTGTGAGCGCAGGACTGTGGATACTGATTCTTAGCCCTGCATGGTTGGTTGGTGGAGCAATTGTGTTCCTACTGATACGCCGTCGCGGCGCAATCAGAATTCCACGAAGGGGAATGAAGAAAAAATAGACCACTTCGCTGCCGCCTCGGCTAGGACGAGGGTCGGCCACTACTAAGTAAGCTGTCGATTCAACCTGCACCCCCCAACCTCGTCCCGACCCTGCCGGAGGAACCTGAGACGTTTGCGCCGCGAACACCAAGCCGTACCATGCAGCGTAGCCTTCATCTATTCGAGAAAACTCCCAACAATCGAGGTCACAGCAACCCAATCACTTTGGCCGGGGGCGAAAGGAAAGGCTTGAACGCAGGGCGAGTGGGTAGTGGGGACAACGTCTGGGCAGGTATTCGGCTTACATTCCGCCGCACACAAATCCACCAGCTACCCCGGACTATGCCGCACGGCGATTGGTCGCAGTGCTCAGTTTTTCATTCAGGGCAATCGAGACTGGACGACCTTTGCCGCGTTGATCAGGCCTTGCCCGTCGAGTAGCGCATTGCGATCTGCATCCGCCGTAGAGCTAATCGAGATAAATGTTCCGTCGAAAACGTTGACGACTATCGCACCGATGCCACCGGCTTTGACATCCATCAGATACGAATCGCTGCCAGTCACGCCTTGCTGAACTTCGGCACGGGCGCCAACCTGTTCTTTCGTAAGGATGGCAGCGGCCAGAGTCGAGTTGTAGAGAAGGAGCGCCTGTTCATTCGTCGCAAACTGAACCAGAGAGAGAGAAACCGAATTCCCGGGTGCTGGTGAGTCGTTACCGTCCACCGTGCGGTAGACATCGATCAGGCAGTTGGATATGGCTCCGCTATCAGCCAGCCCTGGGATCGACGCGATGTCGAGCACCCGAACCCTGTCTTTCAGGCCAGATACGCCAGATTCCTCTTCAATTTGCTCGGCGGTCATGAATCCCTTGCAGGTCACATAATCGCCAGTGTCTGGCAGCGGCGTAGCGTCGTCGTCGGCATTGTTAGTGGCACAGGCGACGGCGACGATCATTAGCAGCAGCAGCGCAAGGATCAGGAGATGTGTTCGATGTTGTGGAAGCGGCATATAGATCACTCTAACGGCGATAGCTGGTTTGTGAAAACGATTGGGCACACTGAATTGGATGAAACGAACTATCTAGGCTTTGAGCACATAGCCGTACGCGCGGACTGAGCGGATAACGCGAGGCTCACCGGCCGATTCAAGTTTCTCACGCAGGTTTTTTTATCGTGACGTTCAGCACATTCGAACTGATACCCGTCCGCTCGTTCCAGACGCGTGAGATGATCTGCCCTCGTGACAGCGCAGTTCCCGGACTCTGCAAAAATATGTCAAGCAAATCGAACTCTCGACGGGTTAGTTTTAGTTCACGGCCCCCACGTGCAGCAGTCTGTGTTTCGAGCGACAGGCGTACGTCTCCGAACGATCGCGGCGTTCGCGAACTGGCATCACGCCTCTGGGTCAGCCCGAGAGGATCGTTCAACTGTACGAGTCGACGTTGCTCCGTAAGTTGGTCGATCTGATCTGTCAGATCACGCTCAATAGTCAGGCTGGATACTGAGTTCCTGCACTGGTCAACAAATGCGTCAATCAGATCTTCCTGTGGTTTCGTGAAGCGTCCTGACGCGACAAATATAATCGCCGCGTAAGCCACGTCTTCGATAACGATCGGCTTGCCGACACACCAGTGATCGTAAAATCGAGCAAAAGTCGAGCGGGCAAGCGGAGTCGCGATAACCCCATCTAAAAACTCCCGCACTGTCGCACTGAACGAGGCCTTGCGCTGAAATATCGTCACGAGTGCGGTATTTACGTCTGCCTCTACAGTGACCAGTGGAACCCAGTCGGCCTGCGAACGCCTTGCCGACGCATTGACCTGCGAAAACAGCGCGGTGTTCGTGCCCGATATCGCCGCCACGCTTATCTCGCCCGATTCCCGGTCGTAAGTCAGAAGGCAGGCGAATGCAGCCGTTGTCAGATCAGCGGCGAGACGGGCGATCCTGTTGTGTGTGATCAGGTCACGTTGCGAATTGGCTAATGGGCTCGTACTGACGTCCTCTGAAATCGTCAAAGAAATACTCTGCACGAATCTGTTTAGCATGAAAAAGGCGCCTTTGACACTTTAATTGCATGTCCGATACGGGCAGGATTCTTATCGAACTCTGGATAGCGGGACCAGGCTATCGTCATCGAATGGCTGCGATGCGTCGCTGCCGGTCATTTTGCAAAAAGGTGGTCGCAAATAGATGGTAGTTACGAACGAGAATCGCGCGCCGTCTCTAGCTCGGGGTGTCACCCGCAAAGTTAACGCCCGAAAGGTCTGACATTTCTCGCTTCCAGGTCGTCAGGTCACGGAGTTCAAATTGGTTCAGGTGGGTATGGCCGCATGCCCGGGCGAGCAGCTTCATTAGCTCGACCGACGAATCGAAGAACTGTGCGAGTTGTCTGGCAGACGCCTCAACGATAATTCGTGAGCGTAGATCCTCTCTTTGTGTGGCGATACCGACCGGGCAGTTGTTGGTGTGGCACGCTCGCATCCCGAGGCAGCCGATTGCCTGAATGGCAGAATTTGATATGGCGACGCCATCGGCCCCCAATGCCAGTGCTTTGGCGAAGTCGGCGGGAGTGCGAAGCCCGCCGGTGATGATGAGTGTCACGTCCTGCCGGTTGCGAGCATCGAGATGCGTACGGGCACGTTTCAGTGCAGGGATCGTCGGTACGGATATGTTATCTCTGAAGATCAGTGGTGCGGCACCCGTTCCACCACCACGGCCATCGAGAATCACGTAGTCGCACCCGATATCGAGCGCAGCATCGATGTCGTCTTCGATGTGCTGCGCCGAGAGTTTGAATCCGATCGGGATTCCACCTGTGTGCTCACGAACCTCATCGGCGAATTTTTTGAAATCATCGACCGTGTCCCACTCGGGGAAGCGCGCAGGAGAAACCGCCGATTGCCCTTCCTCAAGTCCTCTTACGGCCGCGATATTGCCTTTGACCTTCGATCCGGGCAGGTGCCCACCCGTTCCGGTCTTCGCACCCTGTCCGCCCTTGAAGTGAAACGCCTGGACGCCATCGAGTTTGTCCATCGTGAAACCGAAACGAGCAGACGCCAGTTCGTAGAAGTAACGGCTATTTGCTGCCTGTTCTTCGGGAAGCATCCCACCTTCGCCGGAGCAGATTCCGGTTCCCGCCAGTTCGGCCCCTTTTGCGAGAGCGACTTTCGCCTCTTCAGATAGCGCACCGAAACTCATGTCGGATACAAATAGCGGGATATCGAGCTTGAGGGGCTTATTGGCGTTCGGCCCTATGATCAGTTCGGTGGCAACTGGGACGTCGTCGAGTTGCGGAACTTTTGCCAGTTGGGCGGTGACAAACTGGATATCGTCCCACTTTGGTAGCTGTGGTGCGGGCACACCCATCGCATCGATGGGTCCGTGCTCACCGCCTGACAGTCCGTTTTTGGCAAGCGACTGAATCAGCCCGTTGTGTGGCTCGTCCGGAGTGCCGTGCGTGTCGGCGTACTGGCCAAGATAGGCAGTGCGGTTGTAGGGCTGAGGGTTCCTTTGCTCCCACGTACGAATCTCGTCGGCATCGACGAGTAGTTCGCCATCTTCGACCCACGAGTTGAACTTTGGGAGTTGCTCGTCATTGTTGTATTCACTGATGCCGGTGTCGACGCGGTAGTCCCAGTTGTGGACTCCACATATAAGGTTTTGCCCGTCCATATGACCGTCAGCGAGCAGGGCGCCACGGTGAAGGCACCGACCGTAAAAGACAGACACTTCATCGCCATAACGAACGATCACGAGGTCGACATTTTCCACCAGCGCACCGGTTGGTGTTTTGTCCTTTAGCTCGCTCCACTGCGCGACTACATGCTTGTTCAACTGCGGCCTCTGATTTCGCTGGTTTTCTCGACGATGAGATTCAGAGTATCGAAGATTGGTTCCGAGTGGGATTGAAGGTATTAAGTCGTTTGGGTGGCGGTGAATGTTCGATCTTTCAGATTTTTATGGATGATGCCAGAACATCGGTATGTCACGACGATACAATTGTGGGTCGGGCGAGTTGCTTTATACGATCAAGAGATGAATTGGTTTCGGCGCGGTTCGCCGTGTGGCAGAGGATTTAATTGGGATTAAAAGAGAACTGGTGGCGTTTCAACTACCACGCCGTTCGGCTGGGTTTCATTCCCATTACGAAACGTGCTTTGCTGCTGAGAAGTAAGGTCGAGGGCGAGATACCGAACATCCGCCCAATCATGCTTGCGCCAGTTCACCGGACATCGGCCGATGTGTTTGCACTGGGCGATGTATCGAGTGAGTTCATCAGCTTTGTTTCGACCGATTCGTTCGGGCACAACGGGCCAATAAATTTTGTTCAGAAGAAGATCACCTCAGCGGTAGGAACGGTCATCTGGCAGGAAGGGGGAATAGCGAATCCCCGTAAGCGTGCGATTGCACTTGCTCGTGACGTGGAAGACCGGCTGGAGCGCCGGCTAATCATCGCGGCGTTTACTCAAGGCGAGTATCAGTACGACTCGGTCGAGTCGATCGAAGAAGGCCTGATCGGATTGTTGAAGAGGTATGAGTCCCGCCACCTGAAACAGAAGGGACACGAGCTGCGAATTCCGATCGTTCCGGTCGGCATCGAGTATGACCGAAAGGGCAAAGGACTTGAGCAGTCGGCGGTCGGTAAGTGGATATCTAAGTGGATTCCTTTCACCCCCAACTGGACGATCCCCGCGTTACGCACACAAATCACGGTGCGGTTCGGGACACCGCATTACTTCGATGGCCAAACCGCACGGGAGATGGCCGAAATCGTGATGGAAGAAGCCGCCGAGCTAAGCGGGATTCCGTACAAGGTTTAGGCGGTGTGGTCGGCGGTTTTGGTGGCACGTGGCTCACAAAATAGATGATTTCGATAGACATGGGCACTCCCCCTCAACGCCTCGTAGACAACCCTCGTCCCGACCGTAGCAAAGCGAAGCGGAGCGACTGTCTGGAATGTCAAGTTTTTTGTGGTAGCCAGGGCGTGCCTCTTGCGATTACTGCGTTCAGGGTGATCAGGAGTTTGCGCATGACAGCGACAAGCGCCACTTTCTTCGGTTTT
>JAJRZP010000096.1 GCA_024275195.1 Chloroflexota bacterium | reverse complement strand
ACGCGAAGGGCTCAGTCGGTTGGGATGAGTTGATCGACATCGACGACGATAGCGTTGGCGACATCACGTTCAGTGCATTGATCACGCAGGTCGAAGGCTTGCTGAGCGGTGCGAACCCGACCAAGACTGACCTGAAGCTTGCAAAGAAGCTTGCCAAGGCCGTGAACATGCACGACAAGAACAACCCTGACTGTGAATCGGACACCGGTAGCGGTAACTCGGGTTCTGGTGCGGACTCCGCATCGGGTTCAGGTTCTGGCACTGGTTCTGACGACGGCAAGAAGAAGGGTAAGAAGGGCAAGAAGAAGTAGTTCTTCTGCTTGAGACGAATATGGAGAGGGGCCAGTCGAACCGACTGGCCCCTTTTCGCGTTCCATCCGGATTGCAAGGTTTGTCTTCCGAGGCATTGAATATTGTCGTTCGCCGGGTTGATTAGGGTCGGGTTGAGTTGATTTTCTTACGCTGATCACATTGTTGTTGTGTGATGCGGAGCGTACGGTGCCCGTATGAAACAAAGGGTTCCAACTCGCTCGTTACATTCGGTTCATTGGGTTGAATTGAGTTGAGAGAGAGAAGTTTGATGGCGAAGACACTATTTATCTTGAATGATCCGCCGTATGGGACTGAGCGTTCGTATAACGGGATGCGGTTGATATACGAATTGATCAAGGGTGAGAACGACGATGTGCGTGTTTTCTTGATTGCTGATTCGGTTGCCTGTGCGAAGAAGGGTCAGCAGACCCCCAACGGGTATTACAACATGGACGAATGGTTAAGATTGCTGTTCGGCAGGATGTGCTGGTGGGCACTTGAGGGACTTGCAGTGACGCCCGTGGTGTTGGCGTTGAAGAGTACGTTGATGGTGTTGATCGGAGTACGATGGCTGAACTTGCCGAATGGACAAGGTGGGCCGACAAGGTTGTTACGTTTTAACGGTGGGTAAGAAAACGATTTGACTCAGCAGAAACAAAAAACGGTAGCGATTCTAGGTGGTGGTGTCGGGGGGCTGGTCACTGCCAATGAGCTGGCGAAAAAGATTGGGTCGGGCCATCGGATCATCTTGATCGACCGGGAGGCTCAGCATGTATTCCAATCGTCGTTCTTGTGGCTGATGACCGGAGATAGAAAAGAGAGCCAGATAAGTCGCGATCTGGCGAAGCTTGAACGCAAGGGCATTGAGGTTGTGATCGGTGAGATCACGTCAATCGATCCAGATGCGAAGGCCGTGGTTGTGGGCGATCGGACGATCGTGGCCGATTACATCGTAGTGTCGCTCGGAGCGCAACTGGCTCCTTCGAATGTTCCGGGCCTGGTCGGAGCGGGTCACAACCTGTATTCGCTGGATGGTGCGGGAGCGATTCGAGATGGGCGAGGCAAGCTGACTTCAGGAAAGATAGTGGTACTGATTTCCGGTATGCCGTTCAAATGTCCGGCTGCTCCTTACGAAGCGGCGATGCTTCTTGAGGCTGATCTGCGCAAACGTGGTGTTCGCGACAGGGTGAGTGTGACCGTCTATTCGCCGGAGCCGGGTCCGATGGGCGTGGCGGGGCCTGATGTATCGGCTGGCGTAAGAGAAATCGTCGAGTCAAAGGGAATTGACTATCACCCGAGGCATCAGATTAGTTCTGTTGATCCTGACCAGAAGATACTGAAGTTTGATGACGGCTCTGAGGAACCTTTCGATTTCCTTGTTTATGTGCCTCCTCATGTTGGCCCATCTGTTTTGCAGGAATCTGGATTGACGAACGAGACCGGTTGGATACCGGTTGATCGTAATTCGATGGCGACCGAGTTTGATGGTGTATTCGCGATTGGTGACAACACGATAATTCCGTTAGAAGTTGGGCTTCCGTTGCCGAAGGCGGGTACGTTTGCTTCGGGTCAGGCCAGAGTGGTGGCGAAAACGATTATTGCGGAATTGACTGGTCGAGGTGATGCTGGCAGGTACGATGGTTTTGGTGAGTGTGTTGTTGAAGTTGGGGACGGCAAGGCAGGACTTGGTCGTGGGAATTTCTATGGGTTACCCCTGCCGACGGTGAACCTGCGCAAGCCGAGTCGGCTGTGGCATTTGGGCAAGGTCTGGTTTGAGTGGCGGTGGATGCGTCGCTGGTTCTAGGTTGCGTGGGGCTGTTGGCTCGGAGGGGAACACTTCTCCCTTACCCTGCTTCTCGGGAAGGGGGCGCTTGTATTTGCCGTTAGAGTAGTGATTGCTTGGTTGGTCGAAGGATTAGTTCGTAGATAATGTCGTTATGAATGAGCATTTGAACCTTGAGAGTGGTGAAATCTACGAGTCTGGGTACAGGCTGGATGACGATCTGGTGGTGATCGATCATCTGGGCGGAACACGCAAAGTCGATATCTACCATTGCCGTAGCAGGTCACTTAAAAAGTACGTTGTCTGCAAGATACTGCGTCCGGAATTCTGTATTCATTTCAACTCATTGCAGGCGATCATCAAGGAAGGGGAGATGCTGGCGCGCATGAGCCATCCCAATGTGATGCATGGCTATTCGTTCGAGTTGGAGCCGGCGCCGCGGATAGTGATGGACTATGTGGGCGGGCAGGATCTGAAGTCGGCATTTTTCACTGGAAACTATTCGGCGTTTCCAATATCAGAAGCAGTGTCAATCGTGAGGCAGTTGGCTGCGGGGCTCAGCTATGTTCATTCCCAGAAAGTGCTGCATCTCGACGTGAAGCCTTCCAACGTGCTCTATGCTGACGGATCGGCCGTGCTAATCGACTTCAGTGTTGCACGCGACTTCGATCCGGAAAGTCTGCCAGAAGACAATGCAGGTACGCGGGATTGGATGGCACCCGAACAGACGAGCCGGTCGGTGGTTGGGCCGTATACGGATGTGTTCGGACTGGGAGTGGTGTTCTACCAGCTACTTTCGGGGGGCAAGTTGCCGTTTACGACGATCGAGGTGGAGGGCAGTTCGACCGCCGATGATGGTGAGGGTATGAGACTTGTGAAAGTGCCCGACTATTCAGAAGTGCCCGCGCATCCCTCAGAGCTCAATACGTCGGTGAGTCGAGAGCTTGGCGATGTTGCGCTCAGGGCATTGGCGATTGAGGTTGAGGGCAGGTACGGGTCGCCGGGTGAGTTGGGCGAGGCACTTGACGGGGTTTCGTAAGGACTGACGTGGAGTCGGTTTCGAGGGGTTCGGCTGTTGGTAGTCGTTGGCTGTGGAGCGGGTTTTCACCCGTCCGCCCCAGGTCCCTCGGCTGTGCTCGGGACGCGGGAGGTACGTAAGGATTGGCTGATAATTCGGATTTAGGTCGGAAGATTGTCGTTGCGGGGCAGGGTGGTAAGTCGACTCTGGCGCGGGCGATTGCTGCGGATTTGGGTTTGCCTTATATCGAGCTTGATGCGATCTACTGGTTGCCCAACTGGGGTGAGCGGACACCTGAAGATTTTCGAGCCACAACGCAAAGGGCGATTGACGAGAATCCTGACGGCTGGGTGATTGATGGGAATTATGGGACTCATCTGAAAGGGCTGGTTGCAAAACAGGCCGATACGGTTATCTACGTGAAGATGCCGTGGCGGGTCATGTTCTGGCGGACGTTCACTCGTTCCGTTGCGCGGGCCTACGACAAGCGGATTATCTGTGGAAACAACACTGAGTCATGGCGGAAGTCTTTTTTCTCGAGTGATTCTCTGCTGTGGTATCTGATTAAGAATCGAAGCCGCTATGGAACCACTCGCACGAATCGGTTGAGCGGGTGGTCTGGGAGGGCATGGTTGCTTGAGTTGGACGGTCGGGTGGCGTTGAACCGGTTCTATGAGGAGCGTGGATTGGATCATGGGTAGCGGTGTCAGTGAGGGTTGGTTGGCTTGCAGGTGGGATTGGCGCGACCCGTCCCCAGGTCCCTCGGCTTCGATGACTTCGCTCGGGACGCGGTGGTTGGTGTGTGGGTGGGGGAGGGTTTGTGGAAGTGGGTTATGTAGTTCTATTGACCTGTTCATATAGTCATGGCTACTGTTAATAGTGGTTGTAGTACAACTGTCGGAGCCCTTGTGGCGCAGTGGCTAGCGCAACTGATTTGTAATCAGTAGGTCGCGGGTTCGAATCCCTCCAAGGGCTCCAATATAAAACGGCTCGTAATCGCTTCTCGATTTCCGCCTTTCAAAAACGCTTACGAATATCGTCACCGCTCGTAGTGGAATACGGTGTTGCTGTGGTAAAGTTTTTGTTTGGGCAGGGATTGGGGAGTGGTTAAACCCAGCAGACTGTAAATCTGCCGCTTGACGGCTTCGCAGGTTCGAATCCTGCTCCCTGCACCAGAATTACGGTTTGGGTTAGTTTCGGGTGTGCCTCACGAGAGAGGACCATCGGGCCCACATAGCTCAGTGGTAGAGCGCATTCTTGGTAAGAATGAGGTCCCGAGTTCAATCCTCGGTGTGGGCTCCAGACTGAGTACCAATAATTTACAGCGCACGAGCAAATGCGTAGGAGACTCCGGAATACGGAGCAAGAGAGAAAAATGGCAAAGCAAGTATTTGACCGAAGTAAGCCTCACGTTAACGTGGGTACGATCGGACACGTTGACCACGGTAAGACAACGCTTACTAGTGCCATCACCAACGTGCTCGCGCAGACCCAGGCCAACGTTGTTGCAAAAGCATTCGACGAGATCGACAACGCTCCAGAAGAGCGAGAGCGTGGCGTAACGATCGCGACTACCCACACGGAGTACGAGACGGACACCCGTCACTATGCCCACGTGGACTGCCCGGGTCACGCTGACTACATCAAGAATATGATTACCGGTGCTGCCCAGATGGATGGCGCCATTCTCGTGGTATCGGCCGCTGACGGCCCTATGCCGCAGACTTACGAGCACATTCTGCTCGCCCGTCAGGTGAACGTTCCGAAGCTGGTTGTTGCCCTGAACAAGAGCGACATGGTTGACGATGAAGAGCTACTTGAGCTTGTTGAGCTTGAGGTGCGTGAGCTTCTGACTAAGAACGGCTTCCCCGGCGACGACCTTCCGGTTGTTCAGGTGAGCGCACTTGAGGCACTTGAGAACGCTGAAGACGCTGACAACAAGTGGGTGAAGTCGATTGGTGAGTTGATGCAGGCTGTTGATGACTACATCGACATTCCTGAGCGCCCCACCGAGCTGCCTTTCCTCATGCCTGTTGAAGACGTGTTCGGAATCAAGGGTCGTGGGACGGTTGTTACCGGTCGAATTGAGCGCGGGATTGTAAAGACGGGCGACCAGATTGAGATTGTTGGGTTTGGTAAGACTGTTTCGACCACCGTTACTGGTGTTGAGATGTTCCACAAGACGCTGGAAGAGGGTCTGCCCGGCGATGCTGTCGGTTGCCTGATTCGCGGTATTGAGCGTGAAGATGTTTCGCGTGGTGCTGTTCTGGCAAAGCCGGGATCGATTCACCCTTCGACGAAGGCCAAGGCGCAGGTTTATGTTCTGACTGCCGATGAGGGCGGGCGGCACACGCCTTTCTTCCCCGGCTACAAGCCTCAGTTCTACATCCGCACTACCGACGTTACCGGTTCGATCAACCTTGGCGAAGGCGTTGAGATGGTCATGCCCGGCGACAACACTGTTATGGAAATTGAACTGATGTACCCTGTTGCTCTTGAGGAGAACCTTCGATTCGCTATCCGCGAGGGTGGTCGAACTGTTGGTTCGGGCGTCATCATTGAGGTTCTGGATTAGTTTCTGAGAATACTATTGTCAACGCCTGCTCGTTTGTGTCGGGCGGAATTTCGTCTCTGGGCGCAGAGGTCAGGGGTGAATATTCACTCGCTGTGCGGAGCAGGCGTTGGCGCGACTCTCTGGGGTCGGTAAATTCCAGAATGATTTTGGGCGATTGCCTTTTACTGGTTGCGGATCGCTTGTCTGGTGAGGGTGATGCAACCAATAGGATTTGTAGAGCGTAACTATGGCTAAGAAGAGTGCGGTACGCACATTGGTTGTTATGAATTGCACCGAGTGCAAGGCGTACAGCTACAACACAGAGAAGAACCGTCGGAACACTCCCGACAGGATTGAGTTGAAGAAGTTCTGCCCTGTGGATCGCAAAGTCACGTTATTTCGAGAGAAAAGGTAAGGATCCGAGTTGGCACGTACACCAGCGCGAAGTACATCGGGACCGGGAGTATCGGGGCCTGCGGGATTTTTGATTTTCAGGTTCTTTGGCGAAGTATTTTCGGAACTCCGAAAGGTTTCCTGGCCCACGAGGCAGGAGGCGACACGCCTGACTGTGCTGGTAATTATATTGTCAGCCACCATCGGCCTGTTCCTCGGTCTTGTTGACATGGCCTTCGCCCGGCTGATGTCCGAAATTTCAGGAACTTAGGCGTGACTTCGTACAGAGATATCGCCGGGAGCACAAAGGCTCGCTGGTACATCGTTCACACGTACTCGGGTCAGGAAGACCGCGTTCAGAAGAATCTGGAGCAGCGGGTTTCGACCATGGATGTGAAGGACAAGATACTGAACGTCGTGGTTCCCACCGAGGAAGAGGTGGAGATCAAAGAGGGCGAGCGCAAGACTGTTCAGAAAAAGATGTATGCCGGCTACCTGATCGTCCAGATGATAATGGACGAGGAGTCGTGGTACGTGGTTCGAAACACCCCCGGTGTCACAGGCTTTATTTCGGCTGAGGATGAGCGCGAGAAGCGCCCAAAGCCGGTTCCGCTGGAAGATGCGGAAGTGGATCGGATTATGAGCCGAATGACTTCGGACGCACCACGTGTTCGGATTGGTTACGAACCGGGCGAGTCGGTTCGGATCAAAGACGGCCCGTTCGCTGATTTCATGGGCACGGTTGATGAGGTGCTTGAAGACCGCGGGAAGATCCGCGTGCATGTTTCGTTCTTCGGTCGTGAGACGCCGGTTGAGCTCGACTTCCTCCAGATAGAGAAGTCTTAGTTACTTAGATAATCGATCCCTGTTCGGCAGGGATCAGAAGCGAAGGATCGTTCCGTTGGCTAAGAAAGTCACGACCGTAATCAAGTTGCAACTGCCTGCAGGTGGCGCCACCCCGGCTCCCCCGGTTGGCCCTGCTCTTGGTCAGCACGGTGTCAACATCATGCAGTTCGTTAAGGAATACAACGAGCGTTCTGCTTCTATGGCAGGGAATATCGTGCCTGTTGAACTGACCGTCTACGCAGACAGGTCGTTTTCGATAGAGCTGAAGACTCCGCCTGCTTCCGACATGATTAAGAAGGCGGCAGGGATTTCCAGTGGTTCTGGAACCGTTGGCATCACGACGGCCGGCAAGATTTCTCGGGCGAAGATTCGAGAGATTGCCGAGACAAAGATGCCTGACCTCAACACTACTGATGTTGAGGCTGCGATGAAGATTATCGAAGGTAGCGCCCGAAGCATGGGCGTGGAAGTCACTGGCTAGCACGGTTTTACTGCGCTAGTAGAAATAACTTTTTATAAGTCGGCCCTTGCGTATGTACCCCGCTTTTGTTGCGAGGGGGAGCCAGGATCACCGGCGGGAGAATTTGAGAAATGGCCAAGCACGGAAAACGTTACAACGCTGCAGCAGAGGCGGCTGGTTTGGACGATCATGATCCAGATTCAGCGGTGGCCCTTGCTAAAGAGTTTTCCAGGGTGAAGTTCAACGAAGCGATCGAGTTGCACGTGTCGACAACAGCCGATCCCCGACATTCGGATCAGCAGATTCGTGAGGTCGCAGAGCTTCCTCATGGCACGGGAAAGAACGTTCGAGTATTTGTGTTCGCTCAGGGCGATGCTGCCCGCGCAGCCATCGACGCTGGCGCCGAGTTCGTAGCAGACGACGAGTTGATCAAGAAGATCGAGGGTGGCTGGAGCGAGTTCGACGTTGCGATTGCCACACCTGATCAGATGGGCAAGATTGGACGGCTGGGTCGGTATCTGGGTCGGAAGGGCCTGATGCCAAATCCACGTACGGGGACGGTTGTTCAGCCTGACCGGATGGCTGCTGCTGTCGAGAGTTCCAAGAAAGGCCGGGCTGAGATTCGGCTGGATCGTGGTGCGAACATACATGTTCGTATCGGAACTGTTGGATTCGAAGATCAACAGATTCTGGATAATCTGGCGAGCGTGTATTCGACGATCCTGAGGGCCAAGCCCGAGGGTGTGAAGGGTCCGCTGGTGAAGAAGGTGACTCTTTGCACGACGATGGGTCCGAGTTTTCATCTGGATCAGTCGGCGCTGGAGAAACTCACGCAGGCAAACTAGGTCGGCGTTTTTCAGGCAGGGTTGATTGTGCCTGATTTTACGGGATTTGGTCGGACAGAATATTGAATGTGGGAAGCCCCGGGCGATTGCTCGGGGCTTTTTGTTTGTTCGGGATTATTTCTGGGATTGAGGGATGTTGGCTGGTGTG
The DNA here is from genome assembly GCA_024275195.1 of Chloroflexota bacterium. Classification (GTDB taxonomy): domain Bacteria; phylum Chloroflexota; class Dehalococcoidia; order Lucifugimonadales; family Lucifugimonadaceae; genus Lucifugimonas. The sequence goes on along the minus strand of JAJRZP010000096.1, from coordinate 15,011 downwards.
TCGTCCTTCGACTGGCTCAGGATGACATTTGTTGCATTGTTGGTTGGTGTGTTTGGGTTGTTTCGCAGCAGATTTTGGAGAGGGTTTGAACTTGTTTGGTGTTGCTCGGTGTGTGTGATGGGTGTTGTTGGCTGGTGTGTCGTCCTTCGACTGGCTCAGGATGGCCTGGGGAGTCTGGGGTTTACATTGCGAATCTGGGTATGACGTTAGGAGGCTTGGATTTATGTTGAGAGCCTTGGGGGATGACGTTTGTTTGGTTGGTGGTAGCGGTGTTTGGGGGTGTGTTCGCATTTTGGGGGGGCTTCGAGTTAGAATGGGTTGCATACAGTTGAATACTGCGACCGCAGACAGTTGGTCCCTTCCGCTACGTGTAGCGTTTTCGGGGTAATGCTTCAGGCGCCATCCGAGGTTTGAACAGTGCAGGTTTCGTCGTTAGTGGCGATTGCATATTTACCCCGGACAAGGTTCCGGGGTTTTTTATTGGCAATTTGCCGGTGATTTCTTGTTTGGTCGCTGTAGACAGGAGGTCGAATGCCAACTGATAAGGGTAGAGCGGCGGTAGCGGAGATGAAGGACATCTTCGAATCTTCGCCGCTGGTGATTGCCGCCGAGTACAGCGGTGTCGATGTTGCCGGAATGACCGGTTTGCGTCGAGAACTGCGTAGCAACGGTGCTCGATTCAAGATCGTGAAAAACACTTTCGCACGCCTTGCCGCCGACGAGGCTGGCAGGTCGGAACTCAAAGAGGTGATGACAGGCCCGATCGGGTTTGTGGTTACCGAGGGTGATCCGGCTGCTGCTGCCAAGGCGTTTGTGAAGTACGCCGACGATAACAACCTGACGGTGAACATTGTGGGTGGAATGCTCGATTCAGACGTTTTATCGGCTGACCGGGTGAAGGCACTTGCGAAGCTTCCTTCTAAGGATGAGCTAATTGCGAAGATGCTGGGTTCGATGAACAGTCCTATTACAGGGCTGGTGATGGTTATGAGTGGGCCCGTGCGGGCGCTGGCTACTGTGTTACAGAGGCACGTGGACAACCAGCAAAGCGGTGAGGCCGCTTAGCTGGCTTGGCGCGTTTGTCGCGCTCGTGACTTTGTCACTCGGCTCCGAGTTCTCCCCCTCTAACTCCCCCGATCCGGGGGAGAACCGGTGTGGGAATGGGCAAGGAAGTCGGTGGATACGGAATATTAGTTTGTGAATAGTTCACCCGTTGTCTGGGTGAAAAAAATTATGGAGAGACCAGAAATGGCCCTGAGTAAAGAAGATCTGATCGAAGAGATCAAAGCTATGTCAGTCCTCGACCTCGCAGACGTTGTTAAGGCGCTTGAGGAAGAGTTTGGTGTTAGTGCTGCCGCCCCGGTTGCGGTTGCAGCGGCTCCCGGTGCTGGTGGCGGTGATGCCGCAGAGTCGGAAGAGAAGACCGAGTTCGACGTTGTCCTGAAGGACATCGGTGGCAAGAAGATCGCAGTCATTAAGGCTGTGCGTGAACTGACGCCGCTGGGTTTGAAGGAAGCGAAGGATCTCGTTGAGGCTGCTCCTAAGGCAGTTCTTGAGGCAGTGTCGAAGGATGATGCAGAGGCCGCCAAGGCAAAGCTCGAAGAGGCCGGTGCTTCCGTAGAAGTTAGCTAAGTGCCGTAGGCACGTTTTTGCTGGCAGGTTCGATTGGGCCTGAGATGTTTTGATCGAGCCAGTGAAGATTTGGTGAAATATGAAAAGCCCCGGGCATTGCGCACGGGGCTTTTTTTGCGTTCTGAAGCCTGAATTGTTCGAATCGGTCGGTTTCGACCGATCTCGACCGATCTCTCAGAAAACGTGGCTATGCCACCTTTAGAAGAGGTTGTGGGATTGTCCGCCGTCCACGTTGAGGCAGGCCCCGGTTATGAGGTCGGCCTGTTGAGATGCCAGGAATGTAACTGCCGCTGCGACCGGCTCAGGCCAGCCGAACTTGCCCATGGGGAGGTTGCGATCGATGAATTCGTCGACGACTTCTGCGGGGCTGTTCTGGACGAACTTCTCCCACGTGCCTCCAGAGTGAAGGATTGAGCCGGGAGCCACCGAGTTGACAGTCACGCCATCTTTGGCGACGGCTAAGCCGGTGTGCTTTGAAGTGGCGATCATTGCGGCTTTGGCTGCCATGTACGGGGCGGTGCCACCGTACTCTCGACCGAAGATCGACGAGATGTTCACGACTCTGCCCCACCCACGTTCCTGCATCCCGGGAACGACGTGCTTCATAAGCGCGACCGCTGACCATAGGTTGGCGTTCATGACCATGTGGAAGTCATCGAGGGACGAGTTGACGAGGTCGGACGTTCCCAGGCTGCCGCCGACATTGTTTACGAGGATATCGATGGATCCGATTTCGGCCTCGGTTCTTGCGACGAGATCGGCGGCACCGCTTTCATCTCCGAGATCAGCGACGAATGCCCCAACCGTTACCCCCGTCGCCCTGAGTTCGTCGGCTGTCTGATTCAGAGTGGCTTCGCCCCTGGCGCAAATTGCTACGTTTACGCCTTCGGCAGCGAGTGCGAGTGCCGATTGTCGGCCAAGGCCGCGACTTCCGCCGGTGACGAGTGCCGTTTTGCCTTTGATTCCTAGATCCATGGTTGAAAGTAGCTCCGTGGGGTTGATTTTGTGATTGAGGGCTTACGAATCGTAGCTTGTGGCGATTTTACATACGCCGTTTTTACCCGTTACAAGATTATTCAGTAATGCACGCGTAACAGGGAGTTGGTAGATTGATTATTGTAGTGAGCCGTCTTAAAAGCCAATCAAGATTGCATCTAACGTGAGTCAAACTGGGAGTTTGGCGTGGTGAAATCATCTTGACTGGCGTTTTAACGGTGGTGTATCTTGACCGGGTGCCGTTGGGAGACTCGCGGTAGATTGCAGTTGTGCCCAGTACAAAACATGTGTGCTGGTCGCTGCTGGCTTGAATCTTACGCTCTGTCGCGTGTGTGCGCGGTCGTTCGAAAATACATAATAATAATCAACATGCGCTCGCGAACTTGTTTGCGAGCAGGTAACTAGAAGTATCTTGCACAAAGAACTTTTCAGGAGGATGCCGATGCTAGGCTCCGCAATTCCAAGGCGATGGGTAGTTTCTCTGGCTTTGGTGGGCTTGGTTTCCCTGTTCATGGCCTCGTACTCTGCCGTGTGGGCCAGTCCAGCATCTGCCGGATCGGACACTTCGGGTACGACCGCTCCAGCACCGACGGCGACGACTCCTCCAACAGGGAACGTGTTGACCGACCTGCAGGCTCCGACCACGCTGAATCTGTTGACCGGGCAGGAAATCGAAATCAGTGCTTCGCCGATTGACGACGACGGGAACATCGATCTTGACCTTCCAAATGTTTCTTACGTCTGGAATCCCGGTAGCTGTGGCTCTCTAAGCAGCACCTCAAGCCGTACCACGGTTTTCACAGCGTCATCCTCTGCTTGCACGGGCACGATAGTGGTTCATGCAGTCCAGAGTGCGGGCAACATCCCGTCGGACGGACGATCGATTTCTGTAAACGTGGTTGCACCGCCTCCGACTCCGGAACCGACTCCGGTATTTACCGCGGCTGATGATGGACCTCTGGTCTTCGCAAGCGACGATGCGGTGAATGAAATATTGTCTTCGGGTGGTACCTTGTTTAGTGCAGACGCTCGTGGAGCGAACGTGGTTCCCAGTAAGTCTTCATCGGTAGTTGATCCGAGCGGCAACAGTATTTCGATACCGGCAGGTAGTTTAAACTCGGGCGAATCTAAGGTTGTGGTCGTCGATAAAATCAGTGTGGCTGATCTCGAAGCACCGCCTCCACCCGCAAAAACCGGGTCAACCTCAGGAACGTTCAAGTTTGGTAGTTCCGTAATCCAGATTAGTTTCAGCGATGGCGGCTCGCTCGCAGCTGTCAGTGAAAGAACGAGACTGAACAGACCCGCACAAGTTTGTATGTCGTACACGCCCGATGACGTAAGCGGTGCATATGGTGGGCCGGATGGAATGAACATCTGGAACTACAACGGCACTGAGTGGGTGAAGCTTGCGACGACCGTGTTCACCAACCCGAACAGGGTTTGTGCGTTCACTTCGAGCTTCTCACCGTTCGCTCTTGGTCTGGAAGTGGCTCCTCCCGGTGGTGCCGAAGCAGCGACCGGATTGCCGGCGACTGGTGACTTCAGTCCTGGTGTAGGTGGTCTCGCTCTGGCGATCATGGCTGGTGTAGCCCTTGTTGGTGGTGGTGTGTTCACCGCACGCCGAGCCCGCCGAGTACGTGGAGCTTCTTCGCTCTAATAAGAATTCGTGAAAACGTAGATTAGGAAGAGACCCGCCTAGCGGGTCTCTTTTTTTAAGCTCCGGGCGTCATCGGACGACTTGGTCGCGAGCTGCAATCTACCCAACCCCTAACCCCTTCCCGAAGGAAAGGGGACAGGACAAGACGTTGGCTTTTGGGGCGTGGCGTTATGGCGTTAGTCGCGCTCGTGACCTGTCACTCGGCTCCGCGTGGCGTGAGGCTCCGGGCGTCGTCGGACGACTTGGTCGCGGCGTTGCAGTCGGCCACCCTCTAACTCCCTCCCACTCTGGGAGGGATGGTAGGACAGGGCGTTGGTGTTTCTTTGGTTTTTCGGGGATATGTTGAGTCTTTCTGTTCCAATATGGGTTGAGAATCTGATCTAATTCTCTGATTCGATATGTCGAGTTCGCCCGGGGCAGCCGTAATTTTGCTTTCGAAACTCATCGCTCGATGCTCAAATGCTCAGAACCGTCAGTATCTGTTGATATTGGCCGGGCTGTTTGTATTCTCATTTGTGCTGTACGCCTCGACGATGTCGCGGGGGGTTACGTGGCTCAATACGGGTCAGGACGGCGGCGACTTTATCAGTGCTGCGAGAGCATTGGGAGTACCGCACCCGACCGGCTACCCGACGTACACGCTGTTGCTAAGAGCGTTTGGCGATGTGGTGGCTATCGGCGACCATGCGTTCAGGGCGAATCTGCTATCGGCCCTGCTGGGGGCTTTTACGGTTCCGCTGGTGTATGTGGCCGCGTTGCGATTGATCAGCATGCTTCCCACTCGCGAAGTCGGTGGGAATTCCTCTGCGAAGGCGTCGGCCCTGCTCGCTGCGCTCGCGTTCGGCACGTCGAGGTTGTTCTGGTCACAGGCGACAATTACCGAGGTCTACACGCTAAATGCGTTGTTCGGCGTAGTTTTGCTGGTGTTGACGTTGGGTGTAGTCCGCGACCTTTCGGCAGGGCGTTCATCGATAAAAAATCGCACGTTGTTGACCTTGTTGCTGGGATTGGGGCTTGGGAATCACACAACCCTCGGATTAGCGGCGGCACCGTTTGCGTTGTGGGTTCTCTGGCTGGTGTGGGCCAACTATGGCTGGCGCGGCGTTTTCGACCTGCGACCGGTTGTCGGGCTGCTCGCGGGTCTTTCGATATACATCTATGTTCCGATCGCGGCTGCTGCCGACCCGATTGTCAGTTGGGGCTCACCTGACTCGATAGAGGGGTTTCGATGGATGATTTCAGGGACGATCTACCAGTCCTATGCATTTGGACTGGCGAGTGAGCTGTTGTCGGGGCGGATCGCGACGATTGCCGAGTTGCTTTTCACGCAGTTCACGGTAGTTGGGACTGTGATCGGAATCGCTGGTCTGACAACTATCTGGTCGTACAGCCGTGCGTTTGTTATTGCCGCGGTCGCATCGGTGTTGACGATAGCTGTGTATGCGGTTGCATATAACACCGTGGATAGTTTCATCTACCTGATTTCTGCATTCATGCTGTTCTCGCTGTGGTTGGGGGTGGGCACAGCGGTGCTTGGACAGGGCATCAGGCGATATGCGGCACGAACTGCCAGATTCAGCGAGTACCAACGGCAGATGTATGTCGGCGTATTCGTTGTTGTGGCGTTGATTGTTCCGGTCTGGTCGGTGGCAACTGGTTGGGGCGAGCTTGATCTTTCTAGCAACGACGAACCGGCTGAGTTCGCTCGCGTGACGGTCGCCAGAGCCGCCGGTGGAGTGGTGTTCGCTGAAGAGCCGCAACTGTTTTCGCTCGTCTACCAGTCACAGGTTGAGAACCCGGAACTGGATGTGATGGTTGTCGGCCCACTGATGTTGCAGCACGATTGGTACTGGGACCAGCTAATACAGTACTACCCGGACAGGATGCCACCGAACCGGCCAGACACGTTTGAGGAGCGGGTCGAGTGGGTGATTGTTTTCAATCTGGGAGTGGTGCCCGTTTTTGCGACGCACGATGACCGGGGGTACTACGACAATCTCAACCTCGTTCCCGACGGGGATTTGTTCAGAGTTGAGTTTTAGCAAAGGGCGTGGTGAAGTTGCCGGTTTCGCAGGTTAGAGCCATCCCCATAACTGGACTTCCAGAGATCGTTTCGGGCGACGATTTAGGGGAGCTTATCGTCGGGCAGAGCGTGGCGAACAGTGAGCCTGTTTCAGATGGCGATCTGATAGTGGTCGCTCAGAAGATCGTATCCAAATCCGAAGGTGCAGTGCTTTCTATTTCGCAGCAGGATCCTACTTCCGAGGCGACAAAGTTGGCAGATGAGATCGGCAAGGACGCCCGGCTCGTTCAGATCATTCTCGATCAATCGAGGCGGGTGGTCAGGGCTGTTCCCGGTGTTTTGATAGTCGAAACCCACCACGGCTTTATCTGTGCCAATGCCGGGGTGGACCAATCGAATATCGAAGACACCGACCTGGTCACAACACTTCCGGAAGATTCAGACCGCTCAGCACAATTGATTCAAGAGGCAGTCTCGGATCGAACCGGCTGCAAGATTGGTGTGCTCGTGTCCGACACGTTCAACCGACCGTGGCGAGAGGGCTCGATCAATGTAGCGATTGGTGTGGCTGGATTCGATCCACTACATGATCTGCGTGGGATGATCGATGACTACGACCGCGAGATGACGACAAGCGTGGTCTCACTGGCCGATGAGGTGGCATCGGCTGCGCAGTTGGTTATGGGCGAGAGTGGCAGAGTTCCTGCCGCGATCGTGCGCGGGGTGGAATGGGAGCCGGGAGACTACGCTGCCGGTCGATTACTTCGACCGGCGGGTAGAGATCTGTTCAGATAGCGTTTACGAATCTGACTTGTCGGGAGCAGCCTTCGCCGCCGGAGCAGCTTTTGCCGGTGCGGGCTTTGACGATGCGGGTTTTTCTCCGGCCTTTGGTGCGCCCTTAGCACCGGCTTTGGGTGCTGGCGATTTGTTGCCGTACCATGACGAGTATTCGAACGAGTTGCGGAATTCTTTCTTTTCACCGCACGACTTGCAACGTCCCTCGCTGACAGCCCCGTTGGGGGGATCGATAACCCAGTGGTGAACGCAACCACCCTCGGCTACTTCGGCAGTTGTCTCTTCGATTGCGGCAGTCTTCTTTTTCGCTGATGACGATGGACTCATATATGTGCTGGCTCCACGTAGTCGATAATTTGTGAGTGGCGACGTGCCTGCTCGTTGAGAATAACCGACTTCCTCACAATTTTAACTCAACATTGTAAACATTGTGGAATTCATTCAGAGTTAGCCTGTTCGAGTTGGTAAATCGTTTTTCCTTCAATGCATGAATAGTTGCATGTTTGGATGCTAAACCCTGCGGTATCGGCAGGGTGAAATTTATGGAGCGAATCTCAATGTCAGTATCACGAGACAACATTCTGACGATCATCCGCCAGAACAATGGCGTGAATGTTGATTCACTTGCCCGCGAAATGCAGCTTGCACCCGCAACGGTGCGGCGGCACCTGGACATTCTTGAGCGCGATGGGCTGGTCGATCATTCCGAAGTCAGAAAGCCGACCGGCCGACCTCAGTACTCGTTCCACCTTACCGAGAAGGGGCATGATTCGGTTCCGAAGGATTACAGCCGACTTCTAAACGAGCTGGTATCGGAGATAAAAAGTATTCCGGCGGCGGATCTGGCGAGTCGTTCAGGTGACGAGGTTCTTCGAGATTCATTTACGCGTATCGGTGAGAAAAGAGCAGCGGAGTATCGAAGAGGCCGCAGCCCGGTGGAGGCTGTTCGGGCTGCGTTTGAAGAGGGCGGATACGATCCGGTAGTCGAGACAGATGACAATGGCCTGAAAATCCGAGTGACGAACTGTCCGTATCGTCGAGCATCGATAGACGACGAGATTATTTGCACTGTCGACCGATCGATGGTCACGAATCTTCTGGGCAGCGAGATCGAGCACAGCGTTGAGATGTCGCCCGAAGAGAATGAGTGTATTTACATTCTCGGCGTTGAGCACCTGGCGAAGATTGACAGCAAGGTACTGGGCGACTAGCCTCAGTAAATCAACTAAATATGCGTGGTTCCTCGGTATCTCGAACGATTGCTCAGCGATGAGCGAAAGTCGAGATCGAAAGGGAAAGCGGTGAGAATCCGCTGCGGTAGCGCCACTGTAACCGGGAAGACGATTCACAGGAAGCCACTGTCGATAAGACGGGAAGGCGTGGATCAGTCGCTGAGTCGAAGTAATAAATCGCTTCGACCGATGATCCGGGAGCCAGGAGACCTGCCGAGGAACATCAGAGTGACTGCTCCCCGCTCAGGGCGTGGCCTCATGGTGATGACCCTTTCGAGGTAGTTTCACCTGACGGACCCTTGACGATGCAGTCAAGGGTTTTTTTATTGGCGATCGAGTATGACAGCAGTGTGAAACGGGTATCGACAGGCTCAACGGTGTTGAGACGGTTGTTCGTTGGGTCGTTACTGTTGGTTTCAGCAACGATACTGGTCGCCATCGTCGCCGCTTCTGTAGGCCCGTTTACCGTTCCGTTCACGCATACGGTATCAACCTTGCTCGATCTGATCGGGATTGGCGAGTCGATTGCGAAACCGACCGAGCAGGCGATTATTCAAAGTATTCGTCTGCCGCGGATTTTCCTTGCGTTCATCGTCGGTGCTGCCCTCGGTATTTCCGGTGGAATTATGCAGGGGCTGTTCCGAAATTCGATGGCCGATCCGGGGATTATCGGGGTGTCGAGCGGGGGAGCGACCGGCGCAGTGGTGGCGATTGCCTCGGGAGCCAGCACGATCTCGACGCTGTTCTTGCCGTTGTTCGCGTTCATCGGCTCGGCGGTATCGATGATAGTCGTGTTTCTGATCGCATCGGCAGGCGGTCGATTTTCGATGGCGACCCTGCTGCTTGGCGGAATTGCCGTGAGTTCGTTTCTCGGTGCGATCACAACGGCGACGATCATTTTGACTGACGATCTGAATGTTCAGCGCCAGATCATCTTCTGGATAGCTGGCGGGTTCGATACGGCTCGGTGGGAGTCGGTTCGAATCGCCGCGCCAATCATCGGATTCGGCGTGCTGATAGCGATTTTCGTAGCCCGTGACTTGAACTTGCTGCTGGTGAGTGAGGACGAAGCGCGGGCGCTTGGGGTTCGGGTCACGATGGTTCGGAACACGCTGCTCGTATCTGCATCGTTGATAACGGGGGCTGCAGTGGCGTTTTCGGGGATTATCGCTTTCGTTGGGCTTGTTATCCCGCATGTCGTCCGATTGGTGGTCGGTGCAGATCACAGGGTGTTGTTGCCGTTGAGTGCGCTTGGCGGTGGGCTGTTTCTGTTGATCGCCGATACCGCCGCCCGGGTTGTGCTTTCTCCAGCCGAACTGCGTGTGGGGGTATTGACGGCGTTGATCGGTGCGCCGTTCTTCATCTTCTTGCTCGTGCGCTCGCGGGCGAGGTTGCTGTGAGTTGTTATTTCTCGGAGTGCGTTAGCGAAGATTCCTGATCCCCCGCCATGATCGGTGGTGGCTCATGTCGAGAGAGTGTTTGGTGTGGTCAAGGCAGGGAAGTGGCCTGCGTTTTATTGAAAGGGTTGAGATGTTTCGGTTTTGGATTAACGGACAGAGATTGAGATTGGTAGTTGTCGGGCTGGTCGTACTAACGGCCGCGATAGTTACTGCGTGCGGTAGTAGTGATGATGGTGGGTCTGCGAGTACCGGGGCTGCGGTTCAACCGACGGCCACGGCGACGGTGGCTTCGCCGCCTGAGGCGACTGCGACAGAGATTCCCGCTCCTTCAGAATCGAAACAGGCTGATCCGACCGCGACGGCCGTCGTGGTAGCCACCCAGAAATCGGTTGCGACGAGTACGCCTGCTGCGACTGTGATGGCTGCTGCGACTGCCGAGGTAGCCGACCAGTTCGACAAGACGCGGTTTGTGGATATCAGCGGAATTATAGATCCGACGAATTTCGGTTGGCCGAGAAGTATCGAGACCTCTGAGGGCGTGATCACACTCGACTCACCACCGCAGAAGATTCACTCGCTTTCGTTGGGGCATTCGGAAATTCTCGCAGCGTTGATTGATTTTGATCGCCTGACCGCGGTGTATAGTTTTTTCGTTGACGAAGAGCAATCGAACATTGCGAAACTTTCAGCCGATCACAAGATGATCGGATTTGATCCGGAAGAGGTTATAGCGCTCGAACCCGATGTGATAATTGCGTCCCGATTCACCAATGCCGATACTGTTGCGCTGTTGAAGAGTGCAGGGATTCCGGTGGCGAGGGCGAGTCTGGAGAGTACTGCTCTCGGGAACATACCGAACATTTTATTGATGGGTTACATGTTTGGTGCCGAGGCAAGAGCGATTGAACTTGCCGATGAGATTGAGGCTCGCATGCAGTTTATTTCTGATGTGCTGGTTTCTGACGCGAAGCCGCGTGTTCTCTCGGTTTCAAAGTGGACGTCGGCATTTGCTGCCGGATCGGGCACGACTGAAGGCGGAATCATCGAGCAGGCAGGTGGAATCAATGCTGCTGCAGACTCGGGAATCGAGGGGCATCAGCAAGTTAGCATCGAGTCGATTGCTGCCATTAGTCCGGACGTGATAATTGTTCCGCAACCGCTGGATAGCGCGAATGTGTTTATCGAAGAATTGACTTCGAGTCCTGCACTCGCTGAGATTCCTGCAGTGAAGAACGGTGCAATCTACTACGTTCCGCCGAGATATCACACGACGCTTTCTCACTGGAACGTGCGTGGAATCGAGCGGTTGGCGACATTGTTGTATCCATCGTTGTTTTCTGGTGTGATATTTGAGGATTTCGCGAACTACGGCGAGTAGTGCCGGGGGTACGTTTTCTAAGAGATAACGAGGTGTTGGGCAGGTAGTTGAGTTGAAGTTTTGGGTTGGTGGCTGGCATTTCCCCTATCCTCCCTCTGGCCTCTGGACTTAGACATACTCAGCACATGCCCGGCCTTTTTCCTGAGGGAGAAGGGATCGGGCAGTGGAGAGATCGTGAATCTAGTCCAGAATGACGTTGTTGTTGAATCGGGATGGTGTTTTGAGAATCGAGACCTCAATAGATAGTGGGACGTCGGTTGCGGATAGCGCAACTGCGGATGGTGCGGCTGCGAACACCGGCGTGCTTCGAGTTGAGAATCTGACGACGGAACTCGACGGGAAGATCATTGTCGATTCAGTTTCACTCTCGGTGGATCGTGGTGAAGTTGTTGGGGTCGTGGGGGCGAACGGCAGTGGGAAGACCACGTTGTTGCGGACCGTTGCCGGTTTGGTGGATCGGACTTCTGGCGATGTGGTGGTTGACGGTGTCTCGTTTGGTACTGCCAGATCGGGAGTTGGTTCGTTACGACGAGAACGCGCCCGCATGCTGGCGTACATGCCGCAACTGGCCGAGAGTCACCCGTTTACGGCCTTCGAATCGGTGCTGATGGGTCGATACCCGCATCTGGGTCGATTCGAACTGGAGGGTCCAAACGATCGTGAGTTGGCGTGGCAGGCGATGGAGCGGACTTCGACGGTGGAGTTTGCCGATCGGAAGCTCGATACGTTGTCGGGCGGTGAACGTCAGCGTGTTGTGCTTGCGAGAGTGCTGGTTCAACAGGCCGATGTACTTCTGATGGACGAGCCGACGGCCTCACTCGATTTACGGCACCAGATGTTGACGATGGATCTGGTGCGGGAAGAGGTTTCCGAGAGGAATGCCGGGGCGATCGTGATACTGCACGATCTTTCGCTGGCAGCCCGGTATTGCGACCGGCTGGTTGTTTTACACCGCGGCAAGAAACTTGCCGAGGGGACTCCCTGGGAGGTCCTGACTCCGGGCAATTTGCGGACAGCCTTTGGGATCGAAGGCCTGGTCGAGCCGGACCCCGTTACGGGGAAGCCGCATGTCCTGTTGCTGGGTAGCGAGAACTCGGAGCATCAGGATCTGATCGGTACGGGCAGGACCGTTCATTTGATCTGCGGTGCGGGCAGTGGACGCGAGTTGATGCACCAGTTGCGGGTTGCGGGCTATGAGGTGACAGCCGGGGTGTTGGGCACGGGTGATTCAGATCGAGAGGCGGCCGAGAGGCTGGGTCTGCGATATGTGAGCGCCCCGCCGTTTTCGGGTATTACGGACGAGCAGCATTCAGCACATATGGAGTTAATGAGTTCGGCTGATCACGTTGTGCTGTGTGCGATGGCGGTTGGTATGAACAATGTTCGGAATGTGGCTGCTGCGTCGAGTGCAACGGACTTGATCGTGATCGAGCCATCGGTCCGTGAGGGTGATTCCGAGGTTGAGACCGACACTGGAGTTGCCGATTTTACCGATGGGATTGCGACTGAACTGCGTCGTAGCCTGATCGAGAAGTTCGGAGAGATACCGGAATCGACGCTGTTGTTTGAGCTGGCGCGTAGTGTCAGTGACACGTTTTCTGGGGGGGCGGATGTTGTGGATTGAGTTGGAGTGTTGTGGCTTCACTGGTGCGGCGTTGCTTCGCAAATCACCCACCCTACTTCGTCGCAGGCTCAGTACGTGTCTAACTCCCTCCCACTCTGGAAGGGAGGATTGAATCATGACCATTGTGTGTCGCCCTTCAACTCGGCTCAGGTACCGTTGGGTGGTGTCAGGTGGGCTGTGTGGTTGAGTGCGACGAGACGGTTTCTTGTGTCGGGATCAGTACTGATATCGACTACGGAGATCGAGCAGTTGTCGATCTCCAGATTATTCATCGCTTCGTTGGGGAGGTTGAGGAGAGCAACCAGCAGGCCCTTCATTGCGCCACCGTGTCCGACCAGGACCACATCGCCACCGTGTTCTGCAATCTGGGATTCTGTGATCCAGTACCCGGCTCGAACCGGCAGGTTCGAGCGCGACTCGCCACCCGGAGGGTCAGTTCCGTCAACACTTCCGTTCAGTTGGTCTGAAAATTGCTCTTCGATATCGGCGGCAAGCATGCCCTCCCACTCGCCATAGTCGATTTCAAGAAGGTGGTCTGATGTTGCCACCGGTAAGTTGAACAGTGCTGCGGTGGTAGAGCAACGTTGCAGGGGTGACGACCAGACACGGTCGATACTGTAGTTCGCGTTGACATGTTCGACCGCAAGTATTGCCTGAGCAGTACCTTTTTCGTTGAGTGGCTGATCGTTCCGCCCCTGCTTGCGTCTTTCGACGTTCCAGTCGGTCTCGCCATGTCGAATCATAACCAGTCGAGTCATGTGCAGCCTGTCGTATCGAGTAGGTTCCCGTTTTGTGGTGAGCGGATACCAAGCCTACATCGAAGATTCACCCTTTAGAGGTATTTATAAGTGGCTCACTTGAGGCATAGTGGTTGGGGTTGTTTGCGAAATATGCCTGTAAAGGGCGATCCCGATTTTGAGGGTGATGGAGAATCCTTGATGGACAACGGACCGATTATTTCAGCTACCGGGGTGATGAAGACATACCGATCGCGCGAGGTGGTGGTGGAGGCCCTGAACGATGTTTCGTTTGAGGTGATGTCGGGAGAGATGGTCGCGGTGATGGGCCCCAGCGGTTCGGGTAAGACTACCTTGCTGAACTGCATGTCCGGACTGGATTCGATAGATGCCGGCGACGTTAGCATCGCAGGTCAACTACTTCGGACGATGTCGGATGATGCGCTGAGCGACTATCGAGCCAGTTCGATGGGGTTTGTGTTTCAGGCATACAACCTGCTGCCAGTATTGAGCGCACAAGAGAACGTAGAGCTCCCTCTGGTGCTTGCAGGAAATCCGCAAAAACAGGCGAGCGAGCGGGCTGCCGCGAAGCTCGAACTTGTGGGACTTGCCGATCGTGCCGATCATCTTCCAGCAGAGCTTTCGGGCGGTCAGCAACAACGAGTCGCCATAGCGCGGGCGCTGGCGAACGATCCGGCGATTGTCTGGGCCGATGAGCCCACCGGCAACCTCGATTCGACGAATGCCGCCGATATTATGGATCTGCTGGTGAGGTTGAACAATGAACACGGGCAGACATTTGTTCTTGTGACCCACTCAGAGGATGTCGGCGGCAGGGCTCATCGAATCGTGAGAATGAGTGACGGCGTCATCGTTTCGCATAGCGACTCGAGTTCCTAAGGAGCCAACAAAGTGGAAAAGCTCTTCGGAATCGAGATGAACCTTCTTGCCGGGTATCTGGCGGGTGCGACGATAGTCGTTCTTCTGATTGTCCTGATGCTGGCGTTACGTAATCGTGTGCTGTTGAAGCTCGCTCTCAGGAATATTCCGCGTCGTAAAGCGCAGACGATCCTGATAGTAGTTGGCCTGATGCTGAGTACGACGATCATCATGTCGGCTCTTGCGATTGGTGATTCGGTAGCGAGTTCGATCCGTACGACGGTGCTGGATGCAGTTGGCGAGACCGATGTTCGATTGGAATCGCCGATAGCTGCTCGATTCGGCGACGAATATCTTGATGCGTCGTTCGTAGATCGTGTTCGAGCCGTGGTGGATGGCGATGTACGGGTTGACGGTGTGATGCCGTTGATTCGCGAGAAGCTGCCTGTATTGAACGAAGCGACGGAGAAGACGGTCGCAGGAACCTTCGTCGTCGGTATTGATACGTCATCACTTGCAGGCTTCGAGAATCTCAAGAACTTGAACGGCAGTCGTGCCGACATGGCCGCGCTGGGTGCTGGCAAAGCGATCATCAACAAGTCGTTATCCGATGATCTCGATGCCGGAATTGGCGATGAGATCACACTGGTCGCTCCTT
>JAJRZP010000095.1 GCA_024275195.1 Chloroflexota bacterium | reverse complement strand
GTAGCCCTGCATGTTTCTGAATCGCAGGAAAAGATCTTGGTATGTTCGACCCCAGGCGTGGTGAACCGCCATGGCGTTGTTCGCCGTGATAGGGCCATCGATAAACGAGAACGTCTTCTTCTTGTCGTCGTTCAGCTTCCGATAGCGGACCGGGATGTCGTTTTCTTCCCACCATTTGAGAATTTCTTCCTCATTGGCTACGAAGTCGACTTTTGGATCTACCGGATCGAAGTGGCTCGGCACGTTTATTTTTTCCTGTGTTGGTGCCAGCGGCACATTTTCATAGTGGTTTTCTCGATTGTAGATCGAGTTGGAGTGGGTAATGGTCAGTTAAAAAATAATGCCCGCCCCATGGGTTCAGGGACGGGCGTTTTGAAATAAAACGGTACCGCGGTACCACCCTGGTTTCCCGATGCGCTGCGGCTTATCGGGACACTCAGTTGAGCCGGTATAACGTTCGGCAGGGACGGTTCAGCTTAGTGGTCGAGGGTTACTCGATGTTCAGTGAACGGCTCGGGAGTGATGAACGATTCCAGCCCCATGCCCGCTTTCACCGTACCGGGCTCGCTTGAAGGGGTGGACGGAATTGATCGTGTCTCCGTCGTTACCTGTGACGGCTTAATAGTACCCGTTGGTGGTTATTGGTGCGGTAGAGGGTTTTGGATGATGTAAGTGACCGGTATTCACTGATGTCGAGCGCAGGGGTTTGGGTAAGTCGAACAGTTGGTCTGCCTCGTGTCCCGAGCGGAGTCGAGGGATCTGGGGTTGGGACGCGAACGCTTCGACATGAGCCAGCATTGGTCTATCGTTCCGACCATGTCAAGAGGAATCATCGCCGCGTACATGGTCGCAAGTTACAAGGGTGTCCTGTACACAGGCTTTACCGTTGACCTTTGGCCTTCGAAACCGTATTGAGCAGCATAAGAATGGTGGTGGAGGTCAGTTCAGTTCGAAATACCGTACGAGCAAGCTTGTTTGGTGTGAAGTGGCTGGCTCTATCGAGGCTGCGCGAGAGCGTGAGGCTCAGATAAAGCGATGGCGCAGGTCGAAGAAGGTTTGGTTGATCGAGCGTGAGAATCCGTGCTGGGAGGATATTTCCTGACAGATCGGTTAAAACGTGCTCAGTTCGTTTTACGCCCCCCCACCCTAGGTCCCTCGGCTTCGATGACTTCGCTCGGGACGCCAGAGGTCCCGTGGCGCTAGCCGAGTTCGAAGTTGGCCAGTTGCTGGTACTCGGTGTCTTCGTTGTCGTTCAGGAAGCTGCGGTACAGTGCGATGGCGTTGACCGGAATGGTTTGTCCGGTGCTGTGAAGAGGTGCATGCTGCCACGAGACTCCGATGTCTTCGGCGAATCGACCACGAATGCCGGGTCGGGTTCGACCGACGGTTATGTGCGCACGGAAGTCGCGGTCGTCTTCTTCGAGGCCAAGAGCGACCATCCCGCCTTCGACCCTGCCCTGCAGTTGTTCGAGTCGCCGTAGTTCGCCACTGAAGCCAACCCAGCAGATCCGTGGATCGCGAAACGATGGGAAGCAGCCGGTTCGCCCGATCTTGATTGAGAATTTTCCGGTCGACTCCGCAGCTCGCTGCAAAGTGTTTTTGATATCCGGGATCTGCTCGACGGGTGTGTCTCCCAGGAATTTCAAGGTCAGGTGCATCGCCTCTTCGTCGATCCAACGGACGCGCTCGAATTCGCGCGGGCGAAAGCTTTTTGCGAGGTCCGCGAATTCACGTTTTAGTTTTCGAGGAATTTCGATAGCGATGAAAAGACGCTGGGTGTTGGCAGCGACTTCAGGAAAGCCGAACTTTTCCTCTTCGTCATCTTTTTTCGTTCCGGGGGCAACGTAAAGCCTGGGTTTTGCGGGCAGGTAGCTTGCCTCAGATTGCCGGACGAATCCAAATGCTGAGCCGCCCTTGCCAACGTAGTACGCCTCATCGCCGCGGTTGCGATCACGCTCTGGCACTTCCGAAGGAACGAATTCTGATGTTGCTTGCCCGGACGATTCCGATTCGTTTTCAGACGAATCCTGAGTCACTTCGACAGCGTCATTTTCCGAGGAGTTATCTGATTTATCCTCGATTATATTTTCGGCTTCAGGCGCGTCTTCAGGTTCGGATTCTGTTTTACTATCCGGCATGAGATCGGGTTCGCCGCCCAACCAGAGATCAATATCTTTCGAATTCGCCACGCCTACGTCCTAAGAACAACTCTTGCGCATCATTATCTTGCTGCTATCAACGATACATTCGGTTTCGGGTTTGTAGGTGTTCCAAGTGTTAGGCGTTGTTGACTGAAACCGATACGGTCACGTCATTTTGTACCCGATGAGGGCAGCTATAATCTCGGTCGTAATCTGAACTCAGTGAGTTCCGAATAGCGATCTCGTCCGAATATCAATCATGCTGGAGAATTCTCGTGGCACTACTGCTTGACCGATCTGATGTACAAAAGCTTCTCCCGATGGCCAAGGCAATTGATGTAGTCGAGGCTGCATTCGGAGAGCTTGCATCTGGCACGGCAGAGATGCCCGATCGCATCGTTTTCATGGATTCGGAGGTCGGTGGGTGGATCGCCTATATGCCGGCGTACCTGAAGACGGGTGGAGCGCTTGGCATCAAGGCGGTTACTGTTTACAAGGAGAATCCGGCAAAGTTTGGTTTGCCGACGACGATCGGCACGATTCTTGTTCAGGACAACCGGACGGGTGAGGTTGTGGCAGTTATGGACGGTGGTTTTCTGACTGCAGCCCGCACTGGAGCTGTAAGTGGTGTGGCGACACGGCATCTGGCTCGTAAAACTGCGAAAGTCGGTGGGATTTTCGGTACGGGCGTGCAGGCGCGTCAGCAGGTGGTAGGGATGACGACGGCGCGTGATCTCGATACGATTCTGGCGTTCTCGCTCGATTCCGATGATTCTCGCCGGGAATTTGCAGATTCTCTGGTGGCCGAAATCGGTGTCGAGGTCAGGTTGGCGGCAAGTGGCGAGGAGCTTTGTCGTGAGTCGGATATTGTTGCGCTGGCGACAACGGCTGCGAAGCCGATTGTTCAGGCCGATTGGTGGAAGCCGGGTGCGCACATCAACGCTATTGGATCGCACGCACCGGGCGTTCGTGAGCTCGATACTGCCACGATTGTACGGGCGAAGGTGGTCGCCGATCAGAAGCAGGCATGCCTGAACGAGGCTGGCGATATCCAGATTCCAATAGAAGAAGGTGCGTACTCGCCGGACGATATCCATGGTGATCTGGGTGACGTGGTGAATGGCACTATTGTCGGGCGTGAGAACGAGGAGGAGATCACTCTGTTCAAGAGCGTGGGGCTGGCGATTCAGGATATTTCTTGCGCCTCACTGGTTTACGATCAGGCGAAGGCACAGGGTGTCGGTGTGGAGTTTGATTTCGGGGGATGAGGAGCCACTACCCTGACAGCTCTTCTTGGGATAATTCAGGTTTCTCGTAGACTGGCTTTCAGCCAAAGGATATTCAATGGTTTCTGTGCTCGAAATATGTGCAGGTGCAGGTGGTCAGGCTCTCGGATTTGAACAAGCTGGATTTAGCCACGCCGGGCTGATCGAAATCGACAGAGACGCATGCGAAACGATAGTGCGCAATCGCCCAGATTGGAATGTCATCAATCAGGACGTAAGTCGGGTTGATGGATCGGAATTTCAAGGTGTTGATGTTCTGGCTGGAGGCGTGCCTTGCCCACCATTCTCAGTGGCTGGTAGACAACTCGGACAGAGTGACGACAGAGATCTTTTTCCAGAAGCAATTCGACTTCTAAGAGCACTCCACCCGAAATTCATGGTTATCGAAAATGTTCGAGGATTGTTAGCACAACGATTTGCAGCTTATCGTGCCCACATTTTGGCTCAACTGGAGTTCGCTGGATACCGGGCAGAATGGCAACTCCTGAATTCGTCGGACTACGGTGTGCCTCAACTAAGACCGAGGTCAATTCTGGTCGCTGCACTGCCCCAGTATTGGTCAAATTTTAAATGGCCTACGCCGATCGATACTCCGGCGCCAACCGTGGGAACCGTCTTGTTAGAACAAATGGCTTCAAATGGTTGGGAGAATGCTTCAACTTGGGCTACCAACGCCAATCGAATTGCGCCAACACTGGTCGGTGGATCACGGAAGCATGGTGGACCTGATTTGGGACCGACTCGGGCTCGAAAAGCATGGGCTGAACTTGGTGTGAATGGCATAAGCCTTGCAAACACCCCACCAGAGTCCGATTTTCAAGGAGTCCCGAGATTGACTGTTGAAATGACGGCGGCGCTCCAGGGGTTTCCGAGTGACTGGTCATTCACTGGAACCAAGACCAGTCGTTATCGACAGGTTGGGAATGCGTTTCCTCCACCAGTTGCGTCAGCGTTAGCGCGTAGTGTTAGAGAGAGTATTGAACTCGAACAATCACGACCCCGAAACGACTCTGGTACTCAGCCAGTTTCACCGGTATTTGTATAGATTTTATAGTTCAATTTAAATGCCGACTCCAAATCAAAAACGAAAGGGTTCTCGTCAGAAAATCCTAGAATATTTTCTCGCAAACAAGGGGATAGTAGTAAATAAAGATCAGATTCGTGAGGCATCTGGCAACGTTTCTGAATGGGCACGGAGGACGCGCGAGTTAAGGACTGAACAGGGGTATCAGATCTTGACTCACCACGATCGGGCAAATCTACGGCCGGGCGAGTATCTGATGGAAACCGATAAACGTCTTCCAGTTATGGCTCGCGATATTTCTGCTGAGACTCGAGCATGGGTGTTGAATCGGAACGGATTCACGTGTCAAGCATGCGGAGCGGCTGCCGGGGATGATGATCCCATAAATCCGAATCGGACCGTACGGCTTACCATTGGTCACATAGTCGACAAATCGAAGGGAGGGTCAGATGACCGAAATAATCTTCGAGCACAATGCAGTGCTTGTAACGAAGGCCTGCAAAATACAGCTCTACCGAATCCTGATCGAATTCACTTACTCAGTCAAGTGAGACGAGCCACTATTGACGACCAGCGCGCCCTTCTGGATTGGTTGAATCGTAAATTCGGGTAGGCGCACTCATTCTTTGAGCGAGCGGATTTATTCAACGACGCAGAATTCGTTGCCTTCAGGGTCGGCCATCACTACCCACTGGAACCCTTGTTCGGGTTCTGATCGAATGATGGTTGCGCCCAGTTCTTCGAGGGTACGAACACCATGATCGAGGTCTGTCACTTCCAGATCGATGTGAACGCTGTTTTTGACTGACCTGATCTCTGGTACTTGTTGGAGACTCAGCCCGGAACGTCCTTCTTACGATTCGAACATGACGAAACCGTCGAAATCCCCATTGATCTCGACACCGAGCGCAACTTGCCAGAATGCATTTTCCAGTTCGAGGTCATTCACGTTGATAACTGTTCTACCCAGTTCGGCGATCGGTGAGGAGCGGTTTGTGGTTGGCAAGGTAATCTCTCCGGTTGTAGTGTGACGATCAGTGTATGGAACTGATTGGAGAGCTCAAAGGAACGGATGTCAGTGCTAAGCCGTGAGAATCTCTGAGCCGTTGGGGCCGAGCCAGATTGAGTGTTCTTTCCAGCCGACGTGGTGGCGGGCCACTTCGACCAGTGGCGGATACTCTCGTAGTGCACCCTGTTTTACCAGCTCTTTCAGGGTTCGTTCGAACGGTTTTTTTGGCAGATCGTTGAAGTAGCGTCGGGCGATCGGGAGTCCTCGCCATGATTCGATCGCCTCGAACGATTCTGGGTCGATTTTGTTTGACGATTTCGGACTTAGCTCAAGCATGAAAACTTCGGGTTTGCCGTCGTCTTCGATGTAGCCGTCACCTGATGTGGCGAACGGCTCAATTGCGAAGATTGAGCCGGCCTCAAGCGTTCCTTTCAGTCCGATTCGTGCGTTCGGGATCTGGGGAGTGTCGTGCAGTGTGTATCTGCCGAGGCCGTGTCCGGTGAGATTCAATATCGGTCGAAAACCGGCGTTGTTGATGACTTCTTCCACTCGCTCACCAATATCTTCCACATCGACACCCGGTGCGCACATTGCTATGGCGGCGTCGAGGGCGCTTGATGCGGCATCGATCAAGCTGCCCCAGCGACCATCGTTGGAAAGATCGACCGATACGCCGGTGTCGACGATAAGCCCATCGATATGAGCGCCAACGTCGATTTTCACGAGATCGTTCTCTTCGAATATCGTGTTGTCGTTCGGAGAGGAGCAGTAGTGGGCGGCGACGTGGTTCCTGCTGGTTTGAGCCGGGAACGGGGGCAGCGCTCCCGCATCCCGAATCATCGTTTCCATGCCCTCTTGCAATTCTCGCAGCAGGTAACCGGGCTTGATCGTTTCGGCAGCCCAGTTGCGCGCTTTAGAGGCGATGCGGCCGGCCTCGCGGAGAGTTTCTAGTTCGGCAGGTGTTGGAATCACGCGCAGGAAGGGTCGTCGGCGTCCCAGCGGTTGAACGTCGGTTGCTCGCCTCTCGCCAGCGAGTCACGGGTGTCTTTCCACATTTCAAACCACGTTCCAGCGTCGCGCAGCTCGGTGGAGGGATTTGCAGCGCTCCTCGCAACGAACCCCGGAAATACGCTGCGACCCGTTGCCTGACCGGTTGGCTGGTAGCGCAGGTCGAAACTCCACCGGATGCGGTTACTGACGTTTGGAAGAGAGGCGTGAACGGTCTGCTTGGTCAGTAGCAATGCCCCTCCTTTCTTGACTGGAACGGGCATCGAATCACCGACATTGAATAGATTCTCAGGTATTTGAAGGCCGGGTCGATCCTTGTATCCGGGGCAGTGAGTCAGAAGCTCACCCCGGTGCGATCCGGGGACGATCGTCAGACAGCCATTCTCCGCTCCGGCATCCATAAGCGGGAACCATACGGTGAGGATGTTCGTCTCGTCGGCTTCCGGGTTCACAACTCCGGCATCCTGATGCCAGGGAGTCGCTCCAAACATTACGTTGCCGTCTTCATCGCGTGGCGCCTCTGACTCGGGAACCTTGATTCGAACATGCTGGACCGGATTTGAGTAGACCTCGTCACCGACGATAGATTCAGCGACATCGAGCACGCCCGGTGCTGTAAGGGCGTTGAAAATCGCTGGTCCTGCCCAGAAGGGGGTGTCTGGGAGTACTCCGTTTTGTGGAAGTGAGAAGTCGAAGAACTGATTGTGAACTTCGCCTGACTCGCCGTAGATCTTCGTTACACGGTCGCCAAATTCAAGTTCAGGGTAAGTTGACGAGATTTTACCTTCGCGGTGAAGTTTCTCTGCGAGATTGTCTAGCACGCCGGCGTATTCGTCGATGATCGGATCGATCGTGCCTTCAGGATCGAACACGTCTTCAACGTGGACGAATCCGTACTCTTCGAAATGCTCTTTTTGTTCAACCGTTAGTGCTGGCAACTCGATAGCCCCCTGTTCGCACTCCGTCGTCGGTGTTGAAATGCGATTCACGTGTTGAGGCGGAATGTTACTCGTTTACCGAAGAGTTTGTTGCAGAGTTGTATTCGAACGCAAGAGGGCGGAAGGTCATAAAACGAGTCTGGCATCGTATAGATCAAGGGGGGATCGGAAATGACGCAGTCACGCGCCCATTGCACGATGGCGGGGCACAATAGCGGACGATGTCGCGCTCTGGGTCTAGCGGTTTTTCCGGGCAGCAGTGAGGGAATCGGCTTCGATACCGAGTCCCTGTGCCGAGTCGATTACTTTTCTAATTCCGGAGAGGGCGATCTTGAAGATATTAATCATGATGTTATTTCGGTTTGATGTGCTGGATGGTGGGAAGGATTTTCTGGCAACAAAAAACCCCTGATTTGCGGCAGGGGTTCTAACTTATCTACGTTGCGACTTGCTTAGTTCAACAAGTACAACACGCAATACGAAGAACCCCTGTGGGCATACAGGTACACATACAGGCACAGACCTGTTGCGAGTTCTCAGTAGATGTGCGGAGTGCGTTGATCATATCGATTAGCTTCAATATACGCCTGCTACTGAGTTCAGGGCAAGTCCGGGTATGGGGAATAGGTGAAGGAATCGGGGGTGGTTCGCAAGTGGTCGACGGATGTGACCGATTGGCAGTTGAAGCTCTCCTCGCATAATTTTGAGGCGAGATTCACCGGATTTTGTGGCTGAACGATATTTTCACGTATGACGAGAGTCACCAGCACGGTCGTGCCAGAGGAACGGGAATTCAGGATGCTCGTCTCGGGTTAGATACTCAGTACGTGAGCGGCATTCGCGCCCCGAACACCCTGCGAGTCTTGTGCATTCAATCCTGATGCGTCGAATCCAGTCAGTGCTCGCTTTTGAGTTACGAGTGGAAAGTCGCTTGCAAATAGGATTTTGTCGGCTCCAACTGCTTTTGCGACCACATCAAAAACTTCAGGGCGATACAGGAACGGGAATGCTGCGGAGTCGAAGTACACGTTCTTGAGAGCAGCCATCACCTCAGGCATGAGGCCATAAAACGGCAGTCCCCCACCAAAGTGACTGAATATGAATGCGTTGTCTGGAAATGCGTTCACCAGTGCCATCAGCAGATCTGGCGTGACGGTTCCCTTTCCCGGATAGCCATGGCCGACCGGTTCGGAGGCGTGCATCAGTATCGGCATTTCCAGTTTCCTCGCCGTGTCGAATACGGGCGATAGGGCGGCAAGATCGGCATTCAGGAACCCCTGCGTATCGGGGTGAAGTTCGCCGATACCTCTGGCACCTGCGGCGTGACAGCGCTTCACTTCGGCGACAGCGTCTTCGCCCCACAATGGATTCACACTACAGAAAGCTACAAGCCGATCTGAATACGTTCGGGCGGCTTCAAGGTTGTAGTCGTTCGATATCCGGGCAGTTTCAGGATCGGTCCAGCCGAAGCCCGCGCAAACAGAGACATCGACACCCGCTTCATCCATCGAGGTGATGAGGTCTTCCACCTGAGCGAATTTCGCTATCGGGTCGGCGAACAGGCTCCTGAACGTTCTATCAATACCTGAGATGCGCTCACGGTTGGTCTCGAACCACGCAGGCATGACGTGAGCGCATGAGTCGATGGTTCGTTGATGTTCAGGTTGGCTCAAATTGGTTCCACTCGTCGATGGTTCGTCGATTTCGACCAAAGATACACTGTCGCTTTACCGCGAACGCATGGGATGTCTCTATTCTAGATTCGTTACGTTCGGTAACTGCCAGATGCCAGATGAATGTGGCGAATGATTAAGACAACGCCGCCAAGAGGATAAACACCGCTGATGGTCTCGATGATCAGAGATGAAGCACGGGTCTTAACTCGCCCCGACATTCCGCGTGCCGAGCCCCAAATGGGCAAAGTAGCGGTTATTTACACCACACCCGAAACCGTAATTGAAGACTACGCTCGCCTCCTTGACCTGGCCGACTATCAGACGGCACTCACGCCCGATATCGATACGTTCTTGAAGGTGAACATATCCTGGCAGCACTACTACCCGGCCTGTTCGTCCGCGCCGTGGCAGATCGATGGCGTTGCCCAAAAGCTAAAGGCCGACGGCTTCGACAAACTCACCGCCGCCCACAACGGCACAGTCGTGGTTAATCCGGTCGAAGGGCGTGAGAAGAACAAGCACAAGGTTGTTGAAGATCGGCTGGGCCTCGATCACGTGACCCTCGACGTTCCGCCTGTGAAGTGGATTCCGTACAAGCCCACCGCAAAAATGCTGGTTCTCGACGACGTCTACAAGGACGGGCTTTATATTCCCGAAGTATTTCCGGGTACGAACATCGTGCAGTTGCCGACCGTGAAGACGCATGTGTTTACGACGATGACAGGCGCGATGAAGAACGCCTTCGGTGGCTTACTGCACAGATATCGACACTGGACTCATTCTGTAATTCACGAAACTCTTGTCGATCTTCTTCAGATTCAAAAAGAGATTCACTCGGGACTATTTGCCGTCATGGACGGCACATTTGCTGGTGACGGTCCGGGACCACGTGCGATGCGGATTCACAACAAGAACGTGATCCTCGCTTCTGCCGATCAGGTGGCGATCGATTCTGTGGCTGCGAAGATGATGGGGCTCGACCCGATGTCCATTCCGATGATTCGTATCGCGCACGAGATGGGACTCGGTGTTGGCAAGCCGTCCGAAATCGAAGTTGTCGGCGATGACATAGCAGATGTGAACTGGCACTTTGCCGACAGTGAGAGCACCCTCGCATCACGTGGGCAGAAGTTGATCTATCACGGTCCACTCAAGCCTCTTGAAGGCATGCTACTTCGATCACCGATAGCGCCGTGGGCGTACTGGGCCTCGAACGTCTACCACAACAAGTTCTGGTTGCCGATGGTGGGCCGCAAGCGAGTCAAAGAGGCGATGGAAACCCCCTGGGGCAAACTGTTCCAGTCTTATTAAGGTGCCACTCTTTTTCTTGGTGATATTGGCACGGGTGGTCATGCCGGGATGGAGCGTATCCACTCGTTCTCCTAGCGAGAGTTTTGTTGGTGGGTGGCTGGTCGGTGTTTTCTCTCACTCTGACGCTTTTCGATCTGTTGGAGCGTACTTCGATGGCAATCTGGATTGTTCTTAGGTCGGTGAATCCAGCGTGGTGTTCGCTGATTGCCACGTCGTTCACGCTTCACTCCCCGCAATGACAATCGAGCTAAATCTGTTCGATCTGACTTCCTACGAGAATGGCGAATTTCGTTCCCTCATGATTGCTTCACGAGAGAATTGTCGTTTTTGGAGTTTTATCATTCCGAATTGAGACAATTGAGTTGCAGGGCGTGATTGACCCTTACCTGAATATCGATAGTAAGGTGGCGGGTATGTTCAAAAAAATCCTGATTCCGCTTGACGGGTCAGATAACTCCGAGAAGATCGGGAATTGGGCTACTGGGGTAGCCCGTGCCCTTGGAGCTGAGATATCTCTCCTGGCTGTGGTCGACCCTGATCAGTTCAAAAGACCTTCGAGAGATGTGCGGCGGCAGAGGCAAGCACGCGATGGTGACTCTCTCGACGAACCGATGGATGCGGCTGCCGAGACAGGGACTGACTCAACTGGAACGCCGACACTGATTGATAAAACTCAAGAGTCAGCAGTTCTCGAATCAAGCTCCGGTGAAAAAATAATCGAAGAAGCGGTGTTTCGAGCCAAGCGCTATCTTCAAAACCAGGCCGATAAGTTGATCTCACCCGGACTACCGGTTTCAACTCACGTAGTGGTGGGTGATCCGGTCGATGAGATCGTCAACCGGATCACCGAGATCGATGCCGATATGGTTGCGATGGCTACCCACAGAGGTTCGATGATCGCACGGGGTGTTCTGGGTTCGGTCACCGATCGAGTGCTCCGCTCGTCGTCTGTACCGGTACTCACAGTTCGCCCGGGTGAGCTTGAAGAGTTTGTGGGCAACGCGGGTGCGCCAAACGTACTGGTTGTGCCGCTCGATGGATCGGAAATGTCAGAGCAGGCGATCGCCCCAGCGATAGAGATTGCGGTCGATTCGGGTGCCGAAATCGTTTTCGTCGAAGCAATACAACAGTTGGCTGGCTCGGGGATCGATTACTACTATTCAGGTACTGAGGAGCGAGAGGAGAGCCTTGAGTACCTGCAGGGGTTTGCACGGATGGCTGCGAACGATGGAGTACGAGCCAGTATTGAGGTTGTGATCGGGCCACCCGCCGTGCGGATAATCGAAAAAGCACAGGAGTTCGATGGGGCGCTTATCGTGATGAGTTCTCACGGTTCTGCCGGGATTAAACGGTGGATAGTCGGGTCGGTCGCCGACAAGGTGATCCGATCATCAAGAAGGCCGGTACTGGTTGTCCCGCCACGAGATGAGAAGTTAGTCACACACTAATAAGTGCCTGTCTGTCGATTGAGATGGTTGCATGCTACGCCCCGGCAGTTGGTGGTGCGCCGTCGCCCTGACCCTCGTGGAGGGTTGTGTCGTTGTGAGTGAACACGCCGAGATCGCGCCCTTGATGCACGTGTACGACCAGATCTTCCCGTTCGATTCCGACGGCGTCAGTCAGGTCTTCGTCGACCATCGACATTAGTTCCTGGATAGTGTCCTGAGTTTGCGATTCAGAGACAATCATCGTTCCGTGAACCATCCCGGGTACGAAGTGAAGATCGAGGCGACCTACCGGCTTGCCGTCCTCAAGGATTGTGTAGCACTCGCCGTTCGGTGTGCGTACTTCTCTTTCAAAATAGAACTGCGCCATTGTGAATACTGCCTGCCTTTATTCCCTTACCTGGCCCTGCCCGCGCACCTTCCACTTGTAGGTGGTGATTTCCTTGAGGCCCATCGGACCCCGGGCGTGGAGTTTGTTGGTAGAAACCGCGACTTCAGCACCGAGCCCGAACTGGGCACCATCGTTGAAGTACGTGGACGTGTTGGCGAACACAGCCCCAGCGTCTACCTCGTTCAGGAACTGTTCGACAGCCTCTGGGTTTTCAGAAATTATTGCCTCGGAATGCTTCGATCCGTATTCGGCGATGTGATCCATGGCATCCTCGATGGAATCGACGATCTTCACCGATGCGATGAGCGCGAGGAATTCGGTACCGAAATCGTCGGATTGGGCAGGGACGACTTTCGCACCGCCTGCAAGCGCATCGAGAACGCTCATAGCGCGTCCATCTGCACGTAGTTCAACATCGTGAACACCGAATTCCGCAGCCAACTCAGGCAGGAACTCTCGGGCCACTTCCTGATGAACCAGAACGGTGTCGAGGGCATTGCAAACTGTGGGGCGCTTGGCTTTTGCGTTCACGACAATTTTCAGGGCAGTATCGAGGTTGGCATCCGCGTCGACGTATGTGTGGCATACGCCCACACCACCGGTGATGGCTGCCATTTTGGCGTGCTGGCCGACGAAGTTGACCAGTTCGGCGCTTCCACGCGGAATCATAAGATCGATTACATCGTCCATTTCGAGCATTTCTTTTACAAGCGCCCGGTCGGTCGATTCGATGAACTGCACGGCATCTCGCGGGATTCCGACAGACTCGATAGCGTCTTTTACGATTCCGGCAAGAACGGTATTTGTACGGATACATTCCTTACCGCCACGCAGAACAACGCCATTGCCTGATTTCAGACAAAGGGCCGCAATATCGATGGTGACATTGGGTCGGCTTTCGAAAATTACGCCGATCACTCCAAGGGGAACCCTTACCCGTTCGAGGTTGAGTCCGTTGGGAAGGACGCGCTGTTCAAGAATTTCACCGATTGGGTCGTAAAGGTCGGCAATGTTTCGTGCCGCGTCGGCCATGTCTTGCACACGACCGGTGTTCAGCGTCATTCGTTCCATCATCTGGAAATCGATGCCAGCCTGCTTCGCTGTTTCGAGATCCTGCTCGTTGGCGCGAAGGATCGACTGGCGGTTCGTTTCGATGGCATCGGCGATTGCGATCAATGCCGAGTTCTTGACCTCAGTAGATACCATCGCCAACCGCCGAGATGCGGTACTGGCGGCTTTCGCCTGATCGTGGAGTGTTTGTGAAGTGAGGGTCATCGTAGATTTCGAGAAGTTCTATTCTTTTGGATCATGCTGGTGATGAACACTTATCCATGTGAGAACGGTTCGGGCAAAGCCAGATTGTTTCGGTGTATTACCTCTGCACCGTAATAGTGTCCAAGAAGACCGGGTAGCGCTTTAGAATTTTTGCCTTTTATAAGCTCAACATCTGTGGATGGGTACGAAGCGAGTCCCCATCCGATAGTCGTTCCATCGATTTCCGTAACCTCAATGATATCGCCTCGTTTGAATGAACCTGAAACTGAGACGATTCCGATCGGCAGCAGGCTGTTGCCGCGGTTCTTTAGTGCGCTGGATGCGCCCGCGTCTACCGCCACGCTGCCCCGATGTTCAGAGCGGCCGGTGAGAATCCAGCGTTTTCGACTTTCTCGCCTGGATACGTTCGATACGAAACGTGTTCCGATCGGCTCTCCAGCACAGATCGACTCGATCACTCCGGCGACTCGCCCGGAGGCAATAACCATCGGTATACCCGAGTCCATCGATAGCCGTGCCGCGTCGAGTTTACTCGCCATTCCTCCGCTGCCACGCTGATCGTGTGGACCGCGGGCCGCCTTCTCTATGGTCTCGTCGATCTTCTCGACGATTGGAATAAGCTGTGCGTTTTCATCGAGGTGAGGGTCGGTCGTGTGTAGGCCCTCCATGTCTCCGAGCAGGATGAGTAGATCTGCGTCGACGGTGTTGGCGACCATTGCCGAGAGACGATCGTTGTCACCGTAGATCTCGCCGGCAAGTTCCTCGACCGCGACAACATCGTTCTCGTTGAGAATTGGTACGGCCCCGATTGAGAGGAGTGCGTCGAGTGTGTTGCGAATGTTCAGGTATCGTGATCGGCTCTGGAGATCGCCACGGGAAATCAGTGCCTGTGCCACTTCGACGTTGTGGCTGGCGAACAACTGCTCGAAAGTCATCATCAGTTGGGGTTGGCCAAGAGCCGCCAGTGCCTGTCGATAGGCGACCGTACCCTGCTGAAGCTTATTCTTGCCGGGAGTGCGTGACAGGGATTCCCGACCGGCTGCGACGGCCCCTGAAGTAACGATCAGGACTTCTACGCCCGATGCCTTGACCGTTGCGATCTGGTGGAAGATTTCGCGGATCGTGTCGAGGTCGAGCGAGTCGTTCCCGCCAGTGAGCAGGTTGGTGCCGAGCTTTACGACTATTCGTTTAGGTTGCTTGTGATTCATCGTTATTGCAGTCGCACCTTGAGTGCATTCTGCCTTTTAGTTACTGACAACTGTGTGTTGAGATTGGACTTTACGAATTGATTGTGAGGCAATACGCTCCACAGTCGTCAGAATGTGTAGTGGTTATTTTGTAACGTGTCCGCCCCTCAGTGCTAGCATGGAACTACACCAAGGCCACCGGATTTTGTCCGATGGCCCTTTGGCTGTGTTGGAAGGTGCTGGTTACAGTTCGCAATCAGGCCAATGCGGAACCTGGAAAAACGGGTCTTCGGAAATCTGAATGAGTCTATCGGGGTTGCTCCCGCTGCTTGGTGAAACCGAGCAGTTTTCGGCGCTACTAAATAGCCTCCGTGCCCCAAGGGCACAGGCGGCAGTGATAGCGCCAGACCCTGCCATCGAATGTACGGTGGCGGCGCTCTGGCGCGAGTCAAGCGCGCCTGTTTTTGTTTTGACCCCGAATCCTGAGTCTGCCAGGAAGCTTCACGATAGGCTGTTCACGTGGCTTGGCGATGATGCCCCCGTGTTTCATTTTTCAGAGTCAGAGGATATCCCTTTCGAGCGATATGTCCCCGATCGGGGAGCGAGCCACAATCGCCTGCGTGCGCTGGCCGCCCTGCGTGGCGAAGTAAACGGCGTGAAACATCCGCTGGTTATCGCATCGATTAACGCGGCATCGCAGGCGACTCTGGAACGCCCGGTGTTCGATTCATCGACTCACACTCTGGGTGCTCGCAACCGTATCGACCTCGACGCTCAGATTCACCAGTGGGTCGAGATGGGCTATGTTCGTGAGCCTACAGTTGAAGTACCTGGAACCTTCTCACGCCGTGGTGGAATCCTCGATATATTTCCGGTTTCTCGAGACAAGCCAGTTCGAATCGAGTTGTTTGACGACGAGATCGAAAGTATCAGGCACTTCGATGCTGGAACGCAACGCTCGGCTGGCAAGATTCGTAGCGTAACGATCCCGCCAGCGCTTGAGACCCTGCCACGGCTTGCCGATGAAGAACGCGTTCAACAACTGCTGGGCAGGATGGACCTGATCGGCACATCTGAAGAGGCGCAACGTCGTATTCCTTCGGAACTAAGCCATGCGCTTGAAGGTGAGGTACTCGACGAAATCTCGTTCTACGCCGGATTCTTTAATCTGGGCAACGTGTTCGACTACCTGCCTGCCGAAAGCCTGATGATAGTTTTACGGCAGAGTGCCATCGAAGAGACGGCACGTGCGCAGGATCGGAGGATGACTCAGCTACGCAATCTGAAGGAGAAGCGCGGCGACG
>JAJRZP010000094.1 GCA_024275195.1 Chloroflexota bacterium | reverse complement strand
GAAACGGAGCCGTCGTGCAATGCCGATGTTCTCGGCACCCACGACGGCTCCGCTCTGCGGCCACTCGTCATGCGGTGATTGGTTTGTTGGTTCGTTGACTGATTTGGTGCCCGATTCGGCAACTTGGTGATTCGATCAGGCGGCGTCGACTTCGCTGTGTTCGACGACCTGCATCGAGAACGGCAGGCCGTGCTTGACGACCAGCACTTCGATCACGCCATCTCCGACACGATCGAGCTGGACGAGCAGATCCTGCACTTGTCGCTTGAGCGCGAAATCACGAATGCCCGCTTCCGGTCGCGAGCCATTCTCGCCACCCAGCTTCACCTCGCGGATGACCCGCGGATGCGGGTCGAATACCGGTTCGCCAGCCCGGATGTGAAGATTCTCGATGCGGCAGAAGTTCTTCTGCTGCATCATCTCCAGCAGCCGGGCTTGGTTCGGTGTGAGATCCCGTTTCGAGTAAGCACGACTTGCCGAACGACCACCACCTCGGTTTGATACAGAAACAACCATGACTTGACTCCTTGTAATGATGTCGATCACCGACATGGCGATCCGTACAAGGCAAGTGTGGCTATTTCAGGTGGTTTAATCGGTGCGCAAATGGTGTCTAAACAGTTGCGGAGTTTCTGTTTCCCGAGCGGAGTTTCTCTGCTCGCTGTCGACCGTTGGGGGTAAGCCAGCATCCGCCGCCCCGTCCCTTCTTGCTTTTGATCAGTCTGCGCGTATTGAGCTCGGACATGACGACTTTGAGAGAGTTGGCATCTGCGCATTGCCCAATCGCCTTGATGGCAATTGCCTCGGTTGGCTTGCGCTGATCCGAATCCACAGCCCCAAGCTCGAGCATCGCTTGTAGCACTTCTTGCGATCGCTCATTCAGTGGCTCATCGCAAGATGGACTGTCGACCTCTACTGCTCGCTGCTTCGTATTGGCTATGGTCCGTTCCAATGCATGGGGTGTCAGGCGATACACATGCATCGGTGTAGTGCTGGGTGAATAGACTCGATCGCACCCGGAACACTCGAACGCATCCTCATCCTCGACCGCCTCAAGAAAATCATCTGCTGGCATGAGTGTCTGACACCGTTCGCATTCAACCATACTCTGGGCGTACACAACACCCTGTTGTTCGAGCAGATCGAACACAGAGGCGACCTGGTTCACATCGGCATCGTGGACGCAGGACAAATCACCGATCCGAAGGGGTGCGGGTGAGCAAATGCCCGAAAGACGATCATCAAGTTGTTCCACGACCCTGCGCAGGTCCGGATACTCATCAGCAATGGCTTCGAATTCGTGAAAGAACATACCGTACTGCCCGCTCCTTGTTGGGTGTTGGGAAACTGATTCGGTTGTGCTGCCCGACAACGAGCACATGCACTTCAGACTCAAGAGGATTCACACCGGGATTCGCGGCTCCGTTGGGGAGCCAGTAGAAGTTGCCGAGGTGTGCCACTCCAGAATCGCGCATGGTGGCAAAGGCGGTGTCGATGACCGGGTCGCCAAGAAGCGGGTCAGATGGTGACGCACTCTTTCCTTCAAGCCTGCGCCCCTCCATGGTGCGATAGTTGATGCCGTGGGAACGGGTCTCGCCAGCTCCGTCCTCTTCGAGTTTGTGCAGTTTCTGAATCGGTTTGCGAAGTTCGAGAATGGGAAACCGACTGATATCGAGCCAACCAGCGGTCAGGTCAAAGAACTCCTCTGCGACCTCTTCATATTTGACACCTCTGGGAAGCTGGGAAATCTGCAGAAATGCGGTGTTGGAGATCAAATCCCACTCAAACGCGACCAGCCCACGCATGACCCGGTGGACAAACGCGCGAAGCTTGACCGCCTCACCCGCTTCGGTTTGCTTGGACTCATCATAATCCGGATCGCGTTCGTCCCACTCACGCTTCTTGATCGCAATGACTCTGATCCTTCGACCATCGTGCAAGATCGATGAAATCTTCATCTCTTCCGGCAGCATCAGCGGCAGCACCGCATTCAGGTATTTCCCAAGTCGGTGTTGTTTGAGATGGGTTTTGAACCATCCGACATTTTTCCAGTCGGCAATCGATGCCTTTGGCCCGCCGTAGAGATACACATGCTGCTTTCCCCAAGGGACGACCTCGTCGAGGTAACGCACAATTTGCTCGGGAGAGATGGTGCCATCGAGAAGCGATTCTTCGATGCGGCTCCTGAGCTCCGCCTTGGTACCCGACTTTGGCAGTTCAAGCTGTAAGAGAAACTCTTGGATCTGGCGTTTTTTCAGTGCCAGAAGATCCGTGACGAGTTGTTCCTTCTCATCGACGGTGAACCCGAGAGGTTCGAGCATCTTGATGCAAATCTCGCTCGAAGCCTTCCCCGGTGATGGGCTCGGCCGGTGTTCTTTCTGGGAAGTTGCTGATGATGTGCCAACTGTCGCCATGGGACAGACCCTCCTTGAGGCATCAGGTTCTCACTGGCGGTCGTGGGTTCCGTCCCGAGCGACCGGCGATTGACCCTGAAGCCCCAAGAAGGGGTACAAAGGCCTATTCGACATCGCAGTATAGCATTTCTCTTGCATTTGTGCTATTATGGAGTAGGATTTAGCCGATGGGAGTACTCGAAAGACATGACAACACGACAGGATGTCCACGAGTTGCTCACCGCATTCAAGCTCACAATCGAGTTCAAGCGGTGCCATTTCAAGGATCGGAGGCGAACCGAACAGGACCTGATCAACCTGAATCTGACACAGCTACAGGCGATGGAGGCGATTTGCGAACTCACGCCCGACAACTACAGCAAGGGACCGGAGCCCGACGGCACCGACCCTTCAAAGGATATTTGGGTCTTTGGGTACGACCACGAGGGTATTGAGGTGTATGTGAAACTCCGACTCAATCCAACGCCCGGCCAGCAGCTCCCGAGGGGGATCATTTGGTCCTTTCACCAGGCGGAGCATCCCATGTCATATCCATTACGAAAAGGAGGTGCGTGATGGTGAAGACGCTGTATTGCCCAAGTTGTGAAGAAGAACGGTCATTCCGTCATGAGCAACGCGATGAAGAGCGAGAGGTTCGAGGAGAAACGATTGTCCTCGAGGTTCCGTTGTGGGTGTGTGCCGAATGCGGCGAGACGATCGCCGATGAGAACTTCGGCGATCCGGTTGAGAAAGCGTTCGATGCCTACCGGGAGAAGCACGGGCTG
>JAJRZP010000093.1 GCA_024275195.1 Chloroflexota bacterium | reverse complement strand
GCCGGGCTTGAACGGTTTCATTCACAGGCTTCCGGAATCGCACTCGACATCGTGACGCATGGCACGGATCAGGCGATCTGGCTCGGAGTTCTTGGTGCGCTTGGCTACCCGAGGAATAAACGGGCGTTCCGTGCGCTCGCCGCAGGAGTCGACTGGAACACGGCGGCGGCGTGCGAAGAGCGCGAAGAACTGGAGGTGCTGCTCTTTCGTGCTGCCGGGTTTTCGAGACCCGCAAACAGTGAAAAACCGAGCCGCCTGACCGTGAAGGGGACTTCGATCGACTGGGTGCGACCATGGGGCAGGCCAGCCAACTCGCCACATGCGCGTATCAGGGCGTTATCAGCACTTGTTCCAATCTGGGTTCGGTCCGGTGGTATATCCAACTTTGCTGTGCAGGTCGTAGGTGGTGCCGTGAACTCAAAGAGCCTTCTGGCGATGTTTCGCCCTGTAGAGCTGGTCGAGCGAGAAGATTGCGTAGTGCTCGGGGTAGCCCGTGCATCAGAGATAGTCGTAAACATACTGCTCCCCGCCGTTTTCGCAACGACAACGGGAAGTACAGGTTCAACTCAGGATTTCCGTATGACTGCCCTGAGGAACCGGGTTCTAAACCTTTACGCAACGCACCCGAAGCTGGCAGAGAATTCGGTCACGAAAGAGGCGCGCATAGCCCTCGGAGTCGACTACGCTCTGCCAGAAATAACCACCGCCCAAGATCAACAGGGACTGATCGCACTGTACCGGGAGATGGTTCGTCATGGCATCAAGGCGCGCCAGCCGAGGTTGCCGGGAGTGTGACGGCCGTTGGCATACGGCGGTGAATGTCGGTAGGCGCACATCCAAACCCCTCAGTAACCCGTTACGATTAGACCTATGGCAGTCGAAACCAGCACACAGCGCGTCAGTTCATCTGAACAAGCCAATGAAGGTGGTGCCACGAGCAACGCCGGGCTTCTACCCGGTGAGCGAGTGATCTCGCACCTCGACTCAAGCGGCGATGGGAGCTTCAGGTTGACCCACGCCCGCGTGATACTCAGCGGTGGATCCGATTCTGACGCCGTCTATGCCTCTGCCCAGCTGAGAGACATCACCTCGATAAAGATATCAAGGCGTCCGCGTGCCCGCCGAAGCGCGGCATGGGGCACGATTGGCCTGTTCGCAGCGATCGGTGTCTGGCAGGTCACACCGAATTCTAACGTCGGTGTGATCGCGGCAATTGCCGTTGCGCTTATTTCACTCGTTCTGATGGGAGACTACTGGATTCGCCCGGCTGGCGTGCATATGGAGTTCCACACCGCGGGCGGCAACAAAATCGGGGGTGAAATCGGGTCGAAAACAGCTCGCGCATTGCAGTTCATTCACGATGTCGAAGATGCAAAGCGACGACTCGTACCCGGAGGGGGCGGCTCCTCGTTTCGTAGCTACTCTTCGGGTTAGGTTCCGAGTTGTGCGTGCCCACCTGTTTCACTCTAACGCCAGTAGCGCGAGCAACCGAGAGTACACATCGCCCCTGACGGCAAGGCGGCAGCTAAATGTACCTCCCACGGAGGTTGTTTACATATGCAGGGGGATACTTCACGCGAGGTCCCTTGTATGTTGTTATCTGGTTTGAGCAAAACTATCCGATCGGCCCAGTGTATGTGCCGTTGAAGGCGGAGCGGATGTACTGGTCGGGCCACGGAGCTTCACCATCGAGTTGTGCCTGGGCGTAGCGGGGCCAGTACGGATTTCTGAGCAGTTCGCGCCCGATGAAAATTGCATCGGCCTCCCCGTCAACAAGAATTGCCTCTGCCTGCTCAGCTTCAGTAATTAGACCTACCGCACCGGTCAGAATCCCTGTCCGCTCACGAATCTCTGCAGCAAATGGCACCTGATAGTTCGGCTCGGCGGTCATCTGCTGATCGGGTGAGTTTCCGCCGGATGAACAGTCGACCAGATCGACCCCGGCATCTTTCATCCACTCCGTAAGTTTAATCGACTGCTCAAGATCCCAGCCGCCCTCCACATACTCGGTAGCGGAAATACGGGTGAACAGTGGAACCGAATCAGGCACAGCGCCCCGAACGGCATTTATCACATCGAGTGCGAATCTCGACCTGTTTTCAAGTGACCCGCCATACTCGTCGGTACGTCGATTTGAGAGTGGTGAAAGGAACTCACAGCCGAGATATCCGTGAGCCATGTGTAGCTCGATAACCCTGTATCCAGCATCGACTGAGCGTGCGGCACCATCTGCGAAGGCAGTAACAATGTCGGCGATTTCATTTGTTGAAAGTTCTTGCGGCATTCCTGAATGTTCATCGTAAGGAATCGCACTCGGAGCAACCGGAACCCAGCCCTCGCCCTCTTCACCCAGGTAACCCGTTCCAATCCACGGAGCCGCGTGTGCCGCCTTGCGACCGGCGTGAGCCAACTGAACTGCTGGAATCGAGCCTTGTGATGAGATAAAGGCCGTCATCGGGCGCAGTGCATCGACGTGGGCGTCTGACCAGATGCCCTGATCCCACTGTGAAATCCTGCCCTCGTCCCGCACGGCTGTCGCTTCAGCCATAACCATTCCGGCACCACCAGTTGCACGCGTGCCAAGATGAACCATGTGCCAATCGGTTGCCATACCATCGGTATCGCTCGAGTACTGGCACATGGGCGAAACAAAGACGCGGTTCGGGATGGTCTCGCCTCGAATTTTCAGAGGGCTGAATAGCTTGCTAATCGTGGTTGCTCCAACTTGATCTTGGATTAAATTCTTCCAGAGTGCTACAGACGCTCAGGGAACGATGCTCAAAGTGTATTCCGTCGGGCGGGTCGATTGCCGGGTAACAGCGCTAACTACCGCAACGACCAGATCGTCTTCGCCGACATTCTCGACTGTCAGCGCCCCCATTCCATTTGCTCCGACCGGAACCTGATAAACGATCGGATCGCCTACCGCTTTTTCGTGGATCACCTGGACGAGATACTGCGTCGGAACCGTCTCCTCAACCCGGGCGAAACCATTCGCAACCCAATCTCCAGCAGTAGCAGTGTCGTCCGACCACCCTATTTCGGGAATCTCGAAGTTGTCGAAACAGGCACCTACCGAGAACACGGCATCGTCAGTGACGTACTCGAATCTCAGTAAAACCTGCTGGCCGGTGTAGTTGGTGAGATCGACAGAGTCCTGAACCCAGCCAAGACTCGTCCCCGTGATACCCGCACCGTAGGCATTCCCATTCGGGTTGTAGTTAATTGCGCGTTCAGTGTGGAGAATGTCCCACGTCGTGCCGTCATCGACCGAGACCATCAAATAGCCGTAGTCCCAGAACTCCTCGATTTTGTAGTCGACCCAGTACTTGAGCGTTGCCGAATCGACCGATCTGAGATCGACAACCCTGGTAAGTGTTGAGTCGATAGAGTCCCCCTGGTTCGACCACCAGCAGGTTGCGCCAGAATATGGCGCAGAGTTCAGGAGAGATGTCTCGGGCTCGCCGCTGAATTCGACGGTTATGCTGCCCGATCCGCTTGAGGTCACCAAATAGTCGGCCCCGTACGATCTGACCGACCCACTCAGCGAATCAGGTGCTCTTTTATAGATGTTCCTCACTGGTGGAATGTAGATATTTTCGTAACCGTAGGGTCCTTCGTTCGTGCTCAGGTAGTTGGCAACAAGCCAGTCGGCAAAGACATCGTTGGCACTAGCATCGAACCCTTGTTCGGCCAGCGCGCTATCTATCGAGCTGATGCCGTCTTCCTGATTTCGAGAGACCGCTGCCAGCATGTCATTGCCACCATAGTCTGTCGCGAGGAAAGCGAAGAACAGGTTCGCCGCGCCATAGTTTGCCGCGGACACGCCGATATCCTGAGCCCATGCTGTAAGGGATGTGGCAGGCGCCCGAACGAACGACGAAACTGCTGATCGTGCGAATCCGGCGAGGTCGGCGGCGATCTCTGATAGCCCTTCGTTTACCCAGGATTCCTCACCGTTATCGGCAGCGAAGTGAGTTGCGTGCTGCAACTCGTGGGCGAGCACACTGAGATATTCGGTGCTGGTGAGATCGATTCGGTTGGCCGACATGTACAGCGCTTCTCGTTGATTCGAATGTGGCCGAATTTCCTCGGGGTAGGAATCGGCTGACGAGAAATACCCGGCAACACCGGTCCTCAGCACGGTTGTATAGACAACAATTCGATCATCGCCATCGATACCCGGCATGAGAGGTGTGCTAAATACGTTGGTTACTGCCGGCCAGACTTCGGTCTCGAATTTCCTCGCAACTTCTGCGATCGCGGCCGGATCAGGCTCGTATCCGCGCTCAAATATCCAGTAGACGTGATCAGAGATGTGTGAAACCTCACCGTTGATCATGACGTTCCCTGCGTCCCGATTCACCCAGAAATCTACCTGCTGGCCTACGGTAAGAGGCACGGAAGGGAGGGCTGTTTCTGGTTCCACGTAGCCCTTGACCAGTCGTCGTCCTAATTCCTGTAGATCGCGGTCTGGCGCAACAGGAATGTCGGGTTCTGCGAGTGCCGGGACGAAAACGGCTTTCGGGGTGGCAGGCGGCGACGGAGTAGCTGTCGGGTCGGCAACCACGGTGTTTGAGGGAGCCGGGACGGTTGTTGCGGATAGAAGAACTGGAGTCGGTGTCGGAGGTTTCTGTGCGACGACAGTGGGCGGAACATCTGGTGCGGACGGTAAGACGGTTGCCGCGGGAGGAATATTTGTCTCCGGACTCGGGGTGGGAGACGGTGTCGATGTCGCAGTCGGTAGACTCACTACGGTCGGCACGGCGGTAGCAGTTGAAGACAGAGGATCGTCGGTATTCTGCACACCCTGACAGGCGACAACGATTAGTGTCAGGCTGGTGAGAGAGGCTGTAGCGACGACTCTGAAAATTGCGCGACGCGATCGATTCGAGGAACTGCCAAACGGCATCATGTCGATATCGAGGTCTCGCCGTTGTTTCTGGCGTTGTATTTGTTCATCGCGTTTTCAAACTCACCGCTTACGATCATCGTAATGGCGTCAGCGGCACGGATTGAAGCTGCTTTGACCAGATCACGCGTCTCGGGTTCGAACGTACCTAGTACGTGATCGACCTGCTCTGCAGACGAGTCGGGATTTCCTACTCCAATTCGTACCCTTGGGAACTCGTTCGTACCGAGCGTGGTTATGATCGACTTCAGCCCATTGTGTCCTCCGGGGCCACCCTTTTTCCTGATACGCACGGAACCGGGGTTGAGGTTTATGTCGTCAGTAACGATCAGGATTTTATCGTGGTCGGTCTTGAATCGATTGGTGAGATAGTTGAGCGCCAATCCCGATCGATTCATGAATGTCCGAGGGTAAGCGAGTACAACCGTCGTACCACCGAGTTCGGTTTCGGCGAATCGCAGTTCCTTGCGTTTACGGTTCAGTTCGACACCCGTGCGACGGACGAGTTCGTCCATGCACCACCACCCAACGTTGTGGCGGGTATTCCTGTACTCAGCACCGGGGTTGCCGAGCCCGACAACAATCCATGGTGGACCTTCCGATCCACCACCACTGCCACTCGGGAACAGTTTTTCTAAAAGTGAGGAGACGCCCAATCGCCCGTATTTCCACTTGGTCTATCAGATTCACCGAACAAATCGTTCAGAAAGGATATGACCTTATCGTCGAGAACGTTCGCGAGATCAGACAGGTCACCAGCGTAATTTAGCCGGAACAGGCTAAGAAGTTTGTCGGGAGTGGATGATTCAATCACCATTCCTGAAACGACCGACGCCAGTCGATCACGAAATCCGCCGAATAGTCGGTCTATCTCAGAAATCATATCGGTTAGGTCGGTGTGATTGGAAGGCTGACCGAGTCGAACCCGGCACTCAGGGCAGACCGATTCATCAATCAGTTGGATGTCAGCACCGTCACTTTCGCAGACTTTGAACAATCGGATTGTTTCGTTCCACATCTCCACGATCTCATTGATCGTCCCAAGCTGGATAACCTCAATCTGCTCAAGAAGCTCGATCTCGGCGACTGTCTTGCCAGTCGAGTAAATCAGTTCTTGGAGTTGTCTGTTACGAACCTGCTTTTCTGCATGATCCTCCAGATACGCCCGCCGGTAGTCCTGTCGCCAACGTTCGAACTCATCCTGCGTCGACAGCCAATTTGCAGGGTTCTCGATGAGTGTTGTCAGCTCGCACCTCGACCTGAGTAGATGCCGCTCAACTGCGAGTGCGTGATCTACGCGTCCGAATTCGATCTGGTCGAGATAGGTGATTGTGCGTTCCATGTCGGGTGCAGATTCGATTGCCAGCCAGTGTGACGCCGCACGAGCCAGCGAGGCTCGTAAACTGGCAACCGTTCCGAAAATGTCCCTTGCTCTTAGCACGTACTCAAGCCATGAATCCGCGCTGAGAACCTCACCCAGCCGCATGTCATCGTGTGTCAGAGGACGGTTTCGTGCTACCGCGGCAATTTCCAAAGATTGCATCACCGGCGAAGAAATTCGCCGGCGGTTGGCGAGGGTCGCCAGCTGGACAACGAATTCCTGTATATCAGTTTGGCGGCCGCCGCCAAATCGCGTTGATCTGGCATGTGGTGTGATGAGTCTCAGAAACGGCAATACCGCATCCCATTCATTGGATTTCGTCGATCGTAGCGAGTCAATATTCTCGAAAGAGCAATCAGCAAAACAGAACTCTGCAAGGTTGTCGTTCGACATAAACTCGGGCGTGTCAGGCTCACTTATTAGTTTTAACTCTGAATTGCTGCTGCACACGTAGACGATTAGCCACAGTATTGCGACCGAGGGCGGATACGCCTGATCGTGAATCAACAGATCGACAAGGTCACTGCCACTGATTTTGTGAGAGCTACCTGAAAGTCGAGTGTGGATGAGATCGAGCGGCGTTGACTCGTCAAGCCGCAGGTTGCACAACTTTCGCAAGCTCTCTTTCGCA
Organism: Chloroflexota bacterium; assembly: GCA_024275195.1. Classification (GTDB taxonomy): domain Bacteria; phylum Chloroflexota; class Dehalococcoidia; order Lucifugimonadales; family Lucifugimonadaceae; genus Lucifugimonas. Next base: position 41,704 of record JAJRZP010000093.1, on the reverse strand, counting down.
ACCTCAAGCTGCCCTTTTTGTAGATCTTCGAAAACCCTCAAGAGCATCGAGTGTGTTGCCACGAATCGGGAGTGGTCGAGTAGGTTGGCGGCTGACACCTCCAGCCACGCCTCGGGGCTATCAAGCAGAAAAATCTGGTTGGGTGGAGCAGGGGGTTTCACCACAGATTCGGCGGCAATGATCGCTCCAGACTTCCATCTGTCATGGAATTCTTCTGCCAGCGACGCATTGACTCTCGATTCGTACTCGGCGATCGCTGCGGTGATACGGCTCAGTCCGGGGTCGGCCATCTCAGCATAGTTCTGACGCACACCACGTAAAGCCTGAATATCTGCGTCCAAAGAATGCCCGGTTCTCGGTGCGGAACGGTCAGTGCTGTAAGTTGCCTGTACTTCTCTGATGTCTGTGCCTGTCTCAGAAGCGACTGGATCTCCGTAAATCGCAACATAGATACGTCGGTCGGATATCTCTGCTGGCGAGGGACCTGAACTGGTCTGGAGCAGCACAAGCCTGAACATTGAAATTCCGGTCAGTTTCCCGCCGAACTCTGGCTGTCAGCGATTGGCGACAATCACCTCTCCGGGGAATTCGAGTCCGCTGATACAGACCTTTACAGGTTGCGGTGCTCCAAGGAGATCCGCAGCAAACGAGAACTGCACGATACTCACCTGTGCAGATGCGATTGACGGTGTGACCAATATGAAATCCTCCGGCACTCATACACTGGAGGGACAGTGAGCAGGTTAGTGGTCGTCAGGCGCGCTGACTTCAGGTACAACCCCATCGTCCATGAAGGCGATGAACTCAGCCTCGTCGATCACGGGAATCCCGAGGCGTCGGGCTTTTTCGAGCTTTGAACCCGCCTCAGCGCCTGCCACGAGGTAGCTGGTTTTCTTAGTTACCGTACCTGTGGCTTTGCCACCCAGTGTCTTGATTCGATTTTGTGCCTCAGAGCGTGACATAGATTCGAGCCGACCTGTAACTACGAATGTCGCACCATTCGCCGGGTGATCGGCGGAAGGCTCAGGCGTGTCATCGATTGGGTTGATGCCAAGTTCGATGAGGTTGTCGATGAGGTTGCGGTTCTGTTCGATGCCAAAGTAGTTGATCAGTGTTGACGCCACAACCGGGCCAATTCCGTCGATGGCGAGAAGCTCTTCTTCTGTCACCTCCAGCAGTCGGCTCAGGCTGGAGAACCGTCTGGAGAGCCACTCAGCGCTTTCCGATCCGATCCCCGGTAGTCCTAACGCATAAAGTAGTCGATAAAGAGGCTGGAAGCGAGAGGCTTCGATAGCGCTGAGCAGATTGTCGACTCGTGTCTCGCCCATCTTGTCGAGTTCCAGCAACTCAGCTTTTCGTTCGTGCAGACGGTAGATATCGGCAATATTCGAAACAAACCCGAGTCGAGGTAAATCCTGGGCCACGCGCTCTCCGAGACCCTCGATGTCCATCGCCCCACGGGAAGCGAAATGCTCAAGTAGCCGTTCGAACTGAGCGGGGCAGGTCGCATTCACGCAGCGGGTGACCGCTTCGCCTTCCGATTGGACGGTTTCGGTGCCACAAGACGGGCAGGTGTCAGGAAATTGATAGGGCTTTGAGTCAGCCCCGCGGTTGTTCTTTGGTGAAACCTCGACAACCTGCGGAATCACATCTCCAGCGCGCTGGATCACAACTCGGTCGCCTTCGCGGAAGTCTTTTCGCGCAATTTCGTCTTTATTGTGAAGCGTTGCGCGGCCGACGGTCACACCACCAACTATCACTGGTTCTAGCTCGGCCCATGGTGTCAACGCACCGGTTCGACCGACGTTGATGTGTATCGCCTTCAGAGTTGTCTCGGCCTGTTCAGCCGGGAACTTGTAGGCGATAGCCCATCGTGGGTCGCGTCCAACAAACCCAAGCCGACGTTGCAGGGACAACGAGTCGATCTTGATCACGACACCGTCGATGCCGTAGTCGAGCGAATCACGAATCTCACCGGCGTTGGCGATCGCGGCCATCACACCTTCTATGGTTTCTGCTTTTCGAGTCCAATCGTTGATCCGACAACCCCAGCGTTGCATCGATTGCAGGGTGTCCCAATGGCTCGACGGCTCTTCACCTCCTTCAACGTAGCCGAGGGCGTAGAAGAACATGTCGAGCGGGCGCTTAGCTGTCTCTGACGAGTCGAGTTGCCGAAGAGATCCAGATGCGGAGTTACGAGGATTTACGTATGCGGGAAGACCGGCTTCCTCACGCTCTGCATTTAGAGCCGCGAAACGAGAATTTGGCAGGAACACCTCGCCTCTCAGTTCAACGACAGGAGGTATCTCACCTGCCGGGCCATCAAGTGTGAGCGGAACACTGCGGATGGTGCGCACATTCGCTGTCACGTCCTCACCACGCTCCCCATCTCCGCGGGTTGCTGCACGCTCCATGACCCCGTCTCGGTAGGTGATTGCAAGGGCAAGGCCATCGATTTTTAATTCACACACCATGGGAGCTTTTTCTAGCTCCAGATAGTCGAGTACCCGTTTATACCACGCCCGGAAACCGTCCTCATCGAAGACATTCCCGAGACTCAGCATAGGAACCGGGTGAACGACCTCATCGAAACCGGCGGCTGGTGGCGAACCGACTCGTTGAGTCGGCGAATCGGGCGACTGCAGTTCAGGGTGAGCCGCTTCGATTGCCAGCAGCTCCTGCATGCGTGCATCCCACTCGGCATCGTCGAGCTCGGGGGCATTTTCGACGTAGTACAACCTGTTCGCACGGTTTATTTCGAGCCGCAACTGTGCGGCGCGCTTCGCAACGTCGTCTGGTGTGGACGAATCGGAGTCGAGTCGCATTTGAAGCGGGATTTCCTGATCTGGCACGTGAGTAACTCTGGGCGTCAATAACGTGGGTAGCGCGCCATCATGGCGCAGCGAGTGCCCGACTCTTTAAATGGTGTGCCGAGTATAGCAACGCCCACAAGCTGCAACTGCGTCTGAATAGTCGGTGCTCATTCGCCGGTTTGATCACACCGTACTGAGAGTCGCCTGTTGCAAGTAGGGCTATACTCGTTTATCGGACTATGTGGATCGGCTCCACATTCCCTATCGCTTTTCCTATTTTGTAGAACTTTTTATGGCAGATATTCAACCCTTCAGGGCGGTCCGCTACAATCCCGAAATAGCTGGTGACGTCAGTCTTCACGTCTGCCCGCCCTTCGACGTGATAACTCCCCAGCTCCAGCAGGAGTTGTACGACCGTTCTCCGTACAACATCGTTCGGCTCGAGCTTGCGCGACGCGGGATGTCGGACGATCCATATGAGAAGGCCGCTGAAACAGAACAGGCATGGACCGATTCCGGTGTGCTTAAGCACGAAGAAGCGCCTTCGATTTACGTGACTGAAGAAGAGTTCGAGTTCCAAGGGCAGGTACTGAAACGGCGTGGTTTCGTTGCCGCAGTACGGCTCGAGGACTACGACCAGAAAGTTGTGCTCCCTCATGAGGGAACCCGTACCGAGTGGGTAGCCGACCGGGTAAGACTGATGGGCTCGGCGCAATCGAACTACAGCCCGCTGCTGGTGATCTACCGCGACGATCTACGATCGAGTGTGGGCAACCTTGTCAGAGCGATCGCCGGTGGAGCGCCAACCGCTGTGTTCACTCCTCCGGACATGCCGATGCTCCGGCTCTGGAGGGTTTCGGACCCCGGAACGATTGGCGTGCTGCAGGCCGCGTTGAAAGATGCCGAGATATTCATTGCCGACGGACATCACCGTTACGAGGCGGCACTCCGGTATCGAGGAAGTGTGCGTGCCGAGCGAGAAGTCGATCCCGATGAGTCGATTAACTTCCGAATGATGCTGATGGTCTCGTTTGACGAGCCGGGACTGATAACCCGTGGCTATCACCGACTCGTTGAATCGGCGACGGATGAAGAATTTGCAGCGATCTTAGAATCAGTCGAGGCCAGTAGCGATCTTGAAGAATGGTTACCCGATACAAGCAAAGGGCTTGCGACCGATGCTCAGATCGAAGAGTTCTCGGTGGCACTTGGTGAGAGACAGGGCGATGAAGTGGTGTTTGGGCTGTTTTCAAAAGAGCCAGGCAAGTTCCATATCGCTCGAATGAAATCGCCTCCTCCAGCCAATAATTCTCTTGATAACTCTGAGTATTCACGGCTCCACACATACGTATTCAGGCCCGCGATAACAGAAGAACGTGAGGAGGCGATTATCAGTCCTCACCACGATGCAGGGCTTATCGCTCGGCAAATCGAAAGCGGTACCGCACGAATGGCGTTCATTATGCGTCCGGTACCGCTGGATGAGTTTGTCTCGATAGTCACGCGTGGTTGGCGGTTACCTGCGAAGGCTACGAATTTCTACCCGAAACCGCCTGCTGGCGCGGTGATCCAACGGTTTGGTGATCGGCTCTAGAGCGCGCCGGTGCTGAGCGACTCTTCTATCACGTTCAGTACTTCGACGACGGACGGGCGATCGTCAGGTTCTGCCGCGACTAGTCGCGCCACCAGAGTTCCAAGTGCGTCGAAAACAAAACTCGCCGGAGTGGCACTGCCGTCATTGCCCCCGTCGAAAACCTGCCAATCGCCCGAAATAACGTTCAGTGGATCGGCTATCAATGCGAAGCCGAGGCTTAACTCATCTCTCATCTCGACAACCCGTGTGGGTAGATCGGAAACCACAACCACAACTTCGGTCTCCAGCTTTTCGAATGAATCGATCTGAGCCTGGATACGGCTCATCTGTGACCGGTCGGTTGGATCTGTCGAAGTTGGAATGAATACGAGGTAGACGGGAACTGAACCAAGCAGATCGTCAAGTCGCAGGTTTTCTCCGTCAACTGTCGAGACCGAGAACACCGGAGCCCAAGGTACTACTGGTGCAGCCTGTTCCGATTCTATCTTCGATGTGTCGCCTTCAGCTATCCCGGATGTAGGAGTGGGATTTGCGATGGTCGGGTTGGTGATTGGCAAAGATGTCGAGTCCGTAGGCAACGAACCAGTGCAAGCCACGACTATCGGAATTAGCGTTAGAACGATCAGCGTCCACAGAGGTTTTTGAAAAAACAAATGCACGAAGGAATTATCGACGCTGTGGAGCCAAATCACCAGATCTCAGAATTTCGCAGCACTGTGTTCAGCCTAGTTTTTCAACTTGGTCGATAATCTCGGCAGCCTCAACCTGATGCGTGTAGTTGAGACCGATGCTCTGCCACGCGATTTCTCCGTTTTTGTCAATTAGGAACACCGATGCCGAGGCAAGCCCATCTCCGAACAGATCAAACACGCCGTACTCTTCGGGTATAGACGAATCGAGCGAGGTGTAGAGAATCGGAAATTCGTAACCCTGGGCAGCAGCGAGTGATGCGGGCCCTTCCAGATTGTCGGTGCTAATCGCCAGAACCTGTACGCCACTGGCATCCAGTTCGTCTAATGATCTTTGCAACTTCCCGAGTTGCTCTCTGCAAAATGCTCACCAGTAGGCACGATAGAAAACGATCGCAACCGGCTTCTCACCACGGAACTGGGTCAGTGTGTACTCGGGTCCCTGAATTGACGGGAGTGTGAAATCGGGAGCGATGTTGGCTACAGGCCCCGGAGTATTGATCAGAGGTGGTTCGGTTGGCTCCGGAGTTGGGTCAGATTGTTCGGCAACTTTCGCTGTTGAATCTGCCGACGGTGACTCTGTTGCCGATTTTCTAGTCGGGTTGACCTGTGCTGCCCCACTTGACGTCGGCGAAGTTGTGTCCGCTGTGGATTGCGTTCCAGCCGCGATCGGATCACTGCCACCAGTCGAAGGTGTTGCGGTTTCTGACCCACACGCGGCTGTAACTGCGAATATCGCAGCAACCAGCGAAATAGCGATTAGTACTCGCTTTTTTTGCAACAGAACCAGACCCATTTATTTCAGTTGCCCCAGAACGTGTATCGGTAACTTACCGGGTATTCCGAAACTGCGTAGTCGGTTAGGGCTACGCAGTTTCGACAATTCTTGCCATTTGATGCAATCGTTGCGTTCACGATCACGACCAGTTCTACGAAGTCATACTCTTCAGGGTTTCTTCCGCAGCCTTCAAAGCCTCGTCGATATGTGCCTTTTCGACCCAGCCCATGTGTCCGATACGGAAGATTTTGCCAACCAGAGACTTTTGACCACCGCCAAAAATCACGTTGTAGTTCTTGTTCACCTGAGCCAGAAATGCCTTGCCATCGACACCTTCAGGCAGCCGTATCGCAGTAACGGTATTCGAAGCAAAGCGTGGATCGGGCAGAAGATCGAGCCCGAGGGCCTTCGCACCATCGCGGGTGTGCTGCGCAATTTCATGATGACGGGCGAAGACGTTCTCAATGCCTTCATCGACCATCGATTGCAGAGCTACCTCGAGCGTGAACATCGTAGGTAGGCATGGAGTAAACGGCGGTTGCCCAATTTTGACATAGTCCTCGTATTGCTGAATATCGAAGTAGTACTTCGGCGTAATCGAGCGAGCGTGTGCTTCCCACGCCTTCTTCGAGAAAGTCACCATCGAAATACCCGGAGGGGATACCCAGCTCTTTTGCGACGCGGTGGCGACCACATCGATACCCCATGCATCGACCGCTATCGGAACACCACCGGCGCTGGAGACGGCATCGACGAGGATCAATGCGTCTGATTCTTCGTGGATTACCCTACAGAGGTCTTCGAGTGGGTTGGAGACGCCAGTCGAACTCTCGTTGTGGGTGAAGACCACGGCTTTTACACCGGACATACCCTTGAGGGTTTCTCGCACCTTATCGAGGTCGGCAGCCTGACCGAGATCGAATGAAATGCGAGTGACGTCACCACCATATGCCTCGGCAATTTCGGCGAATCGCTCGCCAAAAGCACCAATGATGATCGACAGTATCTTATCGCCGGGCGAGATCGTGTTTACGACGGCAGCCTCCATCGCACCGGTTCCAGACGACGTGATGAAGTACACATCGTTCTTGGTCATGAAAACCGTCTTCAGGTTTGCCGACATTCGATCAAGCATGTCGGCGTATTTAGGCCCGCGGTGGTTGATCATCTGCGAACCGGCGATTTCTAATACATCGTCGGGTAGCGGTACGGGGCCTGGAATTCGAAGGTTTGGCTGGTTCTGGCTGCTCACCGGAATGCTCCGTTCGTACGGAAATGGACTGAGAATTTTTCGATAGTGGTCGTTTTCACGAACGACCACTACAGATTCTAACTCTGAGTTTGTAAAACGACTGTAATCTCGCTGCGCGATCATGGTGAGGTGTCTGTGACACTTTTGCGGATTGGCGCAAAACCTATCTCCGCGATCAAAACAATTCCTTCGCTCCTCTATCGCTCCGGTCGGAACGATGTTGCGACGCGTAACTCGCCAGTGAGACCGATCTGTTCATCTGTCATTGCGGGGAGTGAAGCATGGACGACGTGGAAATCAGTGGTTGAAATGGGCATGATTCGCGACTCAGAATATTTTCACCATGCCATAGGAAACGTGATAGAAGGGCACCTCGCAAGCGAACTCTGGCTAAAACTCGAAATTGCCCCGATTGGGCGTGATTGCCACGTCGCCTCAGGGCAGGCTTCCCCCCAATTGACAATTACCTGCCTACTCGGCCAATTTCACCAATGAGTAGCTCCTGCAGCCCCGGCGTATCACCAGCAGCCGTCCTTCGACGAGGTCGTCAAAACCCAACAGCCCGGCTGGCGTCCTCCATCTGTACCCCGTTCAGGTACATGTGTCCATGCCCACGTTGGTAAGCGGGCATCACAGCTTAAACACGACCGTCTCGTCGTCCATCACAGTGCAGTCACGCGGCTCTGTTCTGATCGATCATACGATCACGAAAGTGTGGCTAGAAGATTGTCATGTCTCACCCAGACAATTACTACGACACTACGTTTTCGCCAACTCAGAAAACAGAAACGGAGGTATTCACTGCTGATGGATAGCGCGCTCAAGTATGTTTTCACATTTGTCATACTCGGTCACGCCGCAATCCATTCCGCGGGTTTTTTGAAGGCGTTCAGTCTGGCTGAGTTCAGTCAGTTGACTGAACCGATTTCAAAACTTCCAGGTGTGTTTTGGTTGATTTCTGCGCTCCTGTTCATCGCTGCGGGCCTCCTCTATCTACAGGGCAAAGACTATTGGTGGATGGTTGCGTCAGTGGCGATCGTCGTGTCTCAAATTGTGATCTTTCAACAATGGACCGATGCGAAATATGGAACGATAGTCAATGTAGTCATTTTGTTGCCGGTCATTGTGGCACTCTTGGGCGCGATGCCATCCAGTTTTCAAAACGTGTACCGATCTGAAGTGCAGGCGAGAGTATCTCCGGGTGAAGATGACTCGATCGTCAGCGAAGCCGACATTCAGCATCTTCCTGAATCTGTCCAAAACTATTTGCGCTATTCCGGCGTCATCGGGATGCCCAAAGTTCACAATTTCCATGCGTCTTTCACCGGGACAATGACGCGATCTATGAACAGCAAAACGTTGAATGTATCAACCGATCAATACAATTTTTTTGCTGCTGAAAATAGCCGTTTTTTCTACATAGAGTCATCACTTTTTGGAATTCCGCTCACTGGATTGCATCAGATCGCAGAAGGCGAGGCAACCTTCCAGATCAAGGCCGCTTCAATGGTCAGCGTGGTGGACGCGAAAGGCGAAAAAGTAGTTCAGAGCGACACAGTTACCCTATTCAACGACATGTGGCTGTTGGCACCGGCGACGTTGATTGATCCAGGGATTCAGTGGAGTGAAGTTGGCCCAATGACGGTAAAAGCCACATTCACGAATTCAGGCATTTCGATTAGTGCCACTTTGTTCTTCAATGAAACCGGCCAGCTCACAAGATTTGAGTCCCACGATAGATACATGACTGACGATGGAGCGAACTATACGACCTACAAGTGGAGTACGCCTATCAGGGATTATCTGGAGACTGATGGAAGGATGGTCACATCTAAGGCAGAGGCAATCTGGCACACCCCCGATGGCGATTGGACGTACGCTGATTTCAACCTGAGTGAAATCGAGTACAACGTTACGGGGCTTCAGTGACGTCCGGTTGCCGGAGTGTTATGACCGCGCGATCCGAACACCGCCCTGCAAGATAACAAACAAGTCTGGCTCCAGACATCAGTCCGCCAGTTTCACCAGCGAGTAGTTTTTTCTGCCGCGGCGGATGACCAACAGGCGACCCTCTACGAGATCTTCGGTACTCACCATACGACCCGCATCGCTGATCTGCTCACCGTTGAGGTACATGCCTCCCTGCTCGATAGTTCGTCGCACATCACCACCGGACTTACCTGCACCTGCGTTCACTGCCAGTTCGGAAAAGCGAATGCCGTCGCCCGAAAGTTGATTGCGACTAACTTCAGCCATAGACGATCCTTCGAGAACGTCTTCCATCTCGTCGGCTGTAAGTGCCGAGATATCCCCCCCGAAGAAGGCCTGAGTTATCTTCAGCGCCTGGTTGAGTCCGCCCTGTCCGTGAACAGTGCGCGTCACCTCTTCGGCGAGTGTCTTCTGTGCTTCACGCTTCTGAGGCTCAGCGGTCACAGCTTCTGCGAGTCCGCCGATCTGTACCTGATTCAAAAGCGTGAACAACTTTACATATGGCACGGCGTCTGCATCCGAAACATTCAAGAAATACTGATACAACTTGTACGGCGAGGTCTGCCCAGGATCGAGCGTGGGTGCCCCGCCGATAGATTTGCCAAATTTTTCACCATTTGAATCGACAACCAGTGGGTAGGCGATGCCGTGAGCGCGGGGTCGACCAGCCGAGTCAGCCCCGTGGATGCGTCGGATTAAGTCGACTCCACCCAGAATGTTGCCCCACTGGTCACTTCCACCCGCTTGAAACCCAACGTGATCCCGTTCGAACAGGGTAAGGAAATCGTATGCCTGAAGGAGTTGGTAGCTGAACTCGGTGAATGAAATTCCGTTGTCACGCCCGAATCGATCCTTCACGGAATCACGACCCATCATCGTGTTCACAGTGAAGTGCTTCCCTACGTCCCGCAGGAATGGGAGAAGTTCGGTCGTTCGCAGCCAGTCGGCGTTGTTGACCATACGAGCCGGATTCGATTTCGCCTTGAAATCCAGAAACGGTTCAAGCTGGAGACGAATTGCTTCGACGTTGTCATCGATCTCAGCGACCGACATCAACGTGCGTTCGTTGGATCGTCCTGAGGGATCGCCGATCATGCCCGTCCCGCCACCTACCAGCGCAATCGGAGTATGGCCGTACTGCTGAAGTCGTACGAGCCCCATTATCGCCACCAGATTGCCGATGTGCAGGCTGCTCGCCGTGGGATCAAAGCCGTTGTAGCACCTGATTTTCTCGGTGGCGAGAGCGTGCGCTGCGCCGGGCGTGGCGTCGAATAGCGCCCCGCGCCATTCAAGGTCTTCGGCTACGTTGGTGAATTCTGGGTTGGTGGTCATCGGAGTGTCCTGATCCCGCCGTAGTTACCGGCGGGATATCGTTATTTAGGGGAGTGGAAAACGATTCGAGCTAACGTGATGCCAGTATTTGACGGGTTTGCTCGACATCCTTGTTCATTTGTTCGATTAGCTGTTCGACCGATTCGAATGCGACTTCGGCCCTGAGTCGCTTGACGAACTCAAGGCGCAGTCGCTTCGTATAGAGATCCCCGTCGAAGTCTAGAAGGTATGCCTCGATTGTGCGACCGCCATTGGATTCGAAAGTAGGGCGAACACCGATGCTGGTCGCTGCCTGATGGGTAACACCATCGACTTCGACCATGCTCGCGTATATCCCGTTTTCGGGAACGATTACAGGAAAATCAAGTTCGATATTCGCCGTAGGAAACCCGATATCTCGTCCGCGCTTTTCACCGTCGATGACAACACCGGTGATCGAGTAGTTCCTACCGAGCATCCTCGCAGCCAGATCGTACCCACCATCAACCAGTGCCTTTCGAATGGCAGAACTGGAAACGGTTTGGCCATCGACTATGGCGGCCGGGACGCTGATGAAACTGATATCCGAGAATTCTTCGACACCGGAAAGTTGATCGACATCGGCGCGGTCCGAGCCGATTCTCGCCCCGGGACCCAGAACGAGCGCGGTGAGACCAACCCGTTTTCGCAACGCCTTGATGAATTCGATTGACGACAACTGCTGAATCTCAGACCCGAACTCCATCTCAATGATGGTCTCGATGCCGATTCTGCCGAGGGTAGTTCGTCGTTCCTCGATGTTGCTCAGATACGAAACTGTGGCAGCCGGTTTGAAGTACGCTCGCGGCTGTTCTCTGAATACGAAGGCGACTGATTTTGCGCCGCGCACCGATGCTTCATCCCGCACCCGCTTCAGCAGCGATTGATGACCAAGATGAACGCCATCGAACGTCCCGACGGTGGCTACCGTGGGCCCCTTCATGGCGTCTATTGAATCGAACAGATCGGTCATCGACATCTATTGTCGGCCGTTCGGTGGCGGCCAGTCCTCATAACTAGCGTGCCGTTGGCTCTCGGGCTTTCTAACTCAGGGTTGCGTGCGCCTCGCGAAGCAGTTCTTCCGTCGTCTCCCAGTTGATACATGCATCGGTTATCGAGACACCGTACTTCAAATCGGCCGGATCACCTAGCGACTGATTGCCTTCGTTGAGATGGCTTTCCAGCATTACCCCGATAACACCCTCGTTTCCATCGGCTCGCTGACGAATCGCTTCACGAAATACGATCGGCTGGCGTCTGTGATCCTTGTTGCTATTCGCATGGGAGCAGTCGACGACGACATTCGGGCGCAGTCCCGCGGTTTCGAGAAGGCTCAATGCGAGGCTCACTGACTCCTCGTCGTAGTTCGGCCCCGAAGCCCCTCCACGGAGAATCAGGTGCTGTGCCTTGTTTCCTGCCGTGTTGACCACGGAAGCACGACCATCGAGGTCGATACCGAGAAATGCATGTGGCGACCGTGCCGCCATCATCGCGTCGACCGCGACCTGGCAGCTCCCGCCGGTTCCGTTCTTGAAACCGATCGGCATCGAAAGTCCGCTCGCCATCTGACGATGGGTTTGGCTCTCTGTCGTTCTGGCACCGATGGCTCCCCAGGAGATAAGGTCGGCGAGGTACTGCGGAGTGAACGGGTCGAGGAACTCGGTTCCGGCCGGAAGTCCCAGCTTCAGGACCGCCAGCAAGAACGCCCGTGCCCGTTCAAGTCCGGTCTGCATGTCGAATGTGCCATCGAGATTCGGGTCGTTGATGAGCCCTTTCCAACCGACGGTGGTACGAGGCTTTTCGAAGTAGACCCGCATCACAACGAGGATTGTGTCCTTTACTTCCTCGGCCAGTACGGCAAGCCTCTCGGCGTATTCGATTCCCGCTTTTTCATCGTGTATCGAACATGGCCCGACAAGCATGACCATGCGACTGTCCTTGCCCTGTTCGATGTTCTCGATGGCGGTACGGGTTTCGATGACTGTCGTTGCGATTTCAGGGGTAATTGGCTGTGCGGCGATGAACTCGCGCGGTGAACTGAGTGTCTGTAGTTCTGTGACTCGGATATTTGACGTGGACATGATCTGTTCGGGTTTCTATCGGACTGTTACTGAATGAATTTGATGGGGTTCGTGATTCATTCGGACGGACCGGCACAGTTGCATGCTGTGGGAGGGAGAGCTTCGTGAATCCAGGTTGGGCTGCGGAACGGTCATGCAGGGCTAACTGCGATATGAACGTCCGTACGTAAACAGCCCGCCGGTATAGCCAAAATACGTGGTGCTGCAGACGTATGAACCCGGATAAGACGAGCCGAAGCAGGCCGCGCGAGTGTCGCTGCGGTTCGAGAAAGTATTCGTCTTTAGGTTGCGTGCAGCCATTTCTTTTACGCTTCAGCCGTTGAAAGATCGGGGCGAAGTGTAGCAGCACCGTTCAGGTAGGCGTGCATAACTTCGTTCTGAGCTTTGTCGGTATTCCACAGAATAAGTATACGTATGCACTGGGCCAATGCACCCGGACGGGCCATTTCGTGCCCACACATCAACGGAACGTCGTTCCAGCCGAGCCGTTCACGCGCTGCTACGGCGGGAAACTCGGCGACGAGATCCGGGCTCGTGGTGAACTGAACAGCCGCGACATCGTCCTGATCGATGTCGTTTGCATCTATCAGTGCCAGCAGCAATTGCTCGGTCGCTGTCAGTACATCTTCAGCCGTTGTGCCGACAGTGGTTGTTGCGCCTTTGACGCCTCGAACCTTCGTAGCCAATCTGTGTTTCGTCCTGAGAATGGGGTTATTTGGAGATCGAGAATGCAGGCGACCTAGTTTGCCACGACTTTCCGTGCCGTGCCGGGTGTCAGTGTCTGGATATATGCCCGCGCGCGCTTTGCTGCACACGCGGCGTTACCATCGGCGAGGGTGTTTATAAGGGCGCTGCCAACAACCGCTCCATCGGCAAATCCTGCGACCTCGGCGACATGATCGGCGGTTGAAATACCGAAGCCGATCGCTACCGGAAGATCAGAGAACCGGCGCACGTTGTTTGCAAGCCCCTCGACACGCGACGACATCGTCGCTCTGGCGCCAGTTACGCCGAGCACAGAGATGCAATATATGAATCCGGCAGCACGTTCACAGGCATGCTCGATCGATTTGTCTGTCGAGGTCAGGGCAAGCAGCGGGATCAGCGAGAGACCGGTCTTGTCGCAGGCATCCTGAAGTGGTCCTGCCTCGGCAGCCGGCAGATCGGCAGCGATCAGACCATCCACTCCCGCACCACTGGCAGCAGAGCAGTATTCGTCCAGTCCCATCGCCAGCATGTTGTTGTAGTAGCCCATGAACACGATTGGTACATCGATACCTGCGGCTCGAATTTCTTTTACGTTTTCGATACACACCTGAGGCGTGACGCCGTTTTCGAGTGCGGTATGCCCCGATGCCTGAATGGTCGGGCCGTCACCTAGCGGGTCGCTGAACGGTACACCGAGTTCCACGATGTCAGCCCCGGCATCGACGACCGAGCGCACGATGTCGGTGGTAAGCCCGAGTTCGGGAAAGCCAACCGTGACATACGGAATAAGAGCAATTCGCCCTTCGCCCTTCGCCTTCTCGAACGCTTCTCGAATTCTGTCAGTTGCCATGTGGCTGCTTCGTCCCCTGTCAATTCACCAAATTCGCCGCCGAAGATTGCTCAGCGACCTGCACACCTAAACGTGTTGATTCAGTTTACCGTGGCGTACTTCGCGACCAGTACCGCAACGGTGTTGTGCAGTCCATGAGCGAACATAGCTGGCCAGATCGAACCAGTTTTAAGGTACACCCAGCCGAGAACCATTCCTAATGCGAAAGTAGGAACGATGGCTCCTGGATCGATATGGAAAGATCCAAAGATCAGTGACGAAAACAGCAGAGCGCGACCAACCCCGAACCGCCTGACGAATCCTGGCAAGATGTATCCCCGGAAGAATATCTCTTCGGCGATCGGCCCCAGAATCCCAACAAGAATTATGGTGATGACAATGCTTCCGCCTGCTTCGTCAAGGATCTCCCTCGCTGTGTCGGGTGGTACAAGTGAATCAAAACCGAGCCAGACGAGCGCCTGTAGCCAGAAAATCAACACACTCAGGCCGATAAGCCACATCGCCACGGCGAAAAGATACGGTCGGATGCCGTTGGTCTTTACAAACCCGAGAGAACTCAAAGGCTCGCGATAACGGACGATCGAGAACGCGAAGCCGGTTGCGGCGAATACGCCCGACATCGCGGTGGCCGCGATGATCCCGACGGGTACACCGACGAATTGAGCCGTCCCGTCACCTGCATCGTTACCGAACTGGTAGCTGATGACTAATACGCCGCCCCCTGCTCCGAGGGCGGCGAGTATCGGCCATGAGGGATAATGAAAGAGCCGAAGGACGACCAGTGCGATCCCAACCGCCAGCAGGCCAATGTAGTAGCCATTTGGCGAGGCAATCGTGGTGTCATATCCGGCATCTGTGCCAAACGAACCACTGAGCGTCAGTATCGCAACGACCACCAGCACGGTGACTGTGATGGCAACGACAATGTCGAGAGACCCCCACTTTACGGGACGAATTGAGACGGTATCCCAGCGTCCGTTTTCTGGCGAGATCGGTGACTGTTGCGGAATCAATGAGCTATCCAGTGCGTCACATATCGGACTAGATCCATGTCACGTCTCCGAACAGATTAGTGTCGAAGTGTTTTACGGCAAACTTCTCATACTCCAGAATTGATTCACCGATTGTCGTAAATTCCCCGTGCCCCGGCAGTACAACGGTCGTTCTTGGCAGCACAAAAATGTGTTCTGTGAGTGAATCGATTATCTGTTTCAGTGCCTCGTTCGATGACGATCTTCCGGGCCCGCCGGGGAAGATCGTGTCTCCGGTGAAGACGTGGGCTGGCTCACCAGCCGCCCTGGACTCCGGAGATTCCAGTAGATAGCAGGTCGAACCAGGGGTATGCCCCGGGGTTGCCATGGCACGAAGCGAGATATCACCGGCGTCCAGCTGTTGGCCTGTTGAGACATCAATCGTGAAAGCGGTTGATGAGATGGGAAGCGAGCTTCTATCGCCCTGCCCAATGCCGACCATCGGCTCGGAATCGCCGTTGACCTCATTGAACCCTTCGACATGATCTTGATGGCCGTGGGTGATCAAGATAAATGTCGGGTTGGTTTTCTTGCGGGCCTCTATCAACTCAACAGGTTTCGCCGGTGTGTCGATGACGACCGAGTTGTTAGTTCGAGCACAGGTGATCAGGAATGAATTGTTAGAGAATCCAGAGATGAATCTCTCAATTGACCAGTACTTGCCGGTGAAAACGATGCTCATGTATGTCCGTGCAGTTAGCTTGCCAGAATCTTTTTCGTCACGAATAAGAAACGGCGCCCGAAGCGCCGTTTCAAGAATTCTATTTAGCGTTCACACCGATAGTGAAACGGTATTAAGTGGCCTGTGGTTCGGGATCAGCGACTTCGCCAACTTCATCATCGACTTCACCCGCTGGGGTCGATGGCTCATTCGATACTGTCGGGTTGTCCGTTGCCGGTGGGCTGACGAGCAACGGGTCTTTACCCTCGATGATCGCTGTGAACTGATCGCCGTCGATTGTCTCGTGCTCAAGCAGGAACTGCGCAATCCCTTCAAGTTCCTGGTCGTGCTCGCGAAGCAGATTGTTTGCCCGATCTTCACCCTCCCTCAGAAGGCGGTTGATCTCGTCATCGATGATGCTCTCAGTCTTGAGTGAGTAGTCTCGCTCTTCGGACATCTCTCTCCCCAGGAACACGGCTCCACCCTGACGTTTCCCGAACGATCGTTTCGATAACTTATCGCTCATGCCAAGTCGCATCACCATCTCGCGGGCGATGCTCGTCGCTTGCTCAAAGTCGTTCGAGGCACCGCTGGTGACATCGCCGACCTTGAGAACTTCTGCGGCCCTCCCACCCATTGCGGCTGCGATCTGGGCTTCGAGTTGTTCCTGCGAAGCGTAAGATTTGTCTTCCTGCTGCCAACGGGTGAACCCGCCAGCCTGCCCACGGGCAATGATCGAGATCTTGCCGATAGGCGACCCACCGGGCATCAGATGTGCCACCAGCGCATGCCCCGATTCGTGATAGGCAGTGATCTTGCGATCTTTCTCGCTGATCACCTTGCTCTTACGAGCAGGCCCGATCGAAACACGGTCGATAGCCTCGGTCAGGTTCTCGAAACTAATCAGTTTCTGGTTGTTTCGAGCCGCAAGTAATGCTGCTTCGTTAATCAGGTTGGCGAGGTCGGCACCAGAGAAGCCCGGTGTCTGCTTTGCCACGTTTGCCAGCTCGACTTCCTTCTCGATAGGCTTGCCCTTGGCGTGTACATCGAGAATTGCGGTACGGCCTCGAACATCAGGGCTGTCGAGAATCACCCGCCGGTCGAATCGACCGGGACGTAGTAATGCAGGATCAAGAATGTCAGGGCGGTTCGTCGCGGCAATCACGATAACGTTCGTTGCGGAGTCGAAACCGTCCATCTCAACAAGTATCTGGTTAAGGGTTTGCTCGCGTTCGTCGTGTCCACCGCCGAGACCGGCACCACGGTGTCGACCCACAGCATCGATCTCATCGATGAAAATGATGCATGGCGAGTGGCGGCGCGCCTGCTCAAACAGATCACGGACCCGTGATGCACCGACACCAACGAACATCTCGACGAACTCAGAACCCGAGATCGAGAAAAATGGCACACCTGCCTCACCCGCAACGGCTCGTGCGAGCAGTGTCTTTCCTGTACCGGGAGGCCCCACAAGAAGCACACCTGCCGGAATTTTTGCGCCCAGCGCCTGGAATCGTTCCGGGTACTTCAGGAACTCGACCACCTCTTCGAGTTCTTCCTTGGCTTCAGGTATACCGGCAACGTCGAAGAATGTAACGGTCGCCTTGGTGCCTACAAATAGCCGGGCCTTGCTCCGACCGAAGCCCATCTGCTGGTTACTGTTACCCTGCGCCTGACGCATCATGAATAGCAGGATTCCGCCGAACAGAATGAGCGGGAGGAAGCCGATCAGGATTCCAAACAGACTCGAGAACCCCCCGGAGCCTTTGACATTCACAGAGTAGTTAGCGTTGTCAACCCCGGCGTTACTGAGAAGATCGGCAATGCTTGACCCCGCTTCTTTGCGCGATGTGAACACGTTGAGACCATCAGTAATCGTTAGCGAATCACCCTGAACCTCGATTTCGAGTTTGGACGATCCAGTACTGGTTCTCGCCAACTCGACAACTTCATTTATGCCGATCTCCTGTGAGCCATTGAGCGGCTGATCGACAAACATGAAGAATATCGTGATCACCGCCACGATGATCACGAGGTAGACGAGGCTATTCCGCATCCAGCGGTTGCTCATTTGTCCTGGCCGTCCTATTGCTACTACAAAGCCGGTCTAATCGATAAACTCCCGATTAGTTGGATGAGATTCCTGTCACTACGGTACAGCCCGTTCATTATGAGGCAACTATCTATGCAATCTGGCTGCTTCGTAAAGGCGCGTTAATCGTAGCATAGCGGCTGTTTCGCGCCGCATTGGAGCTTGCCTTTGTTACGTACGGGAACCGTGGGAAGATTCCTACTGGTTTCCGATTGAGTATCGGTCGCTTGGTTGGTATATTGGAAGTTCGACCAATTCGACATTGGCAAGAAGTGCGCGCCGGACAACTGTTTTAGGGACGCATTTCGATGGGGATCACCCATTCGATGTCACAGGGAGTGCGAACATAGCAAAAGAATTCAGGGTGAATCGCCGTATTCGAGCCGAAGAGGTTCGCGTGATTCGTGGCGAGGACTCTTCTGAGTCGACAGTGATGCACATACGTGACGCGCTCGACATGGCTCAGGAAGAAGGTCTTGATCTTGTAGAGGTTGGCCCTAACCAAAATCCACCTGTATGTCGCCTGCTGGATTACGGTCGTTTCAAATTCATACAGAGCAAGAAGCAGCGTGAAGCCCGTAAAGTCTCACGCAGTGCGAGCAAACAGAAAGATGTGCGTCTCAGCCCTGTGATGTCGGACAACGACATCGAAACGAAGATCAATATGACGAAGCACCTTCTTGCCGAGGGTGCGAAGGTCAGAGTGTTTGTGCGGTTCCGTGGTCGGCAGCGTGCCCACCCTGAAATCGCAATGAAGGTACTGAGAAAAGTTGCCGAGGGTGTAGCTTCCGTCGCAAAACTTGAGAAGCCACCTGGCATGGAAGGGCGTGTGTTGAGCATTTTGCTGGCACCATCGCTTCAACAGAAAGAGCGCGAACGACAAGGAAAATCGGCAGCGGTTGCGGCCACGAGTGGTGCACCTGCCGATGGCGAAGCTACAACAGAAGAATAAGTTCAGCCATTCATTGCCTGAACACGAGAATTGAGAACGGAAACTATCTGAATATGCCGAAGATGAAGACCCATAAGGGTGCCAAGAAACGGTTCCACATTAGTGGCACCGGCAAGGTGCTGCGTTCAAAGGGTCCGAAGAGCCACTTCCGCCGCCGCAAGGCTGCACGGGTAAAGCGTCTGTTCGGTGGCAAGGTCGCTCTCGACTCAAAGACGTTCTCGAAGACCATCAAGCAGGCAATTAGCGCACTTCGCTAGCAGTATCTGCATAATATTTGTATCCATTGCAGGACTCAATCAGAGGCCTGTATTCGTCTGACCGAGGAGAAGCAAGTTGGCCAGGGTCAAAGCCGGAACTACAACACGACGACGGCACAAAGCCGTACTGAAAGCCACGCGCGGCCACAGGGCATCGCGGAGCAGGCGCTTTCGTGTCGCCCGCGAGTCGCTTACTCATGCACAGGCGTACTCAACAGCTCACCGCCGCCTAAAGAAGCGCACGAATCGATCTCTTCAGATCGTTCGTATCAACGCCGCGGCACGCGCACTTGGGATCAACTACGCAAGCCTGATACATGGCATGGCTCTGGCAGGCATCGAGATCGACCGTAAGTCTCTAGCTGAACTGGCGATCCGTGAGCCAGAAGGCTTCGGTGAGGTCGTAAAAACCGCACAGGCGGCACTACCAGCCTAGCTTGACGAATTCTCTGGAAACTCAGCGTTTTCAGCCATCTGCAGATGTGAACTACGGGGTGCGCCGAGGTGCGCCCCGTAAAATTTAACCAGCTTCTCTATGTACGCCTTTGGTTGAACTCGAAACGATCCGGTGTGACCAGCCCCCGGTACTATCCATACCGTTTCCTCGCCGCCTTCGATCTCATCGAAACTGGCACCTATCGCCCGGCCTAGAAGCCGTGCGTGCTCGACCGGTATCACGGTGTCATCTTCGCCATGGATCACCAGCACAGGGGTGTCGGAGCGCGTAATGGCGCGGGCGGGCGAGATTTCTTTAACGTCGATACCGTAGATCGATTTAGCCATGAACTCCATCCCGGGAATCCACAACGACAACGGGCGCTTGAACCCTGTCATAGAACTTTTCAGAACCAGAGAGAAATCGGCGAATGAACTATCAGCGACCACAGCGCCAAAGTTGTTCGGGTTTGAACCTGTCATAAGCGCCACCGCACCCCCGAGCGAGAACCCGAGAACCCCAATGCGGCTCCGATCAGCACCCTTGCTCACGAGGTAGTCAGACGCACCCTGCAGGTCGAGCCGTTCAAAGTATCCCGAAGAAGACATCGTCGCGGGCGAGTCGCCACGACCCCGGAGGTCGAACATGAAGATTCCGAAACCACGTCGATTGAGTTCTCGGGCAATACTCAACATGCCGGTTTTCGCATCACTGCGATTCGCATTGTCACCGTGCAACATGATCACCCAGGAGATGCCCCGCACCGTTGCCTGTGGAGAGTCGGAACCGGATTCAGGGTTGATGATCCATCCCGTGAGCTTCGCATCGCCGCCTCGGCTCATGAAATTGACGGCACGATACTCGAGTCCGACGGACTCAGGTGTTTCCTCTGATCGTACCCGGGCAGTTCGAGTCAGTCTGGCGGCCATAGCGGACGACACACCAACGTACCCGCCTGCTGCCAGACCAAGCAAAGTGAATGTTGTTCTGATAAATCCCACGTCAACATATTAACGCCGAAATCCAGACATGTGACCGATGGCACCGAGCGATCCGACCAAACTGGTATCTTAAACAACCGCTGTCTCGTAAGAAGAACGGTTAAGCGATGACCGAGTCGACCATGACCAGAACAAAAAACAATGCCAGAAACAGCAGCGAGTATTTGTAAAGCCGGGTAGCTGCTGGGCGGTCGGGTTCTTTTGTGAGCTTGTAGGCATACCAGAAGAACGCCACACACAGGGTGGCCGCGCCGATCATGTAGATCCAGCCAAGTGCATCAGATACTACGCCGAACAGGATGGTCAGCGCAGAAAGGATCACTGTGTACAACATGATCTGCACACTGGTGTGCTCGACACCACGCACCACCGGCAGCATCGGAATTTCGGCCTTTGCGTAGTCGTCTTTAATCATGATCGCCAGCGCCCAGAAGTGTGGCGGAGTCCAGAAGAACACGATAACGAACAGGTACCACGCGGCAAGATCAACCGTCCCGGTTGCTGCCGCATATCCAACGAGGGGAGGTATCGCTCCCGCGGAACCGCCCAGAACAATGTTCTGAGTGGTAGTTCGCTTCAGGACTACGGTGTACAGAACGAAGTAAAGCACCGTGCCAACTATCGCCAGGCCGGCTGCCAGAACGTTCGTCATCAACGCCAGTATCAGGAACGATCCAATATTGAGAACGAGGCCGAAAACGACGGCTGTAATCGGCGATATCCGGCCTTCCGCGACGGGCCGGTTCTTTGTTCGCCCCATACGGCGGTCGAGTTCACTCTCGTACGCCATATTTAGCGACGCGGCACCACCCGAGGCGAGGGCGCCACCGACGATGACCGCAACGAGTATTTCGAGGGTCGGGCTGGAGCCAACCCCCAGGAACGCACCTGCAATTGCGGAGACGAGCAGCAGAGACATGACCCGCGGTTTCGTAAGCGCGATGAAATCGCCCACCAATGTCATCGCCGAACCGCGCTCGACTGTCTCGTTAGTTGCCACCATGGAATCTTAGCGGGTCTAAGCCTGTCCTGCCCTGTTATCTGTAGATTCCGCAAGCTCGCTGAGCGGTATTGGCCGTAAAAGCAGAGCGACAATGAACACCATGTTGACCCATATCAGGGTTGCGAGGCTCAGGTGGCCTGCCTGCGCCCATTCAGAGAACGATGTCCACGGGTTGGCAGCCCCCATGAGCATCTGGGCAAAGATGATTATTGCCGATGCCAGTGCTGCGAAACGAAGGGCACCCGAGATATTGGGAAGCCGCCACACCCGGTGTCCCGCGAGCAGGATAAGCACGACCGCAATAAGGGAGAGCATCCGGTGAGTCATATGAATCCCCACGAGAGTCGACTGCGGGATGACATCGCCTCCGCACAACGGCCACGAGCCACAGATGGCCCCGGCCTCTTTCCACACGGCATAAGAGCCCGAAAGAAGGGCGATTAGCGAAAACACCCCGGCGGCGGCGGCCAGTTTCAATGCACCCTTGTGCTCGTCGTTGACCCTTCCCCATATCCATGGCGAACTGCCTTCATTCGATCTTGATCTGCCGTAGAGGGCCCCGACAAGAGCCAGTATCCCGAGCAATGCCACGATTTCAGCCAAAAACAGGTGAAGCGTTCTTATGGCCGGGTCAAGATCGTTCAGGACAACCGCACCCCCGAGCATGCCAACGACGAAAATCAACGCCAGTTCGGCGGTTGCAAGCCAGGCGACGGATTTGCTTTCTCTGTGGCGTACCCATATGCGCACTACGGCTGCAATTATCACCAGTCCGAGCAGTGTTCCGACCGTTCGATGGCTGTACTCGAGGAGTACGTTGTACGGTCGGGGAGTTGTCAGGCGTGGTCCGTCGTAAAGCCGGTCGATAGTCGTCTGGTCCAGTGGAGGGAATGCCTGACCGAAACAGGTCGGCCAGTCGGGACAGCCGTCGCCTGATCCGGTGACCCTGACGACCCCGCCGAGGGTTATCTGCAAAATGACGCCGACAACCGCTATTACCAGTAGGGTGAGTAGTAGCCTGTCCCGCCATATTGGCGCTTTGGTCGAATTCGGCTCAATTGCTTCGGCCTGTTGTGTGGCGCGGTCAGACGATTCCATTTTTGTCCAGTTTCAAGTTATGAAGAAAGCGCCCGAACAGGGCATTTTGTCGGCATCCGATAGCGGTGTCGTGATATTTCAGCAGTAATGTTCGCGCAATTCTCGCCAAATGGCGCACAGAATTCCACTCCAGGATTGGTCTGTACAACACTCCGGGCGGTAGATTTCTAAAGTGGCCTGTATGCGATCAAAGTTGCATCAACCAGTATTCGTTGGTCGTAGATCAGACGCGGCCAACTAGCTACCAGAGTAATCTGCGCATTGTCTGCGCCGGTCAAAACCAGATCCTCCTTGTTGACCTGACGCGTTCCAGTAACCCGGTAAACGAACTCGCCAGAGGATGTCTCGATGTACACATCGACAACATCCTGTTTGATGAGGTCGGTCACCTGTGGGAGTCTCCGAAAAATGTTTCCTTCACCCACAGCGTAGCTTTCAAGATGTGCGAAGTACCAGCCACGTCCCTGTTGCCCGGGGGTAGCGGTTTCAGGAATATGACCGATTACACGATCCGGGTTTTCATACGACTGTTGTGCCCCATCATTCAGCAGTTCAAGCTCCGTAACGACAGAATCGACACCTATCGCTGGAATCCTCATCCGCGACGGCCGAACTGTAGAGTCGAATTCGGTGAAAATATCGGTTGAACGGATCGGGATGAAATCGTCTGGAATCGTCGGGCCGCCATACGGGTCTGAACCGGCCCACTCGGGCTCCGCCCAGTACTTCGGGTTTATCTGATTACCCGGATATAGGCTGGCGAACCGAGCCACATCAGGGGCCGTTATTCCAAGTGAGATGGGCTGCTCGGCGTCAACTGGCGGTTGCGCAATCGCATCGGCAGATAACCCCAGATGAATCTCCAGCGACTTTTCAGGAACCGTGTAGGCGAACTCGGCCGCGTCGGAACCCGATTGGGCTCTGGAGTAGACATACACACCCGAGATGACTATCAACAGAACACCGACTGCGGCCGCTGTGTATGCTGCGATCGTAATCGGTGTGAATCTCGGTGGTTTCGCACCCGTACCCGTCTCGGTAGAGTTGGTCGCGGGTATGTGATTCGAAGTCGCCATCCTGGTTCCTGCTACGACTTCAGAGTCGGCACGGATTGAATGGTCTAATGCTATCGGACGCGGGCACCGCGTATGATCGGCTCGTTCAGGTGAATTTCACCGTTTCGAATCTTCAGGTTAAATTCACAGTCAGGGTTCGTGCAGACCCACGCCTTGTAGTGGACTGCGGCACCCTGTGCCCCGAAATCCGACAGAGGTACAAGGCGACCCTCTTCGCAACTCATACACTCAGGCCAGTTATTCGAATCCAAAGTCGTTCACTCTCTCCCTGTCGAGAACCTCGGCGAAGTTAGCAGGCAGGCACCTGCGGATCGCATGAAGAACTCAGGGGTTTTATCTATGTCGGAAATTATCCGTGTCGATGAGTCTATTCTCGATCATGACAAAATGTACTGGCTTTCCGTGGGTAATTTGGCGGGCTTGGGCAGTACATTGGATGTATTGATATGAATGTATTAGGAATCGAAACAAGCTGTGATGAGACTTCTGTCGGCGTAGTCGATGGCGACGGTCGTGTTCTCGCGAATGTAGTTGCAACGCAGGTGGATCTTCACGCCCGCTATGGGGGAATAGTCCCCGAAGTGGCTTCACGGCAGCATGTACTCGACATACGCCCGGTATGCGAACAGGCGATCATTGACGCAGGGATCGACTGGGGCGACATCGAAGCGGTTACGGCAACCCATGGCCCCGGACTTGCCGGCTCGCTGATCGTCGGCCTGAACTTCGCCAAAGGTCTTTCGGCCGCGCTCGGAGTCCCATTTGTCGGCGTGAATCACATGGATGGGCACGTCTACGGTGCATGGGCGCGCACTGAGGATTACGGTCCGAAACCGTTTCAGGAACTTGTCGGTGAGCAGCCGATAATGTGCCTCGTGGTTTCAGGTGGACATACCGAACTCGTACTGCTTGAGGATCACGGTAAATTTCGACTGCTCGGCGAGACGAGAGACGATGCGGCGGGTGAGGCATTCGATAAAGCTGCGCGGGTTCTGGGGCTGCGATACCCGGGTGGCCCTGAGATTCAACGCGTCGCAGAGAACGCACCCGACGCGGAGCCGCTGCCGCGGGCGTGGATGCGTGGAACCGATGAATTCTCTTTCAGCGGATTAAAAACTGCAGTGCTGAATCGGGCGAGAGCCCTCGGTATCTATCCACCCGGAGCGTCAGGCGAAGCTGCCGACCCACAGATCATCGCCGGGTTGGCGAAGGCGTTTCAAGACTCGGTCGTTGACGTGCTGGTAACGAAGACGATTGCCGCCGCCAAACGTGAGGCATGTGTCGGCATTGTTCTTGTCGGTGGCGTCGCCGCGAATGGACCACTGCGAGCGTCTCTCGAAAGTAAATCGCCACTCCCCGTAGCAATACCGCCGTTCAAGCTCTGCACCGACAATGGTGCGATGATTGCAATGAGCGGCCTCGTGAATTTTCGGAACGGCCGACGTGACGATTGGGATCTCGACGTGATCCCCAGCCTGCGGATCGGAACCAGTTCACTGATATAGCTGTAACTCTCATAGAGGTTGTTTACATATGAGAGGGAACCTCGCGGCAATCATTGCCAACACAAGCCAACCACGAAACGTCTAACTGGGATAGCCGTCACCATCGGAGATCCCTCGGAAGCACCCAGAAAGTCGAAAAACGCATCATGGCAACCTGCACCTTAATTGGGGAGCACCACCCGACATTCAACGATCCGTGATTTCTGGCTACTCGACCGTGACCGTCTTCGCCAGGTTCCGCGGCTTGTCGGGATCTCGCCCAAGCGCCAGCGCGGTCTCATAGGCGAGAATCTGCATCGGCACCAATGTTACGAACGGCTGCAATAGCTCTGGACAGTCTGGGACAAGGATTACGTGATCGGCAACGCGACCAACAATCTCGTCACCCTCGGTTGCAATCACCGCCACCTCTCCCCCACGGGCTTTTACCTCGCTGATATTCGACAGCATCTTTTCGTAAAGATCGTTCTTTGGTGCCGAAACGACCGTCGCCATCTCGGGTCCGAGAAGTGCATTTACGCCGTGCTTCATTTCTCCAGCGGGATAGCCCTCAGCATGGATATAAGCAAGCTCTTTCATCTTGAGTGCGCCTTCTAGAGCAATTGGCAACTGGGCTCCCCGGCCAAGGTAGAGCAGATCTTCGAACTCAGAAAGTCGCGTCGCCAGTTTTGAGACCTGCCCGTTCAATCCCAAAGTGGTCGCAACCAGTGAAGGGAGTTCAGCAATCGCCTCAACGATTTTTTCAACCTGAACCGAACCAACAACACCTCTTCCCTCAGCGAGTACGACCGCCAACTGCAGCAGCGTCGTCATGCTGGCGATCATCGTCTTTGTCGAGGCTACTCCGATCTCCTGACCGGCACGAATAGGCAATGTGAAATCGGCAATTCTCGTCGCCTGCGAACCCTCAAGTTCCAACACAACAGCCTGAGGTGCGCCCGCACTTCTGGCATGCTCCATCGCCGCCAGAGTATCGGCAGTCTCTCCCGATTGAGTTACTGCTACAACGAGTGTGCTCGGTCCGATTACCGGATTTCGATATCGCAGTTCGGATGAGTTTTCGGCGATCGAAGGAATACGGGCGAGAGATTCGATAACTGACGCACCGAACATCGCTGCGTGGAGCGAGGTACCCATACCGGTGAGTATCACTCGATCGATCGATCCAAAATGCTCTCGTTCTAACGACAACTCTGGAAGTGAAAGAGTCCCCGATGCAATATCGACCCGGCCTCGCATTGCGCTCTGCACCGCGTCGGGTTGCTCGGCAATCTCTTTCGCCATGAAGTGTGGATAATTGCCTTTTTGTGCAGCTTCGAAGTTCTGGGCGGTAACGATAGGTTCACGAGAAATGGGTGAGCCATCAAGATCAAACAGGCGAACCTTGCCTTGCTCGATCTCAACCACCTCACCCGGCTCCAGATAAATCACCTCCGATGTGTACGGAAGAAGGGCAATGGTGTCGGATGCCATCACCGCCGAGTCGTCGTTCTTGCCAACCACGATCCCACCGGCATTTCCCACTCTCAGTCCAACAACTATCTCGGGTTCATTGGCAGACACCGCAACCACAGCAGTATTACCCTTCACTCGACTGGCAGCAGCAACAACAGCATCTCTGAGGCTACTTCCCGATTCGACGGCGCGTCCGACAAGATGTGCCAGTACTTCCGAATCGGTATCAGACCTGAACTCGACTCCTGAATCCACCAGTTCATCTTTGAGTTCGAGGAAATTCTCGATGATGCCGTTGTGGGCAATCGAGACCAGTCCATTGCTCGAGGAGTGAGGGTGCGAATTCGTATGGTTCACCTCACCATGCGTTGCCCAGCGGGTGTGACCGATCCCAACGGTACCTGAAACCCGACGATCACTTACTGCCTCCGCCAGATTCGAGAGCGAAGACTTGTGGTCACCTCTCTTCACTGTCTGGATGGCACCAGAACCATCGATAACCGAAATTCCCGCAGAGTCGTAGCCGCGATACTCGACCGATCGAAGACCCTCGATCAGCAACGGCACCGCGTTCTCGGTCCCCGCATATGCAAATATTCCGCACACCTAGAGAGTTACCCCACTGTTCGACCATTCGTACTCGGTAGTTTCGGTAAATTTCAGATCACCCATCCCAGAATATGCGCCCTGATTTGCTTCGGGAAGCATTTTTGCGATTCGAACCATTATTTCAGTTGTCACATCTGCCGCTTTCTCCCGCGACACCCGATCCGATAACCCTGCGGCAATAAACGGCTTGCCGATTTTCAACCTGAGAGTTGCTGTTGGTTTCAAAACTTTTAACGGGTGCTGAAGTTTCTCTGATCCGGTAAGTGCGAATGGAATGACCGGGACTCCGGTGGACATCGCGATATGCGCAAGACCGGGCTGCCCTTTCAGGAGACCCCCCACTTTGCTACGAGTGCCCTCAGGAAACACGATTGCAATTCGGTGTTCGATCAACAACTGGCGGGTTATCCAGTTGAGGGCTCGAACATCGGCTCGCGTGCGATCTACCGGGAACGCCCCGTAGCCTCGCATCAGCGAAGAGGCTATCGGATACTTGAACAGTTCTCTCTTGGCCAAAAATACAGGAGGCTTTGGCAATGCAGCGGCAACTATCGCTGGGTCGAGGTTCGAAAGGTGGTTTGAAGCCACGAGTAAAGGCCCGGTTTCGGGAATGTTCTCTCGGCCCTCGATATCGAAATCGGAGAAGAGTTTGAGAGTGGTTTTGAACCCCGCATTGCAAAAAGGGAACAGCCACTGGGCCATTAAACAACATCCTTCGTGAGCTCGACCAATCGATCAACGACCTGATCCAACGTTAGATCGTCCGTATCGACAACCTGCGCATCGTCAGCAGGTCTCAGTGGCGAGTTCTTTCGAGAAGAATCCGCAAGGTCCCGACGTTCCATCGAATGCAGAATATCCTCTAACTCTACTTCCGTGCCATCTGCAACAAATTCACGATGTCGGCGAATTGCGCGTGTTCGAGCTGACGCCGTCAAGTAGATCTTCAGGGGAGATTCGGGGATCACGACCGTGCCGATGTCCCGGCCGACAACCACAATTCCGCCTTCACCCGCCAGCCGACGTTGCTCGGCGACCATAATTTCCCGAACCCTTCCCACTGCAGATACCGCGGATACCGAATCATCGACTGCTTGGGTGTGTAAATACCGGGTAACGTCTTCACCGTTCACAAAAATCAGGTTCTCGCCATCCACGCCATCTTCCACCAAGAAGACCATGTCTTCGGTCGCAGCAGAAACAGCAGCTTCGTCACCAACGTCAACATTGTTCTGTATTGCGTTCCAAGTTGCCGCCCGGTACATCAGGCCAGTGTCTAGGAGTCGGTATCCGATTCTCTGAGCAAGTGCCCTGCCAACTGAAGTTTTGCCCGACACCGCGGGACCATCGATCGCTATTGAAGGAACCACAGGTTTTGTATCTGGCAAGATATCTCCGTCCGCTTCTCGGGGTAATCCCCAATACATATTGGATCACATTCGTGCTAAATACACTCGTAGAAGCATAATCGTCTGCTGCTAAAATCCCGGTCACGCGGCACTCACGTGTTATCAATGCTCAGGTAACGTTTTGCCGATACCATCGTGTAAATGAGTCGATGCGCTCATCTGCTGATAGTGGAGATATTTGGAAATGAACGTTCTTGATTGGGTGCTAGTCATAGCCTTTGCACTGACCGCACTGTGGGGATACAAAACTGGGCTAGTTACCGCTGTTCTCAATGCAGTCGCTGTCTACGTGGCACTTTTCCTCAGTGGACTGTTCGCCGGTCGAGTTCTTTCGCTAATCTGGGATGGTGTCGAGAGTGAAGCTCTTTCGACCGCGATAGGGTATGTGATCATCTTCGTCGCTGTCTTCATTGCCAGTCGTATCGTCGGATCGATAATTAAAAAGGCTCTCAAAGTTACGTTCATGGGCTGGGTCGACAGCCTCGGAGGCATTGTGATCGGGCTCGTCGCCGGTGTCCTGATCGCCGGTGGGGTGATGACTGTTCTCGCCCGCTATTCTTTCGTTGAAGACGTTGCCCCCGCTGAGTCTGGAATCAGCATCGACGATGTGATGACCGACGGTATCGAAGGCTTAAAAGACGAAATCACCGGTCGCACAATCGCTTTCGCACAGGATCTTGGGCGTGAAAATGGCCGTACGTGGTTGGTCGAGTCTCAAGTAGTTCCATCGCTGTTGAACCTTCGAAGTTTCGTAATCGATTTCGCCCCCGAAGAATTCGGGGTTGCACTCGACAGGCTCGAAATGGCAATTGAACAGCAAGAGTGACCGCGCCTGCAGCGAGCCAACTCCGTAACAAGATGTATCGGCAGGATGCAGCAGGCCGTACTATTTAGTTCACGCGAGTAGCGACTCAGACACCTCCGCATTCGGAAAATCGAGATGACCGAGAGTACCCGGGCACCAGTACTGGTGCTCAATCAGAACTATCAGCCACTCAACATCTGCGATATTCGCAGGGCGGTCAAGCTCGTGGGCAAAGGCAAGGCAGAATCGGTTCAGGATACGGGTGAGTACGTTCACACGGTGAGTGACATCTTCGATCGACCCGACGTGATCCGGCTCGTCTACATGGTCAGGCGCCCGTTGCAGCGTAGAAAAATGTCACGTAACGAAGTCTTCACTCGCGACAACCACTCCTGCCAGTACTGCGGGGCAAAGCCTCGTGATATGACTATCGACCACGTTCGACCTCGCTGCAAAGGTGGTGAGCACACTTGGACGAATATCGTTAGTGCTTGCAAGGCATGTAATCATCGAAAGGCTGGCCGAACGCCCCAGGAAGCGGGAATGAGGCTACGTAACAAACCCTACGAGCCTCGCCCCAATCCATACTCGTTCCTCAAGCTGCAGTCCCTCAAAGCGACGTGGCTGCCATTCGTGCCCTGGCTTGTTCCAGAATCGAATCCATCATCGGGCGCTTTCGGTGCCGCAATCGCCGTCGGCGACTAGATCCTCAGTCATCTATCGTTGCTCGGACGCGTATTGTGCGCACGCCTCAACCAAACGCACTTCTCTGGCAGCGCGACAGGAGGTAGGTCAGCAAGCCTTCTACACCGATCATGGCATTTGAGAACCCACAACCAAACTACTCGATCGTCAGAGATGGCACTTTTGCCGGATCGACCCACGGTAAATCGAGCATCAGCACCTCAAGCGTTAGCTGCGGTAAGGCGTTCGCCTCAAGCGCTGATTGAGCTTCCTGAATCGACGTGATGGCCCCCGATATTTGCGCCTCTTTTAGCTGGCCTGCGATCTCGGATAGCAAGTCTTTCCACTCGGTGTTTGTCACGTAATCGACGAGTTTGTGCCTCATCATAGCCACGTCGCGCCACCACTCAAGCCACCGCTGCATTTCGGCAAGGACGGTCTCACGATCTCGCCAGAACTGCCCCCCTGTCTGCCGAGCGTACCTGAACCGCTCTTCAATATTCCCAGTGATAATCCCAGCAAATCTCAACACCGCCTGATTGTGCCCATCAACAATCGTGGGGTCGTTGAACGCGTCAATTGCCCACCCCGGACAACCGCGGGCCAGCCGTGACAACGAACTCGCCAGCGGTTCGTCAACTCCAAGCCGTTGAACTAGTTCTTGTTCAATGACCACCGTATCGACTGGTCGCAGTTGAATCAGTTGGCAACGCGAAACGACAGTCTCCGGCAGCAGGTCTGCCGATGGCGCAGTTAGCACGATCATTACATCTTCCGAAGGCTCCTCAAGAGTCTTGAGAAACGCGTTCGATGCGGCCTCCACCATCTGGTGAGCTCCATCGAAAATAAATACTTTTCGGGAACCCTCGAAAGCCTTCGTTGCTGAGTGTCGGATCATCTGCTGAACGTGAAGAATCGAGATTGTCTGGCGCTCCCGAGCCGTACCGTCGTCATTCAGGTTCGTCCGACGGTTGTCGGTTTCAAGTTCGGTATCGGGGTCAATGACCTCCACATCCGAGTGAATCCCCTTGCGAATACGCTCGGCATGATGCGAAGACGCAAGGTCGATATTTGGAGCCTCACCGAACATGTCGACCACCGGCTCACTATTGACCATGCCTGCAATATCAAGTGCCAGCGTCCGCTTGCCAACCTTGTCTGGACCGGTGATCAGATATGCATGGGCGAGCCGACCGGTTTCATATGACTTTGAAAGGAGTCGTATCGCACCCGGATGCCCGAACGTCGTCCATCCGACAACTGGTGGACGTTTGGTGACAGGTGAAACGGGATCAGTCAATATCAAGACTCGAAGCGAGAAGGTCGCTATAGGTTTCGCGTCGGCGGATCAGACGTGCATTGCCTTCGTTGACCAACACGACTGCCGGGCGGGTCTGCATGTTGTAGTTGCTGGCCATCATCAGGCAGTACGCTCCTGAAGCTGGCAGCGCGAGCAGATCGCCCGTTGCCGGATCGGGCAGATCAACATCACGAGCCAGCACATCCCCAGATTCGCAGAATTTTCCAGCAACCGTAACGGTCTGGTTTCGAGGTGCCAGTGGACGATCTACAGGCACAACGGAATATTCCGAATCGTACAGAGCAGGTCGAATGTTGTCGCCCATCCCACCATCCACACTTACGTAAGTGCGGACATCTGGAATGGTCTTGATACCACCGACAGTGTAGACAGCCACCCCGGCCCGCCCGACTATCGCCCTGCCAGGTTCGAGATAGACTTCCGGCTCGTCAAGACCGTACGCGTCGCAACCTTTCCGGATGGCCACTGCAATCTCTTTAGCGTATTCGCTCATTGCAGGTGGAAGAGTGTCGGAGACATACCCAATAGCGAAACCACCGCCGGGGCTGAACCGCTTTAGCTCAAGTCCGTATCTGTCCCGCATGTTGGCGGCAAACTGTAAAACATAGTCAATCGCCTCGGAGTACGGCTCCAACTCGAAAATAGGGGATCCCAGATGAAAATGCAGACCTACGACATCTAGCGACTCTTTGTCAATCGCCTGCTCGACAGCAAGTTCAGCATCACCGGTCTCGATCGAGAATCCGAACTTGGAGTCCAGAATGCCGGTCGAGGTAAGCAAATGCGTGTGGGGATCGATGCTTGGTGAAAGCCGCAGCATCACCTGCTGTGTAACACCAAGCTCTCCCGCCACTTCGTTCAACAGGTCGATTTCGGCAAACGAGTCCAGCGTGACGATCCCGATGCCGTACTGAAGTGCCTCGACGAGTTCCTCACGGCCTTTGTTGTTCCCGTGAAAATTCATCCGCTCGGGAGGGAAATTAGCGGCAATTGCAACCGCGAGTTCACCGCCCGTAACGACATCCATGTCGAGACCTTCTTGATCTATGATCTCGGCTATCGCCGGATTCGCGAAGGCCTTCGATGAGTACTCGATATGAGAATTCGGATACTCAGCAGTGAAGCTACCAACGAAATCGCGACAGATGTCTCTCAGGGTAGCTTCATCATAGATGTACAGTGGGCTGCCAAATTTTCCGACAAGATCCCGCACGTCGCAGCCGCCGATCATAAGACGGCCATCGACACCGATATCGGCAGTTATAGGAAGTATCTGAGCTTCAGGAAGATCGGTCATCAGGATTTACCGCCAGAACGGAATCTCTGCTTCGAGCAGATGCTAATTGAGTCGTACGCGGAGCGGAGTACAGAACTGTGGAACACCAATTGTCGTTCTCACGAGCAGACACGTCAATTTGAACCGGCGGGAGGCAGGTGCTGTTGAGGCAGTATTTGAACGACGAACTCTTATTCCAACAGACAAGGCATCTTGATGAACTATCCGATCTGTGTGACACAAGATGTCTTTATCGTCTTATCTATGGCAGGATGCAATGACCATGAGCGATAAACCTGTACGACTAACCGAACTGGCTACCTGCGCCGGTTGAGCTGGGAAGCTCAGCGCGAGTGAACTTGCCCAGGTATTGGGCAGGCTGCCAACACCGACCATCACTGACCCGAATGTGCTGGTTGGAACCGAAACCGGAGATGACGCTGCCATCTACCGGATAGATGATCGCGTCGCTCTCGTACTCACGAACGACTTCTTTGCGCCTATCGTCGACGATCCCTACGACTACGGACTGATCGCCGCGGCTAACGCCCTGAGCGATATCTACGCAGTCGGCGGAAAACCAATTACCGCCCTGAACATCGCTGCTTTCCCGAGAGAACTTGGGCCGGAAGTCATCGCCAAAATTCTCGAAGGTGGGCAGGCGAAGGCAGAAGAAGCCGGAATTCTGATCATTGGTGGTCATACCGTCGATGATCGGGAGCCGAAATATGGTCTCGCAGTGACCGGAATCGTCACCCCCGGTGAGCAGATCACGAACGCAAACGCCCAACCCGGTGATGTTTTGATTCTCACCAAAGCAATCGGCTCAGGAATAATTACTACCGCTGGCAAGGCAGGAACCGCAACGTCGGATTCGATCAATGCCGCTGTGGAGTCGATGGCAACCCTCAACAAGGGCGCAGCAGACGCGATGATCGAGATCGGCGTCAACGCGGCGACCGACGTAACCGGGTTCGGGTTGCTCGGCCACCTTTCACAAATGATGAAAGCCAGCGGTACGTCGGCAACCTTGAACTGGTCAGACATACCGTTACTGCCCGGAGTACTCGACCTTGCTCAGAGCGGCTCCGTTTCAGGTGGTACGGCTCGCAACATGGAGGCACTCGAAGGCAAGGTAGTTTTAGAGAATGGCATTGGAGAGCTTGAATTCATGATTCTTGCCGATGCTCAAACGTCTGGCGGAATGCTTATATCTGTGAGCAAAGAACGATCAAACTCACTTATAAAGAGTCTAGTTGCTAATAATACACTTTATAAGTCTGTTATCGGCACGGTTACCAGCGACGGCACACCGGGCGTCGTAACAATTCAGGCTTGATCCTCTGATCAACGCACCCACCCGACTCCCCAAGGACCGCCCGAGGGACCTTACTATCAACATCCCGCATCCCGCCTGCAAGTCGAAATCACCTATCCAGCTCAGGTAGTCGGCAACGTCCTCACGGCATCCCTCGACGCACTCTGAAAAAGAATGACCTGAGCCCCGCTAACCGTCTATCTCTGTTTCATCCCAGATGCGACTCCGTTCTGCATCATCCAGAGCAGTCAGTGGCTTTTCGCCCGCCGCGTCCTCGGCCCGTACAACGTGGTCACGCAGGCTGACTGCCGCTTTACGTAAAGCAGTCTCAGCGTCGATACCGGCAGCATGCACCTGCCGTGCTACCGCCATCAAGTACTCACCCGCTCGCTCCTCGCCATCTTCCGTTGATTCGCCTTCTATCGAACCGAACGCCAGAGGCATCGCATGCTTCTCCGGCCAGGGCAGCCCAGCGCGCATCACGCGTCTTTGAATGGACGATGAATATGCAAGAGCGGGTATGGCCACAGGAAGCGAGGCCACAATCGAGCGATTCCCTCCCGATTCGACTCGCTTGCGGTCTTCCCACAGGTCCATAACTTTTTCTGAGTCGTCGATCGATTCTTCATCTCCGAACACATGCGGGTGTCGTCGAATCATCTTTTCTCGAATTGAATCGCAAACGGATGCTGCGTCAAATCCGTTCTCTCGTCGGGCGATATCAGCGTGAAACAGTATCTGGATGATGATATCGCCCAACTCTTCTTCAAGATTTTTTGGATTGCCTGAATCGATAGCCTCCAACGCTTCGTATGTCTCTTCGAGTAAGTTCGGACGCAGTGAAATGTGAGTCTGCTCAGCGTCCCACGGACAACCTCCGGGGGCTCTCAGTTGCTCAACAACCGCTGCTAGCTCGGCAAAAGCCTTCCCGGCCGTCGCCGCTTGTTCGCTATGTAGGCTCAAATGGCTCTCCAACCTCTATGCACATATTTCGGTAACAGCACGTATGCTA
Source organism: Chloroflexota bacterium (assembly GCA_024275195.1). Lineage (GTDB taxonomy): Bacteria > Chloroflexota > Dehalococcoidia > Lucifugimonadales > Lucifugimonadaceae > Lucifugimonas. The sequence goes on along the minus strand of JAJRZP010000093.1, from coordinate 6,599 downwards.
ACTTCGATGGTCACCTTGTCTAATCAAAATGTCAGCGATGAACGCTCAGGTTCGTCCAGTATCCAAAAATTCAAAATCCCTCTCGCTGGAGCCGCCATCTTTGCGCTGGTGCTTCCGTTGTTCCTGATCCTATTCAACACCATGTACATCACCAACAGCGAATGGTTGTACACGTATGGCTGGTGGCGAAACGATATAGCGAATCGCACCGGGCTACCGGTTGACCAGTTGGACAGAGGTGCTGATCAAATCAAGGCATACTTCAACAACGATGTGGAATTCCTCGATGTGCGGGTCAACTTCGGTGCAACCGAAGTCTCGCTGTACAAAGATCGAGAAGTACTTCACATGGTCGATGTCAAAGCATTGATGCAGGCCGTGTTCACGATCACACGCTGGACAGGAGTCCTCCTTCTATTCTTGTTGGCCATAGGGCTGTTATACCTCAAGCAAGATCTGTTCCCGTTACTGTTGCGATCCTTAAAATGGTCTGCAATAGGTACAGGCGTGTTCCTCGTGCTATTCGGAGGGACTGCTGCCATTAACTTCGGCTGGCTATTCACACAGTTCCACTTCTTGAGCTTCGCAAACAACCTTTGGATGCTCGATCCGTACAACGACTACTTGTTGATGATGTTTCCACAGCGATTCTTCTTTGAAGCGTCGTTGTTCATCGGCGCGTTGACGGTCATAGATTTCGCGTTAATAACGGCGGCGGCGCTATTCGGTCGCAAACGCCTCACTGGGTAGGAATCTCAAGATATTCTGTGCCGTCTGTGCGCCGTTAGCTGGCTAGTAACGCCAGCCATCGGTCGACGACTTCTGGAAGTTCGAGGATCGAATCGACCGAATAGTCAGGCACCGTGTCGGTTCTGACTGGTGAATCGATCCCTCCACGCACCCACACAGTCGACATGCCCACCGCAGCCGAACCGGCGACATCGGTATGAAGATTGTCGCCGACATGGAGAGTGCGACCCGCCTTCACGCCCAGACCGCGAACCGTTGATTCGAAAATCGCCCGACTTGGCTTGGCGACCTCCTGTTCGTTCGAGAACGACAGGTAGTCGAATTTACCGAGCAGGCCGATACGAACCAGCCACTCTCGATATATCTCTGGACTGGTCAATCCGGTGTTCGATATGAGGCCGATCTTAACTCCACGTTCAGCAAGGTAGTCCAGAACGCCTGCTGCACCCTCGATGAGATGCGGTGGCGACTCGATAAACGCACGGTCGATGACTCTGCCGATTCTGCCGACTTCATCAGATCCTATCCGCTCTTCCAGCCCTGGCATTATCTGCTGGAAAAACGTGGATATCCATTCGTCGTACCGAGCGTCAAGACCACGATCGTGCCCCGCGGTGATCTCTTCGGAAAGCCTTACAAAACCGCGATCTACCACCTCAGGATCGATCGACTCACCAAGCTCTGCCAGTTCTTCAACGGTGTACTTGGTTCGATACTTTCTCCGTGCGTGCGATCTCACCGATCCGTCAAACTCGAAGATCAACGTCTGCCACAAATCGAAAGTGACAGCGACGCCCTCGGAGGGATGTACGGTGTCCAAATCTAGTACTGAACCATGCTGTAAACGTCGATACCGTCAGGAAGATTCAATCTGCCGTTCAAGAACTGAAGTTCTACCAGAAACGTGGTCGATACCACCACAGCACCAAGCTCAGCGACCAGCTTCGCTCCCGCGGCTGCCGAACCCCCGGTTGCCAACAGATCGTCGACGACGGCAACTCTTTGTCCGTCGTCCAGAGCCGAGGTGCCTATCTCCAGCCGGGCTATTCCGTACTCAAGCGAATAGTCCGTTCCGATAACGGGCGGCGGGAGCTTCCCCGCCTTGCGGATCGGGATAAACGGGATATCGAGCGTAGCAGCGATCGGGGCTCCGAAAATAAACCCGCGGGAGTCGATTGCTGCAAGGGCTTCGACCCTCAAAGCACTCAGGTGCCCTGACAGAGTTTCCGTGATGAACTGCATTGCCCGAGGATCGCCCATTACCGGTGTCAAATCACGGTAAATGATGCCTTCGGAAGGGTAGTCAGGAACATCACGAATCAGCGCCTTCAGATCCAATTGTTACCGCCAGAGTGTCGAGTGAGTAGTTAGTTCACCAGACATTCTAGCCGCAAGCGACCTGAGTTCAGCCCGGGTTAATCTATCCCAACCCCCAAATTTCGGTATTCGGATAAAAGTCGCTCCAGGCGAACCAGAACGCGTTTACGGCATGAAGACGATCAAGTGCCTTCCCAGCCATCTCGCCATTGACCGCCTGCCCCGTGAATGGCACCCACAGTGTTCCCGTCTGGGTGTCTTGCATCCATTCACGACCGTCCTGTTCGACTAACTCGAAATCGAGTTCCTGCCCATCCACAACCGTACTGAAAGCAAGTGCCGTGTTGGTTGTCGGGTCGTAGTAGATGACCGCTGTCTCACCGGCATTCGTGACCTGGATCAGTGGTTCTGCTTCAAGCTTCGAATGTGGGAATGCAACGGGCTCCGAATCGAACCCAAGACCCAGTACCAGTTCTTTGGTTGGCAGACGATCATCCTGATTCGCCTCACCGATCACACCTGCTGAGCCACCTGCGTAGTACCCGGCATATGGGTCGAGAATGCGGCTGCCCTTGCGCAGTGCTACCGTCTCAGGTTGTATCTCCTTCCACTTCTCCCACGTGGTCATCGTCAGAGGGATTGTTTCGAGTTCTGTCCCCGATAATTCACCACTAACTGCGCGTGACAAAAACTGACTCCATAGCGATTCAGTCTCTCGGTCATACATCACCAGGGCGTTCATGATGAGCTTGCCTGAAACACCGAATTCTGTAACCACACCATTGATCTCTCTGGAATACCCGATCCCAGTAAAGCAAAGCGGTCACCATGTGATGGCCACAGGTTTACCCGCGACCACATCGTTCACAATCTCGCGGCGGCTAAGAACCGGAACCGAGTATGCCCGCGCGTCGCCATCGATCTCGATTCCGAGCACGAGTTCATCGGGGTCATAGGTCTCGTCGGCGATACTCTGATTGACGAACCGCGGGTTTTCGATCGACGGAATCGCGTCGAAACCGAGGACGGTCACGATTTCAAATGACCGCTCCTCAGTTGGGTTTCGGGCAGTATCTGAATTCACCACAACAGTCTCGCTGGGTGCAACCGATGTACCAGAGGTCGCTATCCAGAGAACGTAACCGATCAGAAGCACTATTAATCCGATCCCAACTACCTTGTGCATCTGCACCTCATATTTTTAATATTCGTACTCCGCTGCGACGATATATGCCGACAGTAATACGTTAGATGCGACATCATCGGCTTTCGACTCAACCTCGATGCTAAAATTCGCCCGCACCGACCGCGAATACTCACTATCACTGGCGCTCCGTATCCAAATGGCAGCGTTGTAGCAGCAACGAAGGGCACTCCGATCCACTTATCGAGGCTATCCCTAATCGGCTTTAGAAACCACACCAACACCGAACTGGAACTTCGACCCGGACTCACGCTGTTTCAGGGTCAAAACGGTCACGGCAAGAGCAATCTGCTCGAAGCCGCGTACATGCTTGCCATCGCAAAATCTGCCCGGTCTTCGCACGAACGCGAACTGGTGAACTGGTCACTCGCCGAAACCGGTGGACATATGCAGGTGCTTGGCGTTGGTAGAGAAGGCGATATAGCGACTCAAGCTCAGATCGATATCGATGTCACCGCATCTGGGCCGACAAATGGCGCACTCGGTTTCCGTAAAGGGCTACGGGTAAACGGCATCAAGCGGTCGGCAATCGATTTCGTCGGCAATCTGAACATCGTGTTCTTCGAGGCCGACGATCTCGAAATAATCCACGGGTCGCCTGGCAGAAGGCGTCGTTATTTGGACATCCTGATCTCGCAGTCCAACCCGGCGTATCTGAAATCACTTCAACGCTACGGACAGGTCGTCACTCAACGCAACCAACTCTTGCGACGGATTCGTGATGGCCTTTCCGAGGAAAATGAACTGGCGTTCTGGGATGAGCGATTCGCCTACGAAGGGGCACGGGTAACCGACTCTCGCCGCCGCGCCGTTGACGGATTGAACGAACACGCCGTTCCGGCACACAGTGAACTCTCGCATGGTGATGACCTGGAGCTTGCCTATCGACCGCGCATCACTGCTTCATCAACCGATCAACCCAACGTAGGTCTGATGACGACAGAAATGATCGAGCAAGAAATGAAACGCACCCTGCACGGACTCAGGCGACGTGAAATAGCACAGGGTATCTCGGTAATCGGACCACACCGCGATGATCTCGATATTCGACTGAACGACAATCCTGCCGGTAGCTTCGCTTCACGAGGTCAAGCACGGACAATCGCGCTCTCCCTCAAGCTGGCAGAGGCAGTGTTCGTAACCCGTTCGACAGGTCGAACCCCGGTACTGGCTCTCGACGACATCCTCTCTGAACTTGACCCTGAGCGACGACAACTCGTACTTGAAGCGGCAACCCGGCACGAACAGGTGCTGCTCACCGCGACTGAAACCGGCATCGTGCCATCGGACTTTCTCGAAAGTGCTGACGTCTACACCGTCATGAACGGACGCGTCACCCAGGACGCCATCGCCAACGGAAGCAAGAATGACTAGTGCGCAAACAACCGGCGTCTCAAGAGATGAGTTGCTTTCAGCTATTGAAGAGATAGCTGTGATCCTAGGCAGATCAACCTACGTCGTCGGGATGACCGGTGCTGGAATGTCTGTGGAGAGCGGCATCCCACCATTCCGAGGAGCCGATGGCCTGTGGACCCGACACGGCACACCGCGCATGGATGGCTATTCACAGTTCAAAAAAGACCCCACAGGGTGGTGGGATCGGCGAACCAATCAGGAGATCGACGCACACATCATCGAGTTGAGGGATGCCCTCGCCGCTGCCGAACCTCATGCCGGTCACTACGCACTCTCAGAACTAGAAAAGCAGGGCTCGCTTCAATCTCTGGTGACACAGAATATCGATGCACTTGATGAGAAAGCAGGTGTTCAAAACCTGATCGAAATCCACGGAAATCGAACGAAGCTGCGGTGCATAGAGTGCGGTGATCGAGTCTCGCTTGGCGATTTCGTACCACTGTACGCACCCGGCCCATGCGAAAAATGCGGTGGCCTGATGAAATTCGACACGGTAATGTTTGGCGAACCGATTCCAGCCGACGTAATGGCAACGGCGAGGGCTGAAATCGACAGGGCAGATTGCATACTGGCGATCGGCACCTCGGCTACCGTTCGACCTGCCAGCGGACTGCTCTGGATTGCTGCAGCATCAGGTGCAACGATCATCGAGATAAACCCGGCAGAAACCAAACTGACCCCTATTTGTGATGTATCTTTGCGCGCTACCGCCGGTGAAGCGCTTCCGCTGTTGCTTGATGCCCTCTCAAAGTGAGCACGTGTCACCAGCGCTATTGATCCGACCTAAATTTCACATCTAACACGAACAACTAAATGACTACCCCGTTAGAACAAGAGATCGCCAGTTATACGGCTGCAAACCCGAAATCGGCACAACTGCACAACAGGGCAACTCAATTCATGCCCGGTGGTGACACTCGTAACTCGATCTTCTGGGATCCGTTCCCGCTCTATATCACCGATGGCGTCGGCACTACGATCACGGACGTTGACGGAAATAAAAGGATCGATTTCGTCAACAATATGACGACCCTGATCCTCGGCCATCGTCCACCTGAAGTAACGGCTGCAGTCGCCGCGCAGATTGAACGTGGACTCTCTTTTCCAGCGCCAAGTCCTTCAGTTGTTCGATGGGCAGAGCTGATGTGCGAACGCGTCCCTTCACTCGACAAGGTTCGATTCGTGAACACCGGAACCGAGGCGACCCTCAACGCTATTCGAGCAGCCCGTGCGTTCACCGGCAAGCAAAAGCTGCTCAAGTGCGAAGGTGCGTACCACGGCAACCACGACGCTATCCAGATTAGCGTCGTTCCGCCTCTCGACCAGGCAGGGAATGCCAACTCTCCCGAAGCAGTCAAAGCGTTCCCCGGCATCTCAGATTCGTCCGTCAGCGAGATTTTCATCACACCATTCAACGATATCGTGCTGGCTGAAAAGCTTATTCGGGAACACGCCGACGAGCTTGCGGCAGTGATCGTAGAGCCGGTAAACGGACAATGTGGAATGGTGCCCGCCAAGCCAGAATTTCTTGAGGGCCTGCGACGAATTACCACCGAACTCGGAATCGTGTTGATATTTGACGAGGTTATCGCATTCCGCATCGCATACGGCGGAGCTCAGGACTACTACGGCGTGACACCTGACCTAACTTGTTTCGGCAAGGTTGTAGGCGGAGGCATGCCTGTTGGGGCGTTTGGAGGCCGAGAAGACATCATGTCGATGTGGAATCCATCGGACGGCGGTGCTGTCGTGCAACACGCCGGAACGTTCAACGGGAACCCGATGACAGCCGCGGCAGGAGTCGCCACTCTGGAAAACCTGACTCCTGAGAAATACGTATATCTCGACCAACTGGGAGAATCGCTGAGAACCAGACTGAGCGCGCTGTTCTCCGAGTTGGAGGTGCCGATGG
>JAJRZP010000092.1 GCA_024275195.1 Chloroflexota bacterium | reverse complement strand
GGCGACTGTTCGGGTCAAGAGCAATGCGGGCGGAGACTCACGCTCCACTGCGGTACTTGCTACCAAGGGATCTTCGGGTCCTCCGCCCGCTGGCCAAACAAAACGCATCTTGAGAGGCCCAAAACAACATACAAGGGATCTTCTGTGTGGTTGGGATGGGTTCGTCTGTTCCGCAAGCCATCACCCTTCGAGAGCCTCAGGAAGAAACTTGTGCCCGTCTCAGATGACGGGATTGAGGTGCATTGAACACCCGAGCGCCCGATACGGCAAGAGGTTGGAACGATTGAGCAGATCAGACTATTTGAGCAACTGTTTCAACTCTGCGACATATTTCGGGAATAATGCCATCACAGGGTTCATGCGCTCCGGAACGTCTTCAAGCTTGGCACCAAGTCGATGTTCGAGATGCGAGCGCCTTGACTCATCCGCAAAGATCGAAATCGGTGAGTTGCCTAGTATGGAAAAATAGCCGATGAACTGAGTGAGGTACCCGATACGAACATGCTTTCTGCTGCCTTTCCAGCCTGCTGATTCGAGCCCCAAAACGTACGAATCGAATATTTCCGGCTCATTTTCGACCGCCCTCTCAGCTTCGTTTACGTCGAATGTAAATGCAGACCCTGCCAGCACCCCGGCATCACAACCGAAGGGTTCGTACGATATCCCAGCCCAATCAATTCCCACTGTGCTTGAGCCGACCGGGAACATATTTCTCGAATGACTGTCGCCGAACGCAAGCACATGCGGCATCTCTTTAGCCTTTTCCAAGAGATCCTCAAACAGGAGAATCAGTTCTAGGCCGACTTCAACAGGGGTACCGTCCCAGGTAGCCCGCACATATTTGTCGTCTTTGGCTTCGATTAGTCGTTCATATTCCTGTCGTCGTTCGGGCTTTGACCATCGTTGATAGAAACCGTCTCGGCCCAGTTCCAATGGAAGTTCAGTTTGCTGGCGAGCATGAAAGCCATTGAACTGTCCGAGATGGTTTGCCGCGTTTATGAAATGTTCGGGCATCCACGGCGGTTGAATTGCCCCAGAAAGGTCTTCGAGCCACAGGAGTATGAAACGGTCTTCTCGAGTTTCAGTCAGGTAACACTTTGCCGGTCGGAGCGGCAATCCATCGTCCATGAAAAGGCCGAGTTCATAGATTTTCGTCTCGTTCGCGGGAGAAACCCATATAGCTGCCGCTCCAGAACCCGCCTGAGTATCGATTACCTTCACCACTGAAGACCAATCGTGCTGGGTTCCGTTCTCTGATGCCGAACCACTGACTTTTACGATGCCGATTGTTCGGTCATCGTTGTGAGACGCGGTGATTTCTTCGAACTTAGGATCGCCGTCGAGTTCCATCGATGGAATTCCTAGTACACCTTGAGCGATGTACAGCAAATCATCCCTGATGGTATTTCTGAGCAGGTTCTCGACTTGTTCGTTCAAAGTTTCAGCCCTTCCCGCAACAATTGTCTAGATTGAACAGCTAGTTCGCACATAAAGCGGCACTTTACTACATGTTTGCGCCTGCACCAGCCGTTCGACCCGAATTAACGATCTCGGGTATAAAATCGGCTAGCATTTTTCGCAGATTCGGCCGATTTCAATGACTTTGCCGTGTGTGCATTCTCTTTTTTGGTAACTGGTTACAAGGAACGATTACTCATGGCAGGACCTCTGCGCGTCGGATTGGTTGGTGTTGGCCAGCGTGGGCTTCAACACGTTCAAGCACTGGTGAAGTTGCAATCGGACGAGATAGTCCAGATCACCGCGCTTGCGGACCCCTATCCAGAGAACCTTGAAGACAACAAGATCAACAAATTCGTTGACGGCTACTCTTCTGCCGGTATCAAGATGTTCGACAGTGCTGATGGCATGATCGAGTCTGGTCTGGTTGACGCAATCTGGTTCGTCATCCCACCGAATCAGCACAAGGGCGAAATCGAACGGGCAGCCGAGCGCGAAATAGCGATATTCGCTGAAAAACCGCAATCTCTTTTTCTTGACGACATCATCAGTCAGGACATCGCCATCACAAAGGCTGGCGTTCCAAGCACAGTCGGCTTCCAGATGCGACATGACCGTGGCTACACCGATATCCACAACTACCTGAGCGACAAATGGGTCGCGGCGATGACGATGATCTCCGAGGGTGCTGTCGAAGGTCATGGTGTGAAACACACCCGCACCGAAGAGCAGGGCGGCCCTGCGAACCGTGTCTGGACGGCCAGCCGGGCATGGTCGGGCACTTCAATCGTGGAGGCTGGGATTCACCAGACCGACATTATGCGGTACTGGTCGGACGATGACGTTGACTGGGTTCGAGCAATCTACACCGACCGTCCCGCGGAGTTGCATGACACCGAAGGCGACAACCCGATTGCCTACACCGTGACATATGGCATGAAAAAGGGCGGTGTTGCCAACATTATCTTCACGAAGCCGGCGCGTTCGTACTACGGCGGTCGATTCGACTGCATCATTCACACGCACGGCACGATCAAGCTTGAAGACGACATTGTCGACTACACATTTGAAGGCGAGTGGCCACCGGCGCAAAACCCGACCATCGATCAGGTTCGCAAAGTTATCTCCAAAGGCCCCCACAACGCGGCGATGGCCAGTAAGAGTACTCACGATATCAGCCAGGCATTCGCCAGTTCGATCATTGAAAACAAGCCGGAAAATCGCCTGAACTCGTTCAGTTCCTCGATCAATTCGCTCGCAGCAGTGCTTGCAGCGAACATATCGAACGACCTCGACGGCGAGAAGATAGTCATTGATGAGTTCATCAACGACGACAAATATGCTCAGTACCGTGTCAACCCGAACAGGTAGCACCAGAACTTATGGAGATAAAAGTAATTGACAGTGTCAGGTGAGTGGTTCAGCCCGACCGAACTGAGCTTCAACGCGATTCACGTTCGGGCGAAAACAGAATGGGTGCATCTGTCGCTAGGTGAAGGCGGCGGAATCGTTGGGCAGGGCGAGATCACGTCCACCCAACTGGTGAGTGACGTAGCACCGGTTGTGGCGAGGCTTGCGAATAAATTGCGTGGACGACGATTGACCGCCGATACTGATGTGGTCACGATCAACGGCCTCTCGGTCGATCAACTGGAAAACGACACGATACTCGCCACGGCCGTCAGCGGCCTGCGGAGTGCCGTCGCTGATGCTCTCTCACAGGTAGCGCAGTTGCCGATGGTTGACTACCTGCGAGAACTCTACGATCACGAAGGTAGGGCAGATCGCAGAGTTGAGCTTTACTCGAATATCAACCGCTCAATGCTTCCCAACGACAACGGTCCGGTCGATCGCTCACCCGATTCGTTCGCTGAGATGGCACAGCGTGCGATGGAAGCAGGATTTGCGACCGCGAAATGCGCGCCGTTCGATGAGTGTCAGGCACCTTTCAATAGCTCAGGGCTCCCCCGGGAAGCTGAGATGGGATTGGATCGAATTCGTGCAGCAAAAGCGGTGATTGGACCTGACCGGACACTACTGGTCGATTGCCACTCGAGATTTGACCTTGAATCTGCCCTCGCGCTCGAACCTGAACTTCGTGAAGCCGGTGTCGGCTGGTTCGAAGAGCCAGTCGACCCGATCGAGAATGCAGATGACCTGCGAGAGATCCGAAGAAAATCGGGACTAACAATGGCAGGTGCCGAGATGGGCTACGGGGTTAGGCTGTTCACGAAACTGATGGAAGAAGACGTTCTGGATGTTGTGATGCCTGACGTGAAGTTCTGTGGCGGGCCTTCTGAGGCTTACCTGATCGGCAGGGAGCTCGAAGCACGATGGGAAGGCTCGGTTTCGATGCACTGCCCTTCAGGGCCACTTTCGCTGCTTGCATCGGCTCATGCCACGGCTGCCTTCGAAAATAAGATTCCGCTTGAACACGCTGTATACGAAGTCGAGTGGCGGCACGAAGTGCTGGAACCGTTCGAGATCATCAAAAAAGGGCATCTCGAACTACCTGATGGCTATGGACTCGGAGCGCGGATCGATCCCGTGGCGATTGCAATGCGCGGCCGGCAGTGGACCCTCTAATGGGTATTAACCAGAACAAGGCTGCGCCTTTGAGGCATGGATTGCGGTATGTTGTTTAGTCTAGTCAGTGAACTGCGGGTAATCCTACCGAGCTATGTTGGTCACAGCAGGTAATAATATCCTGTAGAGATTTCGGATGGAATATCTTTCTACAGTGGACTGTACTGAGTCAACTGATTGCCATGTTGCAAACTCTACAACGGTGACAGGAGTGCTACCTGGTGGCGAATCTCGCGGGCGTGAGTGGTTCGAAGCTTATTCATCGTTCTGTGCTGTTCGAACGATTGATAGATTTTGAGATCGAGCCGGGTGCGGAGTTTGTCGTCGAGATGCTTCCAGCGGGTTATTCACTCGGCGAAGAATGGGTTGATCTCCCCCGATCGACGCAAAATTCGGAAAACGGGATCATATTGATCAGTGTTGCCGTGGCACCAGCCGAGATCAGACCGCGAATGGCGTTGCTCCCGCCGTTTCCAATCATCGAAGAATCTGAATCGAATTCGTTCGACGAACTACGCTCTGTTCTATCCCAGCACCACACGATCGGAATCATTCTTTTGCGATTGGGACACTGGGCAGTAGCAATTGCCGAAGATGGTGAGTTGGTAGTCACTAAGACGGGAAGTCGCTACGTGAAGGGTCAACACCGCAAAGGCGGGCAATCCTCGAATCGGTTCCGACGGGGCAGGGAGAAGTGGATTCGCGAACTTTTCGACCAGGCTGGCGAAATGGCAAGCGCTCGTTTCAGAGATTATCCGGGTCGACTGGAGTTTTTATCGCTTGGTGGCGATCGGGTGGTACTCGGTCAGTTCCTGAAGCGGGTTAAACTCCCCGATGGGTTGGGCGACCGTGCGTTGTCGAATAGAGTGGCGGTCGATCAGCCCGGGCGAAAAGCGCTCGACAATGCGGTGCGAGACGCATGGTCGTATCGAGTATTCGAGTTCAGCCAGTAAAAATTCACTCTGGAACTCTTTGTTTCCGGGTTTGTTGGGGATTTTGGAAGTTCCGATAAGCCATGTAGATTGAGATCATGCGAACCGGCCGATTCCTAAAACGACTGATTAAGTCGGAGTCAGATGACGACTCGGACAAAGAGTTGGGCGAACCGCGCGTGCGCGTGGACGAATCTGTCGAGTTAGGCGAGACTGGCTCGTCGACGGATACCGACGAGGACTCATCTCAGGTGGACGCACCCAGTTCAGATGAAATCGGTACCGAGAGCACCGAATCACAAGAGGCGATGTTCGCCACCAAGGCTGAACTAGAAGAAGCAGGAATTGACCTCACTGAGCTTTTCGATGACGAAACCGCGGCGAGTGAAGATTCCGAGATGGCTGATGCCGTCACTCCCGAGTCAGCGGCTCACGGTGACGTAGAGAAAGATCGTGGATCGTCAACAGTCGAAGTCGCTCCAGATTCAGGCGATAGCACAGAGCCCGAACTTTCAGAAACTGGAGCAGCTACAGAACTGGGCGGAAGAATCGAAACAGATGGTGATCTGGAAGAACCAACTCATGTTGAGGATGAGGATTCGTCAGTCGAACGAGAGCGATCGCTTGCGAGGTCGGCGGTCAATGCAGGATTCGTGATCACTCTGGCAACCGAGTTACGGACCCCGATATCGTCACTCAGAGTCTCGTTCGACCTGCTAAAAGATCCAGAAGCGATCAGGAGCAATCCAGAAGAATCGAAACGACTCGTCGGAAACATCGAACGAAGCATCGCCCGGCTTGAACGGCAAGCCTCGGATTTACTCGAAGTTGGCTATATTCACACCGGTTCACTAACGCTAATAAAGCAATCTCTGAATATTAACGAACCGATACTTGCCGCAATCGACATCTCACGAGCGCCCGCAGCACAACGGCAGGTGTCGCTAGAACTTGAGATGGTCCCTGACATCCCGACGGTGATCGCCGATGGCTTCCGATTGACACAAATCATGACTCACCTGCTGAGTAATGCAATTAAGTTCACACCAGTCGGTGAGTCGGTGGTGATATCGATTTCTTCAAGTACCCCGGATGTATCTGGTGAAAACCAGCAACAGAATGGAGATGCTGAGCCTGAGTCGATTGTTGTTAGAGTTACCGACCATGGGCCAGGAATAAGAGAAGCGCACTTCGAGCGAATCTTCGAGCCGTTTTACCGAATAACTGGCGAAGGAATTGAAGGTGGGGCGGGCGTCGGGCTCGGCCTGGCGATAGCAAAAGGGCTGGTCGAGCTCCACTCAGGTGAAATCTGGGTCCGCAGCACTCCAAAACAAGGCACCGAATTCGGATTCTCGATTCCGCTAAGCTAGCGGAGATACTAGAAAGTACCTGATAGCCATGAAAGTCCTCGTTGTCGACGATGACCCGGATATTGTCGAAGCAGTCAGCATCTGCTTCGCGCTCAGATGGCCGGATGCCGAGTTAGTAGATGCACCCGATGGTACTACCGCGCTCACGGTTTTTGAGTCAGAGAATCCGGATGTAGTGATTCTCGATCTCGGTCTACCTGATATGAACGGTATGGAAGTTTGCCGGACGATTCGAGAGCATTCACAGGTGCCGATCTTGATCTTGACTGCGCGTGGCGGTGAACTGAACAAAGTTCAAGGGCTCGAGATGGGCGCGGATGACTACATAACGAAGCCATTCAGCCACCTTGAACTTTTGGCTCGAATCAAGGCAGTAATGCGCCGTGCGTCAGCACCGCAGCCAGGCGGGGATGGCGAGCCGTTCGAAGAGGGTGACTTCAAGTTCGATTTCACCGCTCACAGGGTCTACGTGGGTAATACAGCGGTTCAGTTGACCAAGACCGAGTACGGGCTACTTTTTCACCTGACAAAAAACTACCCGAATGTAGTTCAGCACAAAACCCTGCTGGCGAAAATTTGGGGGCGTGAATACATCGATGAAACGGACTATCTAAAGGTCCACGTTCAGCGAATTCGCCGTAAATTCGCCGAAATTCAACCCGATCTTGATCCCATCGCCACCGAGCGCGGCATCGGCTATCGCCTCTCACCGTCTGGCGACTGAAACAACAGCCTTTTCGTTCGCCAACTTGAGCGATTCGCGTACTGATCTCACGAGGCGCGAAATTTCAAGTTCCGGCAGACTCGATGTTTACGTGTCTGTTACCTGCCTACACTCATATTTGACCCAATACCGGTCCTGAGTCGGATAGGTTGAGCGCATCAACTCGCCACGATCACATTCTGAATGAACACAAACCCACCAAGTGAAGAGCCACGCGACGATCGTCCATCCGGCGAGATTCACACCTGCTACAACTGCTTTGCAGAGTTTGCCTGGGAACCGACTGTCCACGACAGCGAAGAGTTTTGTTGTTCCGGGTGCGTTGAGGGCGGACCGTGTATCTGCACATACGATGGTCCCCCACAACCGGTCGATACTGGTACGATCCTCTCGGTGGTCGCCAGTCACCCAGAGGATGTAGCCGACGAAGCTGATCTGGAAAAGGCCACACGGCGAGAGAACCTGCTTCGGGCGGTTGAAGAACTACCGCCCCAGCTTCAGCAGATTGCCAGATTACGTGTCACGCGAGAGTCCCCACTCGGCGAGATCGCCCGAGACATTGATCTAACTGCGAGTGAAGCGGCACAACGTCTGGAACAGGCACAGGCGATTCTGAGTCGCACTCTCGATCCTGAATACGTCATTGAGTATATGGCTGAAGAGGTTCGATCTCGGATCACCAAAGCCACACCCACACCTGAGAAATCGAGCACTACGCCCGCGACCCCCCCAGAAGTCGAGACAGAACCGACAACGACTGAACAGCCCGAGTCAGATCTTTCCGCTGCTATTCGCGCTCCTCTCGAAGCACTCACGGCACCTTTGCTGGGTGTTCAGAGCGGTGACGCCGCGACTGCCGAGGCACAGAGCACGATTCGCGAAGCACTGCGGGACGCATCGGCGATATTCAGGCTTGCTGCAGAACGGCTCGGTGAAGACCCCAGTGAGCATCCTCTGCGTCGTCTGCTCGCCGATGAATCGAAGGACGAGATCAAGATCATTGCTGATGGTCTTACCGAACCCGCACTGTACCTCGCTGAACTCGACGGCCTTGATTCAACCCGCTGGGCGCGTGTTGAATCGAAAGAGGAGAGTCGTACAGTATTCGCGGTCGAGGCAGCGTCATCCAGCGCGCTTGTGCGGGATGTGATGGGTCTCGAACATCCATTCAGACCAACCAGACTCGTCGTGCGTGACAACGAGATAGAGGTCGCACTACCCCCCGAAGCATCGACTGGGGCATCTGCACCCGCCGATGCTGTTCAACTCAAATCACAACCAGCTTTCGAACTGGGAGCGGATGCGTTTTTCGGAGCGCGTCATTTTGTGACTATGGGCGGGGTACAGGGGCCACCACATCACCACTCGTTCCGAGTTGAGGCGCTTATGGATGCGCCTGCTCAGGATAGTGATGGTGTTGTCCTTGGATTTGGCGAGGCAAGAAAACTGGTCGAAGACATCGTTCTCGACTACAACGAGTCGTTGCTCAACACAATTGAGCCGTTCACTACGATTCAGCCAACTTCCGAGAATATCGCCAAGGTGATTTTCGAGCGGTTGAAGGCTCAATTGAACACAAACGACATTCGATTGAAGCAGGTAAGAGTGTGGGAGAGCCCAACGAACTCGGCTTCGTATTCTGATGCAGTACTGGCGGTCTAGTTACACATACGCAGCAGCGGTTCTTGTAATCGCGTTGGCGACAGTCGTTCTTTATGCGGGCGTTGTTTTCCCGCGCGATATGGATGTCATTTACCCGTGGTCGTCCGACACATGGGGACATCTAATCAAGGCGGTGTATCTCCGAGAGCAGATCGGTGAAGGTATCTGGTACCCGGATCTGTTCCCCGAGTGGTACAGCGGTCAGCAGATGCTCCGCTACTTCCCGCCGATCACCTACTACTCGCTGGTTGGGCTGAACGAGCTTTCCGGCAACATCTACATGGCGGGCAACTACCTGCTTATCATCACGGCGCTGCTCGGTGGGCTATCAGTTCTGCTCTTCGCACCCAGGATAGGCCTCGGATGGGCGACGATTGGTGGAGTGTTCTTTGTCATATTTCCGGACAACCTTCGAGTGGCGTTCGCCGAAGGGAACCTGCCCAGAATCATCGCGACTGCACTTCTACCGGCAGCTTTCTATTTCCTGGTCAACCTTCTGGAAAACAATGGTAGAAAGCGAGACTTTATCGGCCTTGTGGTCATGATCGGGTTGATAGTGCTTTCCCACGCGATGATGGCGGGTATTTTCCTGCTCGGATTCGGCATGTATTCGGTTTCGTACTGGTTGGTGGGGCGTGGTTCTCTGAGGGCGGCCTCGATTGGCGCGGTGGCACTTACCACCGGACTGTTTATTAGTGCGTGGTGGATGTTTCCGTCACTCACAGGTGGTATTACAGAACTCGACAACGCTGCGGCCAGCGAAGCGATCGCTCAGTTCCCGGTTTCGGTGGTTTTCAATCCGGGGCTGCGGGCGACGAATCAGGAAGTTTTCTACGTCGGGCTATCCGTTGTAATTGCCACACTTCTGTCGTGGCCGGTGTGGAGCCGACTCGATCCATGGGTTAAGGCGATGGTTCCGGTGACGATCATCATGACATTGATCGGATCCACTCTGGTGGTTGAGCTATGGCGTGCGCTTCCGGGCCATCAGCTTTTCTGGCCGCTTCGCTTCATGAGCTTTGCAAGCCTCCTGCTGATACTCAACAGCCTTATCGTCGCCAGCAAGTTATTCAGGGTTTCCATCACGCCGCGCTACCGATGGATGAGGTTTGCCGCGGTTGCCATACCGCTTCTGATGCTGGCAGATTTCCAGCCCTCGACAGCTCTGATTCGAACGCGGGAAATTCCAGAAGATGTGGCCTCTGTTTCGGCTGAGTTGAAGAAGCTAGATGGGTGGAGGGTAGCCGCAGCGGATCTTTCGAGATTAGGTTCGGCTCCCTCGATGCTGTTCACAACAATCGGAGAGCGTGAGCAGATATTCGGGTGGGCATTCCAGGGTTCGATCACCGCGGCATTGCTCGCGCGGATCAACCAGAGCATGGACCAAGGGCATCTTCTGTATACGGTCAGCCGATTGGAGCGATTGGGGACCGACGACGTCGTTTACCTGCCGCAGATCGATATCGACCCGGATCTTCGGCCTGCGTTAGAAGATGCGGGCTTCGAAATCGTACATACAGCAGGCCGATTGACCCTGTTCCACAAAGATGGAGCACCGCGTGCAGTAGACATCCCGTTAAAAATCTTCGGTATCGGGGCCGGAGCGAACAACATTTCACTCATGTTTCCAGAGGTAACTATCGGCACGTCAGGGAACATAGAGGATTACGACCCTGAATTCCTCGAAATATTCGACGTGATCGTCCTTTCGAGATTCACCTTCAACAAGAGAGGTAATGCTGAAGAACTGGTCAAAGATCTGGCAGCAAAAGGCAAAACTATCGTCGTAGATCTCACATCAGCACCTCTTGACACTCTCTCTCGTGAGCCGAAGTTCCTCGGAGTTTATGGAGAGCCCGTGCTACAAATCTCACAGGCACGAACCATAATCGATGGTGTAATCAGTCCACTGTTGCCATTCACCGAAGAGTTCGGCACGTGGCGGTCTGTCACGCCCCAGGGCGCGGATGAAGTGCTGATTCCATTCGAGTACATCGGAACCGAAGGCGCCGCGCTCTCACGCAATCTGTATGGCGACGGAGAAGTAGTGTTTGTCGGGCTAAACCTGATGTTCCACGCGGCTATTACTGATGACCCGCTGGCAATCAGAATCCTGGAATCCATTCTGGGTATAGAGGCAAAACAACCGGCAGGCGACCGTTCAATACCGCTTGACAATTATGTCGCCAGTGAAGACGGGTGGGAGTTCGATATCACACTTCCGGAAGAGCAATGGGTGTTGCTGCCGATGGGCCTTCACGCCGGTACGAGCGTTGAGGTCAATGGTGAAGAAGTCGACATAGTCGGTGTCGAGTCGTTGACACTCGCGAAGCTTCCCGCGGGCACGAACTCTGTGCACATCAAATCTGAGCAGACCGCAATCTACACAATCGGAAAAGCGACCACTGTGCTGGGAGTTCTGGCAGCTCTGTACTACCTCACAAGCGGAATTCGTGCCGCACTGAAGGCTCGGGCTAAAACCCGCCGATCCAGGCGTGAGAGGCGAACGCTTGATTCTTCGAAGATGACAGGGACAAACACATGATTTCGACCCAATATCTAACTCATATACAAACGTCGCATCGGCCTTTGTCGGTGTACAACCACCGTAACGAGACACTACCCACACACTCAGTCGGTTCTCAGGTTGACAGAATAGACTTATACGGAGACGAGTCGTCATGACGCACATGTTGCCAACGAGAGTCAGAGCAGGCCTACCGATAATTGCAGCGGTGCTGGTTGCCGGAGTATTTGCCGCGCTCGTCGCACTGACAGCGAACGCAGTTACTCTGCACGCATCCGATGACTTCGAATCGGGCGATCTTGAAGGTGGCCTCGGCTGGGACGACTCAGAATGGGACACCGACGGCAGTGTAAAGGTGCGTACTCAGGAAAGTCCGATTCAGGGCAGTTGGCACGTTCGACTCCGAAAAGATTCCTCGATGGATCGAGATGTCGATCTCACGGGAGAGTCACAGGTCTTTCTATCGTTCTGGTTGAAGGCGAAAGGATTCGAAAATTCTGATGAAGCCAGAGTGATCGTTGAGCCTGATGGCGGTTCGGAGGTGACACTCCAAACATGGGAGAACGGTGACGATGACAACACCTATGCACAGTACACCTATGATCT
Source organism: Chloroflexota bacterium (assembly GCA_024275195.1). GTDB lineage: Bacteria > Chloroflexota > Dehalococcoidia > Lucifugimonadales > Lucifugimonadaceae > Lucifugimonas. The sequence continues at coordinate 1,766 of JAJRZP010000092.1, read as the reverse complement.
GGACGCCCTCGGAATAACACCATCCACAGTAATCAACGTTCGGTTTGAGATGGATGGAAACAGCAACAACGACAAGATCCACATAGACGATATTCAGATCTACTCCACTCCGCTACCAACTCCGACCCCCACACCGGTTCCGCCCACCAGTACGGCAACAGCAGTTCCGCCAACGGCAACCCCGACGGCAGTTCCGCCAACGCCAACGAACACACCGATCCCACCAACGCCGACCCCGACTCCAACGGTTCCTCCGGGCACCCCGACTGTGACCCCGCCAACACCAACCCCGGTTCCACCAACGCCAACGGCTACGGCAGTGCCACCCACACCTACACCAACTGCGATACCGCCCACGCCGACCAGCACGCCACCGCCTACCCCCATTCCAACACCGACTAACACCCCGGTGCCGACTCCACCTGCCGGTGCGATCACGATCGATGGTTCGTTTGACGATTGGATCGGTCAGGCGTTCATCTCTGATCCATATGATGACCAAGATTCCGGGCAGGAATTCGATCTTCATGAGTTGTACTGGGCGAACAACCTCAATGAAGAGGTCAACTACCACATGATCAAACGCTATACGACCGATGGCGACCCGTTCGATGGCGACAACGAGCAGAAAAAAGATGGCAAGTTCATGTTGTATATCGACACGAACAATGACGGGGTCTTCACGGGTTCGGTCGACAGGAAAGTTGAGATCAAACACAAGCCCAGGTGGGGCGGCCGGGTGAAGGTCAAGGTTCGTCAGGCTGATAACAACAATGTGATCAGCGACAGCGGATGGAACAACTGGGGTGAGACCAAGGGTGAGGGTGGCTTACGGCTAGAGTTCGCACTCAGTTGGGATGATCTGGGAATCAGCCTCGGTGATGTGATCAGAATGTACGTGATCTCCTACAAGGGAGGTGTCGGCAATCCGAACGTAAGAGACCGCCTACCCGATAGCGGTGACGTTCAATGGTCGCCAGCCTCGATATTCGGTCCGGTACTACTTGCGATAGTCACTGGATTTGGCATATTCGTGATCTGGTGGTTCAGGGGAAGGCGCACATGGACCTCTGGCTAGTCAGTGTCCTGATCGGGATATGGATTCTGGTTGTAGCGTTTTTCAGGCTGAACAGAATTTGGCTTCCCTACTACATCATCGGTTCAGTCGGAATGGCGTTCGTGATCATTTTCGTCGGCCGTGCCACAGGACTTGAAGCTGCTCTTCAGGTCGGTGTTGCCGCGGGCGTCCATGCTGTATCACTCGCTCTGGGCCTGCCGACGGAGATATTCCAGTCCGCGCCCGGTGCGATTCTCGTACTGGTAATTTCACAGGATATTGGCTGGACCATGCTTCAGGTGACGATCGAATCGTCAGGCCTCCTTGAAACGGGTGTTATCGCAGGTATGCTGATGTTTTACCCCGGCTGGAGCGGTCGAAAGCGTATCTGGTACACGCTGATAGCGATCGCTCTGACATATTTCTCGAACGTGGTCCGGTTGATGGTGATCGTCGTCACGTTGCACTACCTGGGTAAATCATCTCTGTTGATTTCGCATACCATTATCGGCAGAGCGGTATTCTTTGCGTTGGTGGTCGCTATCTACTGGTTTATGCTGACCAGGCCAACTTTGCGGACCGTCAAAGACAAGATCGACGATGAATTGATGGCGTCATGACAGACCAGTTGATTGGATTCATCCTCTTCTGGGGGGTGTGGCTTTTCGTTCCGATGCTGATCGACGGCACGACCGCGGTTGCGTATTTC
>JAJRZP010000091.1 GCA_024275195.1 Chloroflexota bacterium | reverse complement strand
TTTATGGTCTCGGCCACCGCAAGCATGCGTTGGGGGCGAGTGTTTGCTGGCAGCACTCTCGACTTCGTTGTGATCGACTCCGAGCATGGTTCACGTGACCGGCAGCTAATCGCCGATACGGTTGCCCAGATGCAGTCACTCGATATTACTGCCATCGTTCGTACTCCGAACACTGAAGAAGTGTGGGTGGCAATGGCAATGGATGCCGGTGCCGACGGAGTGCTTGTGCCTTACTGCGAAACAGTAGATGAAGTTCGCCATACCTGCATGAAGATGCGAACCCATCCTCTGAAGGGCGAGTATTACGAACGTGTCGTCGAGACTGGCGAGTACCCGAGTGAGAAATCGAAGAAATACCTTGAGAATCGCCACAAGGATCAAATCTTCATCATGGGAATCGAGAGCGAGCCAGCAGCAAACCGTGTTGATGAGCTGATCGATTGCGCCCCGATTGATGCGGTCTTCATCGGTCCGAACGATATGACGACCTCGCTTGGAATACCGGATGAAGTTGCCAACCCGATCTATCTGGACGTACTCAAAAAGATAATCGGTGAGGCCGACAAGCGTGGACTGCCGACCATGATTCACCAGCAGACAATCGAGGCATCAACGACCGCGATCGATCTTGGTGCGCGTTTCATAATGCATTCGTCCGACGCTGGCCTTCTGCTCCGAGCTACCCAGAACGAATTTGCCGAGTTACGAGTCGTCGCTGGAAAGAAGCACGGTGGAGTCACAGCAGTTGATGCCGAAGATACGCTGGACGTCGTCTAGTTCGTAAAGGTGGCAGGGGCCGATCGCAGGTCGTGCCCGCCCACCCGATACCCTCTCACCCCAACATCCCGACCCCTGGAGGGACCTTCGGCGGTGCGGCAGGCAGGGCAACGGTCACCAAACCCCTAACTTAGCGTGAACTTGCGGAACGACTCGGCGTATTCGGCGTCGATCTTCTTGCCGAGATCTGCGCGTCGTTGCTTCATCCACTTGCTCGCCTCTTCAGGATTCGAGACCTGGCTCGTATGGTTTTTTAGTGCAGCGATCGACATTTCGACATCCTGCTCGTTCAACGGATTCCAAAAGTTTGCGTTTTCACCGAAACTCATAACCCACACCTCGCGAACTTTGTGCGGCTCAAGACCCTCGTCACCAAGCAGTTCAGGGAAGGTCAGGTGGTCCCGTGCGCTCGGGAATACTGCCGACAAAGCTGCCTCGCCCGCCGCGAAATGGTCGGGGTGGCCGATGTATGTCGAGTTCAACAGATCACGGTTCGGACTCGTCGTGATAAGCACGTCCGGCCTGTGCTTCCTGATCTGCCGAGAAATATCTCTGCGGAGATCTAAAGTTGGCTCCAGATAGCCATCCGGATAGCCGAGGAACTCAACCGTCTTGAGTCCCAAAGTTCTACCGGCGGTTAGTTGCTCTTCAGCACGAAGCTCGACCAGTTGTGCTGAGGTAACGTCTCGATCCTCAGTCCCTTTCGAGCCGTCTGTACACAGAACATAAACAACTTCCCAACCCATTCGGCACCACTTGGCGACACTCCCCGAACAGCCATACTCGGCATCGTCCGGATGGGCGGTGACCACCATCGCCTTTTTGAAATCGTTTCCAGAACCATCGCCGGTCGTCATGATCTGTGCAGCCCCCGTAACAATAAGATTCCGTGCTAAAAAAATCGCACACAATCCATAATTTTACCACTGGAAATTAAGTGCGATTGCCGATCACACAAGATGTTTCGACACGAACTTCGTAACTGAATCGACCGCCATATCTGATGAGAAAAACGCGCCGTCATGGTCGGTATTCGGAAGCGCTACGAATTCGAACTCCATACTGGCCGCGGTCGCCCGAGCATTCGCGAAGTAACGGTCATCCTCACCACAGAAAAGCATCGTTGGTGTAGTGTGATTGGTCAGCCTTGAGTCGGCACCTGCCCACAGCAGCAGAGCCTCGTGGGAGGCAGCAAGAGCGAGAGCATCGTTGGCAGGGCGGTTACCGTCGGGTCGCTCGATCAATTTTGCTCTGCCCGATTTGAGAACCCGTATCCGTCGCCTGAATCGGTCTGCCTCCACCGACGCCGAAAGTAGATGCATCCCACCAATTACCAGCAGTGAGAGCCGATCGGGTGTCGTCGCAGCCAATTCGAATCCGGTTCGCCCACCCATCGAGAATCCAACAAATCCGAACTTATCTGCACCGACAGCATCGGCAAGACTTGTTACAACCGATGCCCGATGCTCAACCGTGTGATCGGCTGGGTCGTGAGATCGAGTAGAAAGACCATGTCCCACAGAATCGAAGGTCAGCACCCGGGCATGTCTTTCCAGCGCGTCTATCCATCCACCACGTTCCCAGTCACGGCCCCACGATCCGAATCCATGGTGAAGAACTAGCAACGGGCCCGAACCGGTGATTTCATAGTGAATTTCGAGTGAGTCGAGCTTTAGCTTTGGCATCGGACGATTCTAATTGCTTTATGCTCCGCGCTTTATGTCGGGCGAATGTAAAATCGTTCAGTCGTCACGCCAGAAACACGGAAGTCTTCATGGAGCGTAAATTCAATGGCTAATCCGCTCGTATCGGTGATTATGGGTAGCACTTCGGATCTACCGACCATGCAGCACGCTGCCGACCTGCTTGAAGAACTCGGCGTACCGCATGAGATGCGGGTCGTTTCGGCTCACAGAACACCCGATTTGATGTTCAAGTTCGCCGAAGAGGCGAAAGGCCGAGGGATAAAAGTTATCATCGCCAGCGCAGGCGGCGCCGCTCACCTTCCCGGAATGACAGCCGCGAAAACGATCCTACCGGTAATAGGCGTACCTGGCGTCGGTCCCCACCTCGACGGGATGGACTCACTACTATCGATGGTTCAGATGCCGCGCGGCTACCCGGTCGGCACAGTCGCAATCGGAGAGTGGGGTGCAGTCAACGCGGGCATTCTCGCCGCACAGATCATTGGATTGATCGATCCAGTAATTCAGGAGAATATCGAGAAACGTCGTACGAAGATCACAGCTGAAATCGAAGCAGTCACTTACATCAAGCCTGATGGCAAATCCGACGAGTAACTAATGGAACGAGAATCACTTCTGGAACCCGGTTCGACAATTGGAATTATTGGAGGCGGTCAACTGGGGCGGATGCTCGCGATAGCCGCTCGGCAGATGGACTATAAGACCATTGTGCTCGACCCTGACCCCGACTGCCCGGCAGGGCAGGTCGCTGATGGCCAGATAGTCGAGGCATATTCGAGCAGAGATGCAGCTCGCGAACTCGCCCGTTCTACAGATGTGGTGACATATGAATTTGAGAATGTCGACGCAGATTCGGTTTCTGCCGCCGCGGAAATGAAGCCAGTTCACCCGTCAACATCCGTGTTGCGAACCGCCCAGCATCGGCTTCACGAAAAGACGGCACTGCTCAAAGCCGGTATTCCGGTGGCTCCATTCGTAAAAATCGAGTCGCTGGCCGATCTTCAGAAAGCCGCGGTCGATCTTGGCTACCCCATGGTGTTGAAGACCGCTACTCAGGGTTACGACGGTAAAGGTCAGGTCATCATCACGCGTGTCGAAGACATCGAACATTCATTTACTCTGCTCAACAACAGGCATGTCGAACTAATCGTTGAGCAGTTCGTGCCGTTCAAGATGGAGATATCGGCTATATGCGCCCGTACGGCCGATGGGCAGACCGCAACCTTCCCACCATCTGAGAACATCCACCGAAACCATATTCTCGACATCTCGATCGTGCCAGCGCGTCTGCCCGACGCCGTGGTCGAGAATGCTCGATTGCTTGCAGCAGATATAGCGGTTCAATTTAACGTTGTCGGTCTGATATCTGTTGAGATGTTCGTTACAAAAGAGAACGAACTGCTGGTGAACGAACTCGCACCGCGACCCCATAACTCGGGCCACTACACGATGAACGCGTGTGACACATCGCAGTTCGAACAGTTGGTACGCGTACTTGCGGGACTACCTATTGCTGAGCCACGGCTCCTCTCACCATCTGTGATGGTTAACTTGCTTGGCGAGGTATGGGAAGACACCGATGGCGACCCGGACTGGGCACGTGCGCTGGAGATGCCCGGGGTGAGCCTGCACCTGTATGGCAAGTCTGAAGCCAGGGTCGGGCGCAAGATGGGGCACATCAACGTAGTGGCAGATTCCGTTGAAGACGCTCTGTACATCGCCACCGAGGCACGCGACAGGGCATGGCGACGCTCCCGCTAAAGTAAAGCTCTTCGCACTTCTCGACCCCAACAAAGCGCATTGGTCAGTCCTCACTCAACGTGACATCACGTTCGAATGTCCATCGCAACCGAGAACCCTCACCCATTCCAGTCAACAGACGCCTGCTTCAGATGCCCCGTGCAGTAGAAATCGTTTACCTGCACCCGGTATTGAGATCACACCGAACGACCCGCCGTTCGCTGTGCTAAGTATTGAGTGCACGCCTGACTCGTCACGCATCCGTCACTCTGAATGCTCGAATCAACACATCCACTGACCTAAAGTGAAATGAGTCCTACGGGACGAAATGGACGTGGCAAGATCGAGGGAGACGACATAAATCGATGAAGCTGACCGGCGCCAGGTTACTTCTTGCTAACCCTTTTATACGTGTATTCATGTTGATCGCTATCGGAGCAATATTGGCATGCAGCCCTGCACCCGTTGAGATTGTCGAAAACAGTGAAGAAGTTGCTCCAGTGCCAGCCACCACCCCGCAGATTCCAGAGTCGCTGGCAGAACTCATCGGATCAGTGGACTACTCCGGTCGTATTCTCGACCCACCCCGAGTGCTTCCGACATTCTCTCTGATCGACCAGAACGGCAACGAATTCGAATCATCCAATCTCCAAGGCAAGAGCGCGCTCATTAGTTTTGCGTATACAAGTTGTCCAGACGTGTGTCCGATGTTGTTCGGTCAGTACATTCTGGTGCAGGAAAAGTTGGGCGAACGAATTGGTAACGATGTTGATCTGATCATCATCACAGTCGATCCAGAACGAGATACCCCGAGTCGACTGGCACAGCGCACCGAAGCGATGGGTGGAAAATGGCGATTCTTATCCGGCGAGAGGCAGACTCTGGAACGCGTATGGAGAGAGTTTCGGGTCAGGGTCGAACCAGAAGGCGATTTCGTCGGTCACACCGGCGTTACTTATCTTCTTCGCCCAGACGGCAGTATGCCGGTTAGCTTCCCGGCGTTCGCGACGGCCGATCACTTCCTGCAAGATCTGGATTCGGAAGTATCAACCAGTGCCAGATCGCAGGCACCCGGTATCGACACCGAACTCAGTATCTCAGAGCCACAGTTCGTCGATGCCTGGGTTCGACCTGAGATTGATCCGACCAGCGTGTACCTGACTATCCAAAACGGTGGCGATACGGCAGTGAAGTTTGTCTCGGCCAGTGCGGACTGGGCAGAGACGGTAACGATCCATCAGTCAGTCGAACGAGATGGATTGATAAAAATGGAGCACCTGAACGAACTGGTCGTGCCATCAGGCAGCTCTGTGAAACTTGCTCCCGGTGGAATCCACCTGATGGCTAGAGAACTTACTCGAAACTTGATCGGTGGAGACACGGTAAACGTTGAACTGTTCACCGATTCAGGCGGCACATTCGAATTCACAGCGACAGTACGCGACTAACCAACTCTCCACCAGATTCCGCAGAACCTGCGAGCAACGCTGGCACGATGATCTGGGATCACCAGTGCACCCATACCAACTACTTTCCCACCGAACCAAAGCGAAGCGGAGGGCTCTCCCTCGGCTGAGTATGCAGAGATGAGTGGATTCGTATTGCTGTGGGTCGTAAAACACCCCACCCATCGCCAAAAGCTCAGATCTCCACGGTATGCCAGACTCCAATCTGAACGGGTGTGCCCCAGAAGGATCGGACTGTGCCTTAAGAATCTTCGCCGTCAGGTCGCCTGAACGGGGCATTCGGGTCAATATCACCGCCGACCTCAGTCAGCTCGATTTCACCGTTGTGAACCGTATATATCTTGTTCGACATATTCAGGAGGGTTCGGTCGTGGGTCGTCGCGACGATCGACATGTTTTCTTCGGTGACCATCTGCTTGAACAGTCCGAAAATTTCGGCGGCATTCACTGAATCGAGTTCGCCAGTCGGCTCGTCAGCAAGAATCACATCGGGCTTCATTGCTACCGCACGCGCAATCGAAATCCGTTGCTGCTCACCACCGGAAAGCTCGTATGGGCGGTGCTTCGCTCGCCGTGCAAGTCCCACGATATCGAGCACTTCATTCGTCCGCTTCGACCGCTCACCCGCGCCAAGCCCGGCGATACGCATTGGAAGTTCAACATTTTCGTACGCCGAAAGCAACGGCAGCAGGGCAAACGACTGGAATACGACGCCGATCCGATGCCGACGTAGTTGAATAAACTGCTTTTCGCTGAAACCTGCCATATCGGTGCCTTCGAATAGCACCCGGCCTGAGGTTGGGTGATCGAGGCCGGCGAGCATGTTCAACAGCGTTGTCTTGCCCGAGCCAGATCGCCCGACCAGCGTAATGAATTCGCCCATACGTATCTCGAGATCCACAGATCGAACTGCATGGACCGTCTCACCGGCAAGCTCGTACTCGCGGGAAACGTCGATTGCCTGAATAATCGGCGCTGAAGCACCGCGTGATTCGCGTGATGAAATATTCTCAGTCGCCTGACTCAAGTGTCACCCTTCCGTCCTTGACATCAACTCGAACCCGACGCCCAATTTTAAGTTCGTTCAACATTTCTCGTGGGATCTGTACCGATCCTGCCGAGTCGATCAGCAGAAATTCCTCGGTATCCGACACCTCTCCCCCGAGCTTCCGCTCGAACGAAACCTCTCGAGTGGTTTCCGTGCTGGTTTTACCATCCTTTATCGCTACTGCCCGGCCAACGCTGGTTGCAATAGCGGGGTCGTGGGTAACGATCACGATGGTCGTCCCGAGGTCTTGATTGACCTTGTTCAACAGTTCCAGAACTTCCTCGCCGGTCTGGTCGTCCAACTCGCCGGTTGGCTCATCGGCAAGGAGCAAAGGAGGTTCGTTCGACAGACCGACCGCGATAGCGACACGCTGCTGTTCACCACCTGAGAGTTGCGCCGGTTTGTGAGTGGCACGATCGGCGAGTCCGACCACATCGAGCAGTTCCTCCGCCCGTTTTTTGCGTTCCGGTCCCGGCGCACCGGAAATCACCATGGGAAGCTCGACGTTTTCCAGTGCCGTGAGATAAGGGAACAGGTTTCGGGACGTCTCCTGCCAGATAAATCCGACTTCGTGACGACGATACTCGACGACCTCTTTATTGGTCATCTGAAGCAGATCGTAGCCGCCGACTTTGATCGTTCCGGCCGAGGGTGCGTCATAACCGGCGAGAATGTTCAGCAGCGTTGATTTTCCGCTGCCTGATGCACCGACGATAGCAATAATTTCACCTCTGGCCACAACCAGTTCGAGCCCACGCAGCGCCACCACTTCAAGGTCGGCAGCTTTATAAATCTTGAACAGCCCGGCGCACTCGATGTAAGAAGTATCAGGTGTTGTCACTTGGTGGACCCCTAATTTAACGTCGATGAGGAGACGATCTGCATGGTCAACTTTCGCCCATCCTCATTATTCGATGTATCGACATTCGGTAGACAGAAATCAATATCAGGCCAATCACCACGAGGAATACTACCCCTAAAAGGCCGAAGGTTATCCCAAAGCCAAGCCAGTCTATCTGAACGGCCATCGGTGGAACGACCACCGCATTCTGACCCGAATTGGCAAGGTACGGCATGATCGTCGTACCCATTCGGGTACCCATGAATATACCGAGTGAAACGGCCACCCCGATGACCACGAGCTGTTCCAGCACAACAAGGAACAACAACTGCTTCATCGAAAGTCCGATCGTACGCAGGAGTGCCAGTTCGGAACGTCGCCCCTCGAACGACACTCTTGCATGTACGAGGAATCCGACAGCACTCACCACCAGCACCGTAAAGAACGCAATACCGAGTAACGCTCGCCAACCGGCGGAAACAAGCGGATCGAAGGCGACATCGGCGAGTTCAACAGTCCTGTCGGTTATGCTCGAACCCGGTCGCACCCTCAGCGTCGAAAGCTCTTGGGTAATGCTCGGTATCGCTCGATCGCCAGCGACTACTGATTCGAGTATCCCTTCCTCGGCAACAAGTAGCTCGGAGCCCTGCGCGGTCGATATCCAGAACTCAGTTGGCTGGATATTGCCTGCGGCGCGAGTGATGTTCAACCGCTCGTGAATCGCCTCGTAATCTGCGATCAGGAACGGCTTCTCATCCAGCGATAGCGTCGGGAAGTACTCGACCACGTCTCGGATCGAGATATTGACTGGAGTGTTATCCAATGCAATCTCTACAATCTTTCCGTTTTCACCACCGTATCGTTCGATGAAGCTCGCACTTGCGATCACTGGTACTACTTCAAGCTCCGATCCATGGGCGAGTCCCCTGTACTCACGCGGACCTGCCGATGTCCACCGGAATCGTGCAATACCGTCGAGTATCGTTCCATCGGGTGAAGAAGCTGGCCCAAAGCTATCGCCAAGTGCCTCGCGGGTAGGTGCCAGGGTTCGCCAGGTGTCCGAACTCTCGAACGTTTCAACGATGATCAGTTCCGTTCCAGTTTGGTTCAGCACTGCGATATCGTCGATGTCGATTGCCGCCGGTCCCAGCCCGTTCTCAAAGTTGATCACTCCGAGTGAGTGAAGGCGAAGCGGTGTCTGGGGAAGAAACCCCGGTACTCCACGGAATGGCGCAGCCTGGATGCTTGACCCGACGCGGCACCACTCTGGTGGTTCACCTTCGACCGGTAGTGGGCAGTTGAATCGACGTTGATCCGTAGCCAGCGGAACCATTGTCCCGAGTGGAACCGAAAAGTACTGCCCGTTGGCATCGGAAAGCCGCGCTACCAGAAACGTTGCAGTCTGCCTCACGAGCGGTCGTATATTCGCGGTGAGCCAGCGACCTTCATCCGGCAGTTCGATGCCCGCGGCTCCACCGACATCGAGAACCGAGACTTTCGCGTCAAACGGTGTCAGACCGAAATCCTTGCGGAACCACCCGACCTCTTCGATAGTATCGAGGTCTACCCCGATGAATTGAAACCCCTCAACGTTCAACCCAGCCGTGATGTTCGCTGTCTCACGGTAGATAGGCGAAGCGGCCTCGACATCTTCCAACTCCGATAGCTCATCTACTATCGAGAACGAGATTCCACCGCTGCGTACGTTCAGTGAGGTGATCTTCACGTCGGCCCCCGTACGGTAGTAGGCCTGGTCGATGGCACTCTGTTCGAGTGTTGCACCAAAACTTGCGGCGAACACGCCGAGAGCAGCCGTGAGAATAGGCAGCAGCGACAATCGCGAGTGGTGTGCAGGATTCCGAGCCATCTGCCAGATTCCGAGAATTAGCGCGGGTGGTGTGATCGAAGATAGCGGTCGCTTCGAGAGAACCTTGCCCATGAGATCCATCCCAGCCGGGAAGATCCGCAGTAACACCAATCCCGCAGCAACCAGGAATATAGCGGGCACTCCAAGTATCAACTGGTTGACGGTCGTCTCGCCGAAGATGCTGACTGCCACAAACGAACCCTGCTTGGTGAGTTGCCAGAACAAGAACATAACAAGGCCAAGAAATCCCAGATCAAGGTAGTAGCGTTGCACCACCGCCAACCGTGCTGGCCTGGCGCGGGTGACCCTACTCGCCAGCAGGCCCAACCGAGTTGCCCGTAAAGCCGGTATAAACAACGCGACAAGCCCGAGAAGACCACCGAAGAACGCCATCTGGAACGCACCAAGGGTCAGTCGTACCGGTAGCGGGTCGCCACCGTTCAACTCGCTGTAGATCGGAAGCACACCGATGAAACCGACACCCAGCACCGCCAGAAACGGTCCGGATATCGCAGCAATCGCTGCCAGGAGCGATGCCTCGATGATAAATACCGCCAGTATCTGGCGCGATGTCGCCCCGCGCGTTCTGAGAAGTCCCACTTCAGTTCGTTGAGCGTCAACGAGTAGCGATGCCAGCGTCACAACGTAGTACAACACCACCAGAACGATCAGAATCAGCACGATGAACATCGGCAGGCGATTAAAGAACAGATCAGTCTCAAATGCACTCAGAACTTGAGGAAGGTCCGATCTGAGCAGGAAACCGTCAACAATCGCCTTGAGCTCTCGCTCCGTGGCATTGATAGTGTTGCGAATCGACGCGGTATCAGATGCAGCGATGCGTTCGGGGTCGACATCAAGCCACCATGCGTAATCGGTTCCCATATTCGGGAAGTACGGCCCGAGAGATTCAAGGATTGTCTCCTGTGGTACGACAAACCTTGCGAACTGCAACGTGTTTGTTCGCGACCCGAACGCCTCATTCTGAATTCGCCAGTGCGCGGCCGCAGGGTCGATCCGCTCATACACGCCGGTAACGAGGATATCTACCCGATCGTTCTCATCTTCCCAGAACGGCTTGGCAGGATATATGTCGCCGACCTTTATACCCAGTATGTCCGCCGACTGAACATCCAGAATCCCTTCGATCTGTAACGGGTCGTTCTGTCCCACCGGCGACGCTGGCCGCGACATCACACCCTCGACGATATCAACGCGGTTTTCCACGTCAGGAATCGTCATCATCGCGACACGCCGACAATCGCATTCAACTAGCTGATCGTCGTTGACCGAATTCGCGCCCAGATTTGATCTGCATGGACACTCGCTCGGGGCGACCATTAGCGGTGGCAGATCGACGAAGAAAGTCCACGTTTTGATCGCAAACTCCCGTTCGTCAACGAACGAGTCGAACCTGCGAACGATCGTGCCATTCATCGCATCCACAATTGTCGAATGCGTCTCCAGATTGGTCGGTACCTGCCCCGCCTCCACCAGAACGTCGATATCGGAGGCAGCGCGGGTCGACAACGCACGTTGTAGTGCCACATCGCGGAGAGCGTCGAAGAAGATAACCGAACTCGCCATGATCGTTGAGGCGAGAACAACACCAATCACAACCGCCGATAGCAGTCGCCAGTGTGCGAGCGTTCGCTTGACGATGAGTTGGAGCGAATTGCTGATCATGTTGAATTAGCTGAGAACCCTTCACGGGCCATCTGCGCTATGTGAATATCGTGAAAGGATCTGACGGAGTTAATCACTCCAGCCAGAACAATGGTCAGTATCGCCGCAATTGTAACCAGAGGAAGCATCCAGTTGGTTTGCAATATGAAAGGCGGTAATAATTGCTCCCCAGTTCCGGTATGTGCCAACGATCCGACCATCAGTGAGCTAACGGCGAACCCGGTCCCAAGCCCAACAAGTGTTCCGACCAGAATCGCCGGAAAAAGTTCGGAAACAATGCTTACCCAGTAGTCCCGTGTGCTGGCCCCCAGTGCAAGTATCAAAGCCGAATCACCTCTCGTACGCAGCGAGTAGGCAGCAAGAAACACCCCGTATGCCATCAGCACTACCAGCCCGGCGATGATCGTGGCAACGATGCTCATCCCCCGCCAACCCGCTACTGCAATCGGGTCGACGAACGTGCTGTTGATCTGCTGGACGCGTGAAACTATGCGTGCCAGCCTGAATACACTTCGTACATTTTTAGTGATTGTTTCATTCGGAATGTCAGATGGCTTCAGGCTCGCAAAAAGCTCGTTCGGTATGACATCCTTGCGTCCTCTCAGCTCGACAAAATCGGTTATCGCATCGATATCGGCAACTACAAATGGCCGACGCTCGGGATCGAGGGTTGGGAAGTACCTGACCGTGTCGATCACCTCCACAGGAACCAATCCACCCTGAACGTTAATCATGAACGGTCGTCGAATCCCGGCATTCGTCTCCGACATGAACATCTCGCTGGCAATGATCGGAATAGGTCGGTCAACGGCTCTTCTATATATGCCCCTAACACCCTGATTCGACCCTCTCCCGAGCGAGATCAGCCCAACGCCGTTTCCAGCATCGTTGCCAGTCCGCCCTGAAACAACTTCACGCTCAGTCGTTATCGAGAATCCTGTGTCTACCCCCTCAGCAGTCGGAAGGCCAACCCAGAGCTCGGGCGTGTTGAAGTCCAGTATGAGCCGGGTAGATCCATCAGATGTGGTCACAGTGAGGTCGTCGATGAACAGGTCAGTCGGCGGGGCACTGTCTGGACCGACCTCTAAGAACGTTTGTATCGAAGTGACCTCAATCGGCTCTGGAAATTTCGAAACGTTTGCCGATGCGTTGAACCAGCCACCTTCGACACGACCCATATTGATTGTGTGAGTATCGCCAATACCGTCTTTTACAACTATCCATAGCTCGTGATTGGGAGTGGCAGGTTCGGATTTTGCCCAGATCGATATTTGTGACGTGTCTGAAGGTAGCTCGATCGGTTCAGGCATCACGCGTACTGCCAGTCGATCGACCAGTTGATGTATGGCGACGTCAGACTCAGTGAAATCGTCTCGAAACCACGTAACCTGCTGAAAATCGACCGGATCAATCGCCAGAAGCGTAAACAATGTCCCGGTTGAGGTCGTTCCGACAATTGCTCCGGTTCTGAGAGCGGGCGTCGCTACGTCGATTGAATCCATGCTCCGTACTTCTTCGAGTTCCTCGCGCCCAACCTGACCTCTCGAACCGGTAGTCGTAACGTGAAGATCGGCCCCTGTGCTGTATAAAACCTGCTCTCTCGCCGAGCGTTCGAGTGTGGAAACCACCGAACCCGCCATGATTCCTGTCCCGATAGCAAGCGCAAACGCCAGCATCGGCCAGCCGTGAAAAAATGGTCGCCTTGCAGCACTGGAGAGCCCTAACCCGAGAGCGGTGGAGCTTGATTTAAGACCGATTCGAGCGAGAGCGCGGGTAATGATCGGAAAAAGGCGCAATGCCACGAGCGAACTGGCAGTCACTATGAGAACGGGGGCCGCCAGCAGGCTCATGTCCGGTGAGAAGTCACCCTCGCGCTCTGAGATCACAGCACTACTTCTGGCACCGACCTCCCACCAAACGATTCCGCTTAGAACAACAAGCAGGGCGTCGATGTAGAACCTCTGGAACCATGGCGCATCTACAGGGCGCTCATCAGATGAACGAGAAACTGCTAGAGTCGATCTATCCCAGAATGATGATGCTACCGTCACTACCAGTACCGTTCCGACCGCAGCACTGAACGACCATATCCACGCCGATAACGAAAGCTCTACCGGCAACGGCCTGCCGCCTGTTACCACGCTGTACACAGGCAGATAGCCGATGATGCCGACAACGGCTGCCGATACCAGCGGTGCCAGGAGCGCGGCGGGAAAGGCGATAAGACTTGCCTCGGCGATGTGAGTGCCAAATTGCTGTTTCATATCGAAACCGCGGCTCTGGAGCATCGTGTATCCAGAAACACGGCGGCGACCAAGTAAACCCGCCGCCATAATCAGGTAGGAGGCGACACATGCAAGCACGAGAAGTGCCATCAGGAGCAGCGGAATGCTTCCGAAAAGGGCTCGTTCCTTCAGAGTTGCGATAGTTGGTATCATCTGCGATATGACAAACGGGCGAGCCACCGTATCTTCGAGTTGTGCAGTCAGGTTGCCGAATGCAGACTCAAGTTCGGCAACCGACATCTCGGACATCAGCGATTGGTCTGTATAGAGAAACCAGTCGTACGATGCCGGTAGTCCTGCATTCGCTTCAGCTACTACCGTGAACATCGATTCGCTGGTCAGCGCCATTATCAAAGGCTGCTCGCGCCCCTCGACGGCAGGTGAGAGATAAGCTTCTCCGAGTTCGAGCCAGAACACCTCATCCGGATCGGTTTGCTCGAATATCCCGGTCACTATGGCACGTACCAGCCCCACACCTCGATCTACCGGCTGCGAATCGATCACATCACCGACTGAGATCTGTAACAGCGCTGCACGATCCCGGATCACTGCCACCTCAATCGCAGCTTCGCCCCCTATCAAGGTGGTCTCGCTTGTTGGAGCCACGCCAGCGACATAGTTGACGTGATCGTCCAGATGTTCGATGTACTGAAACGCGCTTTGTGAAGCGAGGTCATCGGTCCTCAACCCTTCGTTGAACCTGCCCCACCAGTGAGCACGACTCTTCGTTAGACGTGTCGAATTCAGCACAAGATCACCAAGATGCGTTTCAACTGCGGCAAAGACGGCTTCATCTGCCCGCATCCGGTCTTCGTTTGCGAGCGGAACCCATGATGTGTTGATATGTATGTTGGTGTTGATATCGCCGATGTCTTCGACCGCGGCTCGCATCGAGACGATCTCCAACGAACGACCGTATTGAGGAATTCCCGAGGCAGTCGCGGTTGCG